>NZ_AP024235.1:2708806-3017613 GCF_016756315.1 Alteromonas sp. KC3
CTATTTGGACAACTTGCTCGTCACCAAGCACAGGCAATGAGTGCGCCACTGCAGTAAAATCATTGATGACATACAGTGCGTTCAACTTTAATTGAGAACGAAGCGCGTTTTGTGAAAATGCCCAACTGTGGTTGGTCATTTCTACCTGATCGCCAAGTACCGGGCACGCGATAGCAATACACCCTTCGGTAAAAGCATATTCGGGCATATCAGCAAAATACTGTGCTATTGCCAAATCGATACTGGCAAAGTCATTACACATGTATTTTTTGATATCAGCCACACCAGATTCGGTCACACGCGCTAGACGTATATTAGTCCCGCCTACATCTGCGACAAATTTCTGCCCCATTATGCTTGCTCCTGTGTGTAGAACAGTGAACATGCACCTTCTTCTGCACCCGTTAGCATCGCGCGCATTCCTGCAAACATTTCACGTCCCATACCGACATGATGCTTTGCAAGATTGGCAGGTTGCGCTTCACGTGCCGCTAATGTCGCATCATCAACATGTAGTGTTAATTCGCCAGTCACGGTGTTTAATTCTATTAAGTCGCCGTCGTGTACTTTTGCAAGCAAACCGCCTTTGTAAGCTTCTGGCGTAACATGAATTGCAGCTGGTACTTTACCCGATGCACCAGACATTCTGCCGTCTGTCACCAATGCAACTTTAAAGCCGCGATCTTGAAGTACACCAAGTGGCGGTGTTAATCGGTGTAGCTCAGGCATACCAATGGCAGAAGGCCCTTGGAAGCGAACTACTACGATACAATCTTTATCGAGCGCACCAGATTTAAATGCTTCGTCAAGTTCAAACTGGTCTTCAAATACAACTGCAGGCGCTTTGAGGGTGCAGTGAGGCGTACGAAGTGCAGATGTCTTAATTACGCCACGCCCTAAATTACCGTCAAGAACGCTCAAACCACCGTCTGGTTTAAATGGCGCTTCCACGGTTGCCAATACGTCTTTGTCTAATGATTCAGTAGGACCATCACGCCACTCAAGCTCGCCATCAATAAGCACTGGCTCTTTGGTATAGAAGTCTAAGCCTTCACCGCAAATGGTTTTCACATCGTTGTGCAGTAGACCGGCATCAAGTAGTTGTCTAATTAAGAGAGACATACCGCCTGCGGCAACGAAGTGGTTGATATCAGCAGACCCGTTGGGGTAAATGCGCGTAAGTAGTGGCACTGCGTTTGAAATGTCTGAAAAATCATCCCAGTTCACGATATAACCAGCAGCACGAGCAACGGCAATCAAGTGCATAGTGTGGTTTGTTGAACCACCTGTAGCTAACAAGCCTACGAGTCCGTTTACAATCGCTTTCGCGTCTACAATGTGGCCAATTGGCGTGTAATTATCACCCAAATCAGTTAAGCGTGTTGCTTGCACTGCAGCGGCTTTTGTTAATGCATCACGTAATGGCGTGCCTGGGTTTACAAACGACGAGCCAGGCAGGTGTAAGCCCATCATTTCTACCACTAACTGGTTAGAGTTAGCTGTACCGTAGAACGTACAGGTTCCCGCTGAGTGATAAGACTGCGACTCAGCTTCTAGCAATGCGTCGCGACCTACTTTGCCTTCCGCAAACTGCTGACGTACGCGTGCCTTTTCTTTGTTCGGCAAACCAGAAGGCATTGGGCCTGCTGGAACGAAAACTGTTGGAAGGTGGCCAAATGTCAAAGAACCAATTAGTAGCCCTGGTACGATTTTGTCACAGATACCCAACATCAACGCGCTATCAAACATGTTATGAGACAACGCAATAGCTGCGCCCTGCGCAATGTTATCGCGGCTCATCAGGCTTAAATCCATACCTGATTGACCTTGCGTTACGCCATCACACATTGCCGGAACACCACCAGCGAACTGTGCTACACTACCAACTTCTTTCACCGCTTCTTTGATAAGCGCTGGATAAGTTTCATAAGGCTGGTGAGCTGAAAGCATGTCGTTATATGCAGAAACAATCGCCACGTTGGCTTTTGTCATAGAGCGAAGATCTGCTTTTTCACTTGTACCACAGGCAGCAAAGCCGTGGGCTAAGTTACCGCATGACAATGCGCCACGGTGCGGACCTTGACGTCGTGCATGTTCAATTTTCTCTAGGTACGCCTTACGGGTTTCTTTACTACGCTCGATGATTCGTTGCGTAACTTCAGCAATTTTGGGGTTCATAATCGTCTCCTATGGCGCCCACATCAAAGTTACCGGTGCTCTATTCACAACGGCAGTGATGGGCTTTTGCGCTTCGGTGGCATTTTCAATAGCGTCTAGCAAGACATGCTTCTTCTTTTCACCTGTAAGGTGCAAAAAGATATTACGGCTATTGAGCAACGCTGGTAGCGTCAATGAAATACGTTGGTGAGGTGCTGTTGTAGGTTGAACAGCAATGCACGTTCTGCCGCTGTCCATATTTAAGCCGTCTAGCACTTGCTCTGAGCATGGAAAAAGTGACGCCGTATGGCCATCTTCACCCATTCCTAGAATTAACGCATCGAAAGGCTGAGACATTGCTTCAAGGTTTTTCTCTGCAATGCTCACACCGTCTTTTGCATCTTCTGCTTCGCTTTTTAACTCGATAAAACGAGCTGCCGCGGCTTTATTTTGAATTAAGTTCTGCTTTACTAAGCTGGTATTACTCGCCTCATGGCTTTCTTCAACCCAGCGCTCGTCAGCTAATGTAATATCAACTTTATCCCACTCTAGGTCGGTTTCGCTGAGTTGCTTGAATAACGCCAATGGAGTACGTCCACCACTGACCACAAGTGAAGCGCGACCACGGGTTTTAATGCCCGTTTTAAGGATACTTACTAAGTCTTCTGCAAACGCATTGGTCAGCGCATCAGGAGTTTCAAATGAAAGTGTTGTTAACGCCATCTTATTTCTTCTTCGCTGTTTTGCTTTCATACCAGCTACGGTTTTCACGCGCTAGCAAACCAATTGAATCTACAGGTCCCCATGTACCAGCTTGATACGGCTCTGGTGGCTCGCTTGATTGCTTCCACGCTTCAAGAATAGAGTCTACCCACGTCCACGCCTGTTCAATTTCATCGCGGCGAACGAATAGCGCTTGGTTACCCAACATGACTTCTAGTAATAGCTTTTCATAGGCATCAGGGATTCTCTCGTCTGCAAATGCCTCAGAGAAACTCAAGTTAAGCTTAGATTTTTGCAAATCCATAGAACCTGAACTCGTAAGACCCGGTACTTTGTTCATTACCGTGATTTCAACACCCTCATCAGGCTGTAAGCGGATTACTAACTTATTAGGTGGAAGGTTCTTGAAGCTGTCGCCAAATAAGTTGTGAGGCTGACGCTTAAAGTAAATAACAACCTCACTGACCTTGGTTGGCATGCGCTTACCTGTACGAAGGTAGAATGGCACACCAGCCCAACGCCAGTTGTCAATCTCAGCCTTGATAGCCACAAACGTTTCCGTTCTGCTTTGTGTATTAGCGCCCTCTTCTTCAAGGTAACCAGGCACTTCTTCACCTTTAACAAATCCCGATGTGTACTGACCGCGCACGGTACTATCGTTGATGTTGAATGAGTTAATAGGACGCAGCGCTTTAAGTACCTTCAGTTTTTCATCGCGAATGCTGTCAGCGTCAAGTGTTGTCGGCGGCTCCATTGCGACCAAGCTAAGGATTTGTAGCAAGTGGTTTTGCACCATATCGCGCATTTGACCTGCGTCATCAAAATAACCCCAGCGCCCTTCAATACCAACCGATTCAGCAACTGAAATTTGAACGTGATCGATGCAATTATGATCCCAGTTCGTCGCAAAAATTGAGTTCGCAAAACGCAATGAAACCAGGTTAAGTACTGTTTCTTTGCCAAGGTAGTGGTCAATTCGATAGATTTGTTTTTCGTCGAAGTATTCAGCAACTTGCTCATTAATAACTTTTGACGATGCCAAATCGTGTCCGATTGGCTTTTCAAGCACTACACGCACGCTTGAGTCGATAATCTTGCAGCTGTGCAAACCACGACAAATATCACCGTAAATCGCCGGTGGTGTAGCAAGGTAACACACCATGGTGCGCGTAGGGTCAACATGGTCATCAAGAACGCAATAGCTCTCTACGTCTTTCATATCAACACAAGCATAATGTAAACGCGCTTTCATGCGTGCCCATGTTTCTTCACATAAGTTCTTTTCACCAAATTTAATAAGGTTTGTGTGAACTTCTTCAACGTACTCATCTAAAGACATTTCCTGACGCGCAACACCCACAATAGTGGTGTCTGGATGCATCAGGTTTGCTTTTTCAAGCTGATATAATGAAGGCAATAACTTGCGTCGTGAAAGATCACCCAATGTACCGAAAAGTACAAAATCACAGGGATCGTAGGAATTATCCAATACCATATTCGTCGACCTTTTAAATGTATGTGTCCGCGGCGTATTGTACAGTTATTTACAACACTAACGACTATTTTTACCGTATAGTTAACACCAAATGTAGTAAAATTACAACTTGAACCAACTACAGGATCTGAATCTTTGTTGTTTCCCTCAGTTTACCCTGATTTAACCTCGCCAAAACAATAAAAAATGTCAAAAAATTACATTTTTCTTGTCACAGTCGTCACATTGGGTACTATTACAGATGTACCTTACAACAACTTGCGTTATTTAATTGCTATATCTGTATGAACATTTTAGAAAAAATTACACAAAATAAAGCGGCGTTTAGCAAATCTGAGAAAAAGGTGGCAGAGGTTATTCTTGCGAACCCTCAAACAGCCATTCATTCGAGTATAGCAACACTTGCTAAAATGTCGGATGTAAGTGAGCCAACGGTTAACCGCTTCTGCAGAAGACTAGACACCAAAGGCTTCCCCGATTTCAAATTACATTTAGCGCAAAGCCTTGCCAATGGTACGCCATACGTTAATCGCCATGTTGACGAGAACGATAGCCCAGACGAATACACCAATAAAATTTTTGAATCTACCATGGCGTCACTTGAGGTTGCGCGACAGTCTGTCGATGTCAATGTCGTCAATCGCGTGGTAGATTTGCTTACACAAGCACAGAAGATCTCATTTTTCGGACTCGGCGCATCAGCGTCGGTCGCTCACGATGCACTAAATAAATTCTTCCGTTTTAACGTACCCGTTGTTTATTTTGAAGACATCTTGATGCAACGCATGAGTTGTATGAATTGCTCAGATGGTGACGTTGTAGTGCTTATAAGCCACACCGGTCGCACAAAGAGCTTGGTAGAGATTGCACAAATAGCGCGAATGAATGACGCTACTGTCGTTGGAATAACATCGGCAGATAGCCCGTTGGCACAAGAGTGCAGTTACGTTTTATCGCTTGAAGTACCTGAAGATACCGACATGTACATGCCAATGGCATCGCGTATTGCACAGCTTACGCTTATAGACGTGTTAGCTACTGGCTTTACACTGCGCCGCGGAAACAAATTCAGAGAAAACCTGAAGCGCGTTAAAGATACCCTTCGCGGTTCTCGGTATGAGAAACGCAACGACTAACAGCTGCAACAGGGCAAGCGAGTTGATTTCATCATTCGCTTGCCTTCACTTGATAATTTGACCCCAATACCAGAAAACCGCGTTTGTTATTAAGCAACCACACCTTACTTAGTCTATTATTTGTTCACATTGTAAGTTAAAGCCGCTTAACTGGTCGAGCCAGTTATGACTTTTTCTTTCTTTCATTCACATTTTTGTCAAATTCAACTACTATTCTGTAATAAAATTACGTAAAGCGATTACAGGTGACTATTTTAATAATATTCACCTAACACTCTTTGTCATTTCTAACTACAGAAACAGCGACGGAATCTCATGACTAGAAGAACGAAAATTCTTGCCACCTTAGGTCCAGCAACCGACTCATTAGAAAAAATTCAAGCACTGATTGCCGCAGGCGCAAATACAGTACGAATGAATTTTTCTCACGGTCAAGCAGAAGACCATATTGAACGCGCTAAACGCGTTCGTCAGGCGGCCAAAAACTTAGGCAAATACGTTGCAATTTTAGGCGATCTCCAAGGCCCTAAAATTCGCGTTGCACGTTTTGCACAAGGTTCTGTTCATCTAGAGATTGGCGCTAAATTCGTTTTAGATGCAGAGCTTGGACGTGACGAAGGTAACGACCAGCAAGTGGGTATCGACTACAAAGCTCTGCCAGACGACGTTTCTGCGGGTGATATATTATTGCTAGACGACGGCCGTATTCAGCTTAAAGTGACTGGTGTAGAAGGTCGTAAAGTCATCACCGAAGTAACTGTAGGTGGTAAGCTATCAAACAATAAAGGCATCAACCGCCAAGGTGGTGGCCTTTCTGCCGATGCGTTGACTGAAAAAGACAAAGAAGATATCAAAACAGCCGCTAAGATTGGCGTAGATTACCTTGCCGTATCGTTCCCACGCAGCGGCGCAGATCTAAATTATGCTCGCGAACTGGCTGAAGCAGCAGGTTGCTACGCAAAAATTTGTGCCAAAGTAGAACGCGCTGAAACCGTTGCAACTGACGAAGCTATGACAGATATCATTAGTGCATCGGATGCCGTAATGGTTGCTCGTGGTGATTTAGGGGTTGAAATTGGCGATGCCGAGCTTGTAGGTGTACAGAAGAAGCTTATCGCGCGCTCTCGTCAGCTTAACAAAGTGGTCATTACCGCAACGCAAATGATGGAGTCGATGATTGATAGCCCAATGCCAACGCGCGCAGAGGTTATGGATGTAGCTAACGCAGTGCTTGACGGTACCGATGCGGTGATGTTGTCTGCTGAAACAGCCGCGGGTAACTACCCTATTGAAACGGTTGCGGCTATGGCGCGCGTTTGTGAAGGTGCAGAAACACATCCAAGTGTTAAAATTTCAAAGCACCGCATGGACGAACAATTCTCGTCTACCAGTGAGTCAATTGCACTTTCAGCAGTTTACGCAGCAAACCACCTGCCAAGTGTTAAGGCAATTGTTGGTTTGACCGAAAGCGGAAGCACGCCAACGCTGATGTCACGCATCACGACATCGTTGCCAATAATTGCAATGTCACGTCACGAAACAACACTAAATACGATGGCGCTTTGCCGCGGCGTCAAGCCGGTTTACTTTGACTCATCACAAAGTGAGCCAGGTCGCTTGAAGTATGACGTTATTGCTTCACTTAAAGAGAAAGGCTTAGTGAAAAGCGGTGACAGCATTATTTTGACCTACGGTGACGAGATGGAAAAAGTAGGTGCAACCAATACGCTTAAAATTGTCGATGTAGAGTAAGACTAATAATTTAAAGAATGGCATAGAGCGCTAAAAGAATAAAAGCGAAGCCTGACGTCAGGCTTCGCTTTTTTTATTTAGATTGAAGATACAGAATACGATTCTGCATCGTTTTGAACACTAACCGCATATTGGGTTAAATGATGCGACAAAATGTTTTCAGCGCGTTCAATCAAATCTTTGCGCTCATGGTCCCACCCACGCAAGTCAGCTTGTTTTGCTTGTGCAATGTAATGGTCCATACGCATCTTGCGTAGCAAATGAGACTTTCTACTTAAATCGAATTTAACTTGCGAATACGTGCCTTCTATTTTCACAATATCTGGATGAAGCTCACGCTCTTGATCATCCGCTGTCGCTTGACTCACAAAAGTACTACCGTTACTCGCCATTCCAACGATAACTACAAAAAAAGATACAACCAATCCCGAAACAACCCAGCGTAAAATATTCATGCCACTCTCCTTGAAGCGTCTAGTTAATGATAGATTGCAGTTATCGAGCCAACAATAAAATCCATATAAAACAATGATATATGCAATTTTAGCTATTTATTGATAATGAAGGTTGGGAATTTTGTACACAGCGCTTTGAATATTTCACGCTACGACAAAACAAAGATGTGTTTGTCGAGCAGAGTTTGGGAAATGAGGTTGAAAACAAGTTGTCGATTAAAACAAAAAAGGGGCTCGAGGCCCCTTTTTCTATCAGTGATTAAACGCAATTAGTTCATTGCTGTTTCAGTCACCACACGTAAGTTATCTTCGACATCTTTTACATCAGATGCATTTTTTGCAATCTCAATCGCAAGGTCACGCTCAGCATCAGAATCGACATCGCCCGTTAGGGTTACATTGCCGTTTTCTACATCGACATCAATGTCAAAACCAGAGATATCCGTATCCATGAGAAGGCGAGTTTTAATTACGGTAGCGATTTTCGCGTCAGTTAACTCACTCGTACCTTCGTCGTACGTCTCTTCCATGTCTTCTGACATATCAGAATCCATGTCAGCTCTTGCAACAACCGTTAGTTTGTTGTCTACCGACTTTACGCCATCGATGTTAGACACTAGCTCTTCAGCCAGCTTCTTCTCAACAGAGTTATCCACCTTACCAGTAAGAACAACATTGCCGTTTGAAACATCGGTGTTAATATCGAATGAATCTAGGTTGCCATTGAACAACAGCGTAGCTTCAGCTTTGCCATCAATCCATGCGTCTTTGGCGCCCTTTTCCCACTTGTTGTCAGAGTTCATATCACCTGCATAAGCTGCAGTAGTCAACGATGTAGCAACAATCATAGAAAGTAGTGTGCGTTTCATAACATTTCTCCTTTGTCGAAACTCAAATGGGGTAATGCCAAAATAATGCCAACGGCATAACGTACTGATTTAAGTATAAAATATTAAAAACTTCACACTACAAGCAATGTTTAAGATGAAAAGTTTGCTTGCTTTGCAGCAATTTTTACTCGCCAAAGAATAATAATTCTTATTTAGCACATCTACATTGAATCTAAACTATTCTCTTCTCGCCGGCGTAATCATTAACAATTCTTAACCGCGTAACCGTAATAAAACTGCTCGCTAGGCTTAATGGCGAGTTCTATGGCTCAGGGAGGCTATCTAAATGGAAATAGTGTTGTCGGTTTTTTCTGTAATCTTCATAGCGATATCTTTTATTCCATTACTTCCCTCGTCGCATTGGACAATTAGAGTATGGGAATTTCCTAGATTACAAATAGCGACTTTGCTTGCAGTGTTACTTGTGGCCTATACAGTGAAAGCAATCTCTTACACTTTATCAGCATTTGATGTTGTATTAGTGCTAGGGCTTGCCGTCAGTTTGCTTTATCAATGCATGTGGATTATCCCTTATACGCCACTTTACAAGCGCGAGGTACGTCGTGTAGCGGCTGAGCCTAAAGAAACATTGAGCATCCTATCAAGCAATGTTTATATGCCGAACGACGGTTATCAAAAGCTACTATCCCATGTGCATACCACCCAACCTGATTTTTTAGTTACCCTTGAGTCCAATAAAAAATGGCAAGATCACCTCAGTGAGCTTGAAAAAGATTACCCCCATCAGAAATTTTGCCCATTAGAGAACTTATACGGCATGCATGTTTACAGCAAGTATGCTTTTGAAAATGTGACCTTACGCTTTTTGATTGAGGATGACGTACCGTCGATTAGAGCAACGATTAATGTTGATGGGCAAAAAGTAACCTTATACTTTTTACACCCTAAACCACCAAGTCCAACCGAAAACGAATATGCAAAACCGAGAGATGTTGAACTACATGTGGTTGGAAAGGAAATTTCGAAGCAAAGCGGCCCTGTTATTGTTGCAGGAGATCTAAATGATGTTGCCTGGTCACCCACCACGCGCCATTTTAAAAAGATAAGTGGCCTGCTTGACCCGCGAGAGGGACGAGGATTTTTTAACACCTTCCATGCACACTATCCACTTGTGAAGTGGCCGCTTGACCACGTATTTCACTCGAAGCACTTTTCATTAGTACGTATTGAGAGACTAAGTGATATTGGCTCTGACCATTACCCTCTTTTCACTCAATTAGCACTTGTTGCACCACCCAACCGGGATTAATACGCCCTAGTTAATGAGATGAACGATGCTGAACGCACCACATAACGCTCTCACATGCCTCTTCGCGCTTTTTGAAATGGGCTAACCCCACCAATTTGTCGCTGTACGGCCAAACTGCTTGCTTGAGTAGCGCTATGTCTTGCTCTGAAAGCTTCTCATAGTCCAATTGAATCTCAACAGCTTTTTTATTGGGTTTGATAAGTGTTGGCTTTGCATCGACGACTAATGAAGAGTCGACGCATATGTACTCTCGAGCAACTGGATCTCTTACAACGCCAATGAAGTTCTGGTCGCAGATAATAGCTGGCCAACCTTCCGAGATACGGCTTTGGCCAAACATTACCAATGTAAACGCGACCAACACAAAAAGCGTTAATCCGATGAACTGAGCGCTCAAGTCTGGCGCTACTGCCACAATGATACCCACTACTGCAGCGAAAAATATCCAGCCGCCAAATACCCGCCTCATTGCGTTTGGAGAGATACCGGAGATAACGTCGACTGTTTTTAACGACTGTTTGTCATATTGACGAACGACTACTGAAGATTGTACTGACACAGCCTTTACACCACTTGAAAATTTAATAACCAACAACTTATACGGTTAAAGTAAAGCCATGGACTCACATTAACGAGCATAGTACATATTGCAGAGTGTGGCATGCAATTCATCCACATTTTAGACCAAAGTTCACATTGCGGAACACCGAAGAACACTCGATGTGAACCTTTACAATACAAAGAGTTATATTACTGAAGGTAAGAATATCAAATCTCTAACCTGGCGCATAGTAGAAACGTTTGGCTACGCGTGTAACTCTTTCTCACTGTCATAGCCTATCTACCCAATGAGCAACGACACACACTGTCACCCACGTTCACCAAACAATAAAAAACATTATTAAACAGATAGTTAATCAATTAGGACTATTTTTTGCTTAATAGCTATCAAAAGTTATGCGTCGTACAAGTGAATGTTGAGACAGCGACATGCGAGGGAGGCCTTCATGCACATGCCAGTGAGTGTAGTGACTATTGTCAAAAATCGTACCGATAAGCTTTGCCGTCTTATTTCGCAATTAGAGGCAGGCACCGACAAGCCTTCGGAGTTGATTGTAGTTTGGATGGCACCACCGTCTGAACTTTCTTTGATGAAAAGTGATCACTTCGACATTGTCCATAAGTTCACAACGCAACAGACATTACCCATTGCAAGAGCAAGAAACAAAGGCATGTTAGCCGCAACATATGACACGATTTTGTATGTAAATGTTGAGGCTATTATCGCGCCAACGTTAGTGGGTGATGGTGTACGTAAATTGGCATCAAACAGTATTGTTTTTACGTCAGTAAAATGTGTACCTGAGGATTTATGTCGAAGCTCGTACAACCAGCTCAAGCGCAGCCATATTGCACTATCAACGGGCGACCGCTCGAGCAATGATGACATGACATTCCTTGAAAACGTAATTGGCAATCAACAAAATCAGGAAATTAACTATGGAAAGTTTAGTAACGATAGTATTTGTTCTACAGTGTTTTTTATTCGTAAGACAGACTTTGAAAAAACCGGCGGTTTCGATGAAAGTTACACAGGTTTCGGATTAAACGACGAAGACTTTTTCACCACATGTCGACATCTCAGACTGCAGCTTGTGCAGCTAGAGACAGTCACCTTTGTACCAGAAAGACTCACTTACCGATGTCCACTAAATCACTTGTTGGATTTTGTTTCTAA
Organism: Alteromonas sp. KC3; assembly: GCF_016756315.1. Lineage (NCBI taxonomy): Bacteria > Pseudomonadati > Pseudomonadota > Gammaproteobacteria > Alteromonadales > Alteromonadaceae > Alteromonas > Alteromonas sp. KC3. The sequence goes on from NZ_AP024235.1 coordinate 2,720,423, forward strand.
CGCGCAGCGATTTCACCACAAATGGGGATTCTACCCTTGCAACGCGGTGCTAAAACGCTATGCGGCACTAGGCTACATTAATAATGACTTCGAAACTCAGGGACTGCATGTAAAACATCTTCCTTCAGAGGAAGAGATGCGATCCTCATCAAAAGAAAAGCGTGCCCGTTTCAAAAAGTTTCACCATACTGCTCAGAACGAAGTCACTATTTCACCCACTTCCAAGAGGGCTCTTGAACCCATTGCTTAATCCGCAATAAATGTTTCAATTACACCGTTAGGCGTTTGCGTTACGCCGTGGCATCTATTATCTTGAGATGAGTGCTAACTCATGCTCACATATATGTCATTACGCTTTCGATACATCGTCGCGTTATTGCTAACAGCAACGCTTGTCACACTGTCCTTTTTTATTATTTACAGTCTGATTGATGAGCAAAAATACGACGCAGAAATCATCAATATTGCAGGGCAACAACGCATGCTATCGCAGCGTATTGCGTTATTGAGCTCTACAGGCGCTGCGTGTAGAGGCTCATTAGAAGAGACATACCTAGAGGCAACACTAGAAACCTTTAAAGTAAATCATTACAGACTTACCTCACTCCCTAACCTTCCTGTTAATGTAAAAGACGCTTATTTTGGTAATGGCCAACTTGACGAGCACGTAAGAAACTACATCAACGAAGCGCAAAATATACTGGAAAGCCCAATGTGCGAAAAGGGTTTGAGTTTGTCTATTGAGCAAGTCACCGATTTACTCACTGCATTAGACAATGTCGTTAATTTCTTCGAGCAAGAAGCTTCAACGCGCGTTAGTGATGTCGCTCAGATTGAAATATTTATTTGGCTAGCCACTTTGCTATTACTGACGATTGAAGCTTTTGTTATTTTTTGGCCTCTGGAAAAAACAATTAAAGCCGCTTTTGATAAGCAAATTATACTCAGAAACGAGGCACAAGCATTAGCTCGGCAAGCTGAGAAAGCCAGTAAGGCAAAGTCCGAATTTCTTTCTAGCATGAGTCATGAACTACGCACCCCAATGAATGGTTTGTTTGGCATGATTGAATTGGCGCTAGACAATCCAAGTAAAAGCGATGTTTACCTAAAGAAAGCACGGGCATCTGGTCGCCAGCTCCTCGTGTTAATAAACGATATTCTGGATATATCGAAAATTGAAGCTGGCAAAATAATTGTTGAGCAAGCGCCTGTGGATATTTTACAAGTTCTCGATGACGTTGTGTCGCTACAGCGCGTGGCATGTCAGCGCAAGGGGCTAACGTTTCATTATTATAAAGATCCGTCTTTACCGCATGTTATAACCGGAGATATCACTCGATTATCTCAGGTGTTACATAACTTACTCAGCAATGCGATTAAGTTTACCGAAAAAGGTAGTGTGACCTTTCAAGTGTCGTACCTTCGCAAGTCGAAATCCAATGTGCTTTCTATTGAAATTACCGATACAGGAATTGGCATTGAAGAAAAGCAATTGGCGCATATTTTTAACAAGTTTGAGCAGGCAGACAATTCAACAACCCGTTCATATGGTGGTACTGGATTGGGGTTAAGTATAGCCAAGCAACTTGCCCAACTTATGAAAGGTGACATTTCTGTGCGATCAACGTATGGCAAAGGAAGCACGTTTACTTTTTCCATTCAAGTTGAAGAGTCGACGCTTCCAGTATTAACTGTTAAACCTAATTCCAGCATTCGGTGTGCAATTGTAGATGACCTACAAACTAGCAGAGAATATATCAATCACGTGGTCTCTTCCTTACAGATTGAAAGCGCGTGCTACTACAGCGCTAAGTCATTTCTCGCTGATGATCCACTTTCATTCGATGTTATTATTCTCGATATCGCTATGCCTGAAATGAGCGGGCCTCAGTTGCTTCGGGAACTAAGAAACCAAGAGCCCATCAACTTTCCTCGCGTCATTCTCATATCTGCGGAACTCGAGCGATTAGAATACGAAGACGACGTTTCTTCTTTGATTTGGAAGACACATGCTAAGCCTATAAATCGACGCGAACTAGAAAACGACTTAACATCGCTCATTCAGGTTCAAGACAATAAAAACGATACTGCTCACACGCGTAATGACAATGTGCGTATTCTTCTGGCCGAAGACAATGAGATTAACGCTGAAGTAGTGAAAACAATGCTGAAAAGTGCAGGTTACAAATGCTTACACGTAAAGAATGGAAAGGACGCTGTAGATGCCTGTAAACAACATACCTTTGACCTCATCCTGATGGATTGCAATATGCCAATTATGGATGGCCTTGAAGCATCGAGTATATTAAGAAATACACTGAGTATTAACACTCCAATAGCTGCGCTTACTGCCAATGCTTTTTTGGAAGATAAAGAGGAATGTCTAGCCGCTGGCATGAATGACTTCCTTACCAAACCACTAGACAAAGCAACTTTACTCGCTTGTATTAACAAGCACACCAAGCACTAGTCAATAGCAAACTCTTATTGAAACGGCACCTGTTGCCCGATATAGCCAGGTGCAATGGCCAAATTATCTGTGTTAGCAAGCGAGCTCTGATTGCGCAACCACAGCTGATACTCCCCCGTTTTCAAGCTGGCGTGTTTGGTACAGTCTACATTCCAACGGCGTAATAGGTATCCCGCCATTGCAGCACGTACTTGCAAAGTCAATACCCCCTCTTCCATCGCATAATCTAATTCTATCGCCGTAGGAAATTTTATATTCTTGGGGTGCGGTACAATTTCTAGTGGAATTAAGCGCTGCCACTGCTCATCACAGTCAATACATTCATGAGGCTCTGGCGCGGATTTAACGGTAACTTTACTGATGCGCGTTAATACAAAATCTCTAAAGCTCTGCGATTTTCTATCAAATGCTCTAACATGCCACCGTTGTCCGTTATCAACAATGCTGTGAGGAACTATCTCTCGTGCGCCGCTACCACTGGAAAGTGACGTATAGATAATGCTAATAGCCTTTTGATTAACTATGGCCTGAACAACCTTAGCAACAACAAAAATGTCTGGTACGTTTAATGACGACGCGCTCTCCACAGGAAAGTGAATATCACCGATAGCGTCGAAACCATCCGATATATCATTAGCCAGCTTAACGAGCGTACGCCTAGCGTCATGTTCAAATAAGGGAGAGTAAGTCTCGGTTTGAAAATACCGTTTCTCTCGCGGATCATAAATCAGGTTATCCGGTGCTAATTCTTTGTATAGTGTGAAATCTCGCGACCCCGCAGATAACCCTACTTGAAACCGGTTGATGAGATCCTGACGATGGATAGCACCTTTAAACAAAAGGCAAAAATCGATATACGCCAAACGCTGGCGTTGTGAAAATGAAATTGAATCTAACATACAAAGCGCTGGTTGTTTTTCTTCAGTGTGGTTTATTTTAAGTCGTATGTAAATAGTGGTTTTCAACTTGGCGCACATTTTCTTAGCGTTTATCAGCTTAAAAAAAAGCCCGGTGCTTGTTATCAAGCCACCGGGCTACCACTACACTGCAAGTTTATTTATTTTGCATTTTGCTTACGGCTATACACCAATGCAGCCAAACCTAGCAGTGCCAGTATTCCTGTGCTTGGCGCAGGAACCTGACTTACAGTAAAGCGCGCAGTTTCAACATCAGCAGTTTGAGTAGAGCCCAAAGCAGCATCAAAAAAATCGCTTTGCGTAAAACTAAACGCGTCGATGTTATCGCCCGCAGCAGTAGCAATAAACTGTAACGTATACAAGCCTACCGTTGTCATACCCGATTGGAAAAACGGATTTGCCATCGGAGAAGCAATTGAAGAACCTGATACCATATTCCCTGTAACGCTACCGGCAAATAGCTCAGATGGAAATATGCCAGGCGCCATAGAAGGGCCAAACGCCATTAAACTAGTTAGGCTTGGCTCAACTGCACTGAGTACACTTGAATCAAAGTTGAATGCCGTTACATATGACGAAAAGAATGTTTGCGTGCCGTTTTCAACTAAGCCAGTCAAACTCACTGTCACGCTAATGGTGTCACCCACGTTATATTCAGTTTTGTCAGTAGTCAGTGTGATAAATGCAGCGTTTGCATTAAATGTCATTGCTGCCAAAAATACTAAAATAAGCTTTTTCATTATGTTTTTCCAAAAATTAAATTGCACAACCAGCGCGCGAGCACATGCCCATCAGCGCTTGAATATCAAAGAAGTTAACCATACCGTCGCCGTTAAAATCGTAGCTCGCATCAGTCGCTTGACCAGATAAGAAGGCTTGGTAAAACGCCATAATGTCGTTGTAATCAACGTCGTTATCACCATCTAAATCACCCACTACTACCTCTTCAGGGAAGTTCATCACTACCACTACAGGGTCGTGATCAGAAGAGCGATAAGCGTCCGCGCCGTAGTAGCTAGCAAGTTGCGTTTCCGATTTAAATTCAACGTTGTAGTCAAATACGCGAGGCTCATCAGCATTGATATGCCACACTGATGTGTCAACGACATACTCAGTTAGCGTGCCGCTTGTTAGTGCATGGTCTAGGTAACCCATTTCACCGCCAAAGCTATACGAGTAAGCATTAGCGCCTACAAACTGATTAACAACGTTGGTATAACCTGCTGCTTCCAATGCCAAAATTGGAGACTCTTTCGCGTAAGCATTCAAATCGCCCATAATCAGTACGCGGTCTGAAAGCACTTCGCTGTTTGCTTCAATAAGTGCCAATAAACCTTGTGCTGCTTCGGTACGAAGTGCATTCCAGCAACCTTGACCATCACCTAAATCGGCGTTGTCACCTGTAGCGCTGCCACAGCTTCCTTTCGACTTAAAGTGGTTGATAGCAAAAGCAAAGCTTTCGCCGTTACTGTTTACGCTGAAGTTTTGAATAAGTGGTTGTCTATTGCCGTAATCAAAAGGCGCAGCATTTGAGGTAATTGGATTACCGACAGGCGTAACGACCGCTTGCTTGTATAGCATGCCTACCGCAATAGCATCGCCACCTAATAGCGACTCAAGTGCCACATAAGCATATTCATCACTACCCAACTCGGCATTTACGCTATCGACAAGTGTCGCTATCGCTGAGTCATTGCCATAACCGTCGTTTTCAATCTCAACAAGACCTAAAACATCAGCGTTCATAGCAACAATAGCGGCAACCGTTTTCGCATTTTGACGGTTGAACTCTAGCTCACTATCAGCACCGCGAGACGTTGGGAACTCTGGGCCATTGAAGTAGTTAAGCACGTTAAAGCTTGCTACTTTCACGTCGCCTTGTGCACGTAAAATTGGCGCGCGTGTTCTTGGATTAGTGCGGGTGGTCTGCAAATCACCTACAGGGATAAGATTATACGCACCGAACGCGTAGTGTAGTACGCCTTCTAAGCTTTCAACGCTATCACCTAAACGAAGCGAATTAGTATGAGAAAGACCACCCACCGGGAATTCAAGACCATCGCGGTTTTGCGAGCTGTATCCATCGTCAACCAAAAGTGAATCTACTGCGTTTTGCGCAGCCAATGCCAGCGCCGCTTCAGAATTTGCTTCATATTGGTTTGTTGGGATCATTAAACGCTGCGATGAAACAGTGAATTGACCGTAACGGCCTAAGTTGTATATATCTGAAACCTTTAGAGTTTGCTCGAAGCTAATTTGCATACCTTCAAAGGCTTCCAGATCCACTTCTGCGTTCAGTGGCAATGACAACGTTGAATACAGTACGCTTTCACCAGCGCCCAGTACCTCGGCATTTGCAGTAAGCGTTAATTGAGTAACACCATAGCGCTCGCCAACTGTCGCATTTAAGCGAACTGCATCGCCAGCTTGTGGCATCTCGTTGTATGCGCCGACGTAAACGAAAACACCTTCTGAAGTAGCGGTATTGTCATCAGAGTCACTGGCTTCTTCTTGTACAAAGAAGCCATCCATACCTGGTACAACTTTAGTAACTACTGCCTCTACAACTACGTCGCTTCCAACTAGCTCAGACGCTGCAGACGCTCCCTGGATAGCGCTGATAAGCACTACTTCAGGTACTGGGTCAGTAGGATCTGTTGGGTCTGTTGGGTCTGTTGGGTCTGTTGGACCGCTAACATTACCGTTATGGGCACCAAAATTGCTGAATGTATTTTGCGCGAAGCTGTCCCACTCAACACTTGCATCGAAGCTTCCACTACGCGACGTGTTACCGCCGGTTACAGTGCTTTTACGCACTAACGTTACGTCTTTACCCCAATTAGTTCTAACGCCAAACGTCCCTAGAGAGTCCACAACGTCGCCGTTGTACGTCAACTCTATGTAGTCATCGCCGTTAAAATTGATAACAAAATCACTAATGGTCGAGCCAGAAGTAAGTGATGCATCAGCCTGGCTGTTAGCAAATGTCGCCACGCCACCTGACGGTATTGAGCCTTCTAAGGCAAGTACTTTGCCGTCATTTTCACCTGAGGCGCCGTTTGAAAACAGTACTAACGAGTAACCAGAAAGGTCGACAGCTTCAGCACTGCTATTGAACAGTTCAATCGCTTTGTTGAAACTACTTCCCTCGATGTACTCAGAAATGTAAACACTGTGAGATGAAGGCGGTGTATTTCCACCAGTATCGCCACCTGTGTCACCGCCAGTATCGCCACCTGTGTCGCCGCCAGTATCAACGCCAGTATCACCGCCAGTGTCGCCACCTGTATCAGTACCGCTGCCATCACAGCTCTCATTATATATAAGCGATGCAAGCTCAGGTTTATCAATAAATGGGTTGCGGTTTCCTTGGAATTCGAAAACGCGCTCGTTACGACGTCGCTCAAAGTCATCTACAGGATCACTTTCATGCCATTGTAGTAACACGCACAATTTACCGAAAGCGGCTTCTTCCGTCGTAGTTAAACGGTTTAGAAGTACGAGGTCTTCCTCAGTATCGCCAGCCGTATTTCCATCATAGCGCACATCCATATAAAGCATTGAACGGGCAACATCCCCTTTCACCGCATCACGAGGTTCAAAAGAATCATTGTCAACGCGGTTAGCTGGCGCTTCGCTTAACGGACTATCACTGAAATCAAAATCGAGATTACCACGAGAACTATTGACCGAAATGTCAGTAGGACGCAAATGTAGAATATCTGTGTACGCCGTTAGGCTCGAGCTAGAGAAACCATGGCTTTTCGCCCACACATGTTCGCGGTTCCAATTGTCTGGATTTGAGCTTTGTGTACCGCTTCCATTTGTTGACTTAGCTTGAGAAACACCCTTATAGAACAACACAACATTATCGGTATTTGCAGGGTCTTCATCGGTATAAGTAAGTGCTGTCCATACTTCAGAATAGCTAAGTGTGCGATGACCGTTTTCAATAATATCGTGAGCCGCTGCTTTAAGAGTGACCGCATTCTCATTATTAGCAATTGCAGTTTCTAGCGCTGCATAATAGTCTGACTCAACATAATCGCTGGCTAAATTAATTGCTTGTAAATCGGGGCAATTGAAGCACGTGCCAGACAAGAAAAGAAGCTCATTTGATGGGCTATCACCCTCATCAGGCGTATCACCACCAGTATCGCCCCCAGTTGAACCTGACGCTGTTACTTTAACGCTGTCTAGGTTTGAATATTCGCTACCAGCATTGTTTGCCATAGCGACTTTGATTACGAGTGAAGCGCCAGAACCTATGTTGGCAGTTACTAATGCACTACCAAAATCATCGAATACTGTTCTGCTGTCGCCTTCGTTTAAGGTTACTAATTCAAAAGCGCCACCGTCTATCGCGTACGACACGTCGATGTAATCAGCATTTTCAAAAGTACCACTTTGAGAAAGCGCTACTTCTAACGTAATGTCGCCCTGACCACTAATATCAATTGTCTCGGTCTGCCATACAACGTCACCGTCAACATCACGTGCCTGCATAGCATTGTTGTTTACTTTGAACCAATCGCTTGTAGCGGTAATTTGTGCGCCGCTAACGTCAATTGACCAACGTTCAACACCGTCAACTACAACATTTTGGCCTACAGGAATTGGGCCTGTTGCTCCTTTACCCTGAAGTTCAGCGGCTTCAAAGTTTTCTTCCCATAGCGTGGTAGCCGCGGCGTTAAAAGAGAGAACACTGAGTGAAAAAGCGCCGGTGAGAAGCGCATTGACGACTTTTGCCGTCTTTCTCAGTGAGAGGTTGTGTGTGTTATTCTGGATAGTCATTATTTTAATCTTCCGATTTATAGGAAGGTATAAAATCTTATACATACGTATACACAGCAAGCACTTAACGAAAATAATAATATAAACGTCACACTTCTTATTAATCAGCAACTTACAGCTTTAAAATAAGTTTATTTATTAATTAACTCCACTGTACTTCGGGTCAGGGAAAGTTGAGTTGTCACATAGCGCGGTTGCTTGTGTTTTGAAGAAAAATAGAAGGTGTTTAGCGACCTAAGATGGTGCTGCGCGATTTACTTCTGCACAAAAAAAGAGCACCAAATGGTGCTCTTTTTATTTACCTAATCGGTACCTTATTGCGCGTTATTGCGCGTAGCTTGCTAAAAACGCATCAAAGTCAGCTTGAAACGCCTCCTTCAACCGCATACATTGCATAGACTCATCTTTCATTATTTCTACGCCGCGAGGCATACCCTGATGGTCATCTGCTATAGTGGCGTAGAAGTTAGTCGCTAACTTGAGGTTATCCGCTGAGCAGGTTACTGAGACAAACTCAGGCATGCGAGATACATGATAATCAGGCATTTTTGCTATCAAAGCTGTCTTGTTGTTCGACAGCCACTCATACAACATTGTATGGTCGTCTAAATTACGCGCTACTCGCACTACCATATATAGCGTGTTAGCAGGCGTAATGCTGTCGGTCAGCGCCAAATCAAGCATCTTAAACACCGTCTCTTTATCGCTAAAATGCATTGAATAAATAAGCGTATTTTTCACGTTCGGCAACTGAGCTTCATTGAACGCTTTTTCTAAGCTTTCAAACCATTTTGCATTGTTTGCGCCTTGGCTATTTTTAGTTGCTATTGCAATTGCGGTCCCCGCTATGCCTGATGGCACACTAGTAGTATCTTTAATGTAACGCTTCGCAATGGCTTCACTTTGCTCAACAAGCGTGCTGTTATTAGCGTGCATGCCTAACAACGTGTACAACTGGTTACGCAAGCGGATCACGTCGGTCGAGTCGCTCCCACTTTGCTCAAGCGATAACTTGTTAAGTAGTGGTAGATAATCTTGATTTAGCAATGCCGCAAATTGCGCTTTATTGCCCTCATTGACCAAATAATCAAATTCAGCTAATACACCCACAGCAGCGCGAATCACTTCAGCGTCATTATCTTTCGCCAAGGCATTCAACACTTTCATTACGCTATCAACGCCAACCTCATTTGCATTAAGCAGTGCTTGGTAGTTGTATAGTAAGTTTTTCTTTTCACGTTTGTTCAACGCATCAATATTATTTAACAATGCATTGAGTTGCCCAGACTCAATTGACCAACGGAAGTAACCTGTTGCGTTATCATTCGGGAATACCCACTGTGCTTCTGCTAGTTGCGGTAGTGAAGTGGTTTTCTTGTCAATAAAGACAACGTCATCTTTGATTTTCCCGTTAACTTGATAGGTCAGTTTAAGTGGTATAGCCCACGTTTGCTGCTCTACTTCCGCACCTGCCAAATGGAATCGAGTCTGAGTTACTTTGCCATCTTTGCTAATATGAATTAGAGGATAGCCCGGCTGCTCTAAATAGGCTTTCATCATAGCACTAAGGTTGAAGTCTGATACGCCGTCAAGTGCAGCCCATAAATCGTCAGCCACAGTATTTCCCCATGCGTGCTTATTCATGTAATTGCGCACGCCTTCACGGAACTTTTCCGTACCAATTAAAGACTCAATCATTTGCAAAATTGACTCGCCTTTAGAGTAATTAAGTCCAAGACCATCCATCACGTCAGGCTGGCTCTTTACTACTTTCTTAACGGGCTTCACTGTAGGGCTTGCATCTGCGCCAAACGCACCTTCTTGCACAATGCGATCTGCATAATTAAGTTCAGGATACAGCTCTTTCATAGTATGACTTGCTGCCCAAGAAGCAAAAGCTTCGTTTAGCCATAAATCGTCCCACCACGCCATAGTAACTAGGTTTCCGAACCATTGGTGTGCAAGCTCATGCGCAATAACATTTAATGGGCGTGAACGCTCTGTCACACTAGGGTTGTCTTCAAGTAACAACAAACTGTCGCGATAAGTAATTAACCCCACATTTTCCATAGCGCCGTGAGTAAAGTTTGGCACAGCAACAAAGTCCATTTTTTTGTATGGATATTTAATGTCGAAGAAGTTTTCAAGCGATGCCAAAATCTCTGGCGTATGCTTGATAACAAATTTGGTTTTATCCGCGTACCCTTTTGGCACATAGATGCGACCAGGAACAGGAAGGCCTGTCATTTCTGCACTATCAAATGGTCCTACTGTGTATGCGATCAAGTAGGTCGGCATAGGTTTTGTTTTTTCGAATAAAACAGTCTTTACGCCCGCCTCTACAGATTGCTTCTCAACAGGCGTGTTACCTACAATAACTTGATGCTCAGGTGCGCTAATAGACATCTGATACGAGATTTTAAAAATGGGTTCGTCGAAGCTAGGAAAAGCCTTACGAGCATGCATGTCTTCAAACTGCGTAAAAATATAATTTCTGTCTTCAAAGCGTGACAGATACATGCCGTCTGATGAGGTATTCACTTTGCCCTCAAACGCGATCCGCAACGTGTACTTGCCCGGCTCAATAGCCTCTTTTGCCATGCCCCAATTGATATCATATTCACCAACGGTTACATCCAGAGCAATTTCATTACCACCAGCAATCAACACGGCTGAAGTCACGGTCAAATCTTGCTGATAAAACCCAACTTTATTTGTTTCTGTGTTTACTGTGACGTTTATTTCAGTGGTTCCTGAATAGGCAGGGTTATCTGGATCGATGTTAAGGTGAATTTTTTGGAAAGTCGGTGTAACAGATTTAGGTAATCGATAGTCAACATCTGCTGCGTATGCAGATGTGCCAAGCAGCGACGCAAAGGTAAACAGCGTCACCACCGCTCCATAGAGCGCAGTAAGTCGTTTCATGGTGTTTTTTATCCGTAGAGTGGGAAATAATCCCTATTTTTATCCACGGATAAGGATAAATAGGTCTGCGTGCTATGGCAATGAAGCGGGCAATTGTCGCCCACACAAATTGTTACTAATCATTTCAAAATCAGCCTATCGCGTATAAAAAACACAAAATCAGAAGTGATATCGGCGAAGTTGCATCTGCATTTGCTTAATCTCTTCTACTAATGCTCCACAACTTATTGCGACATTATTGGCGTAATCTGTATTGGCCTTGCCTACTTCGTGGATGGTCGCCAGCCCTTTTTTAACGCCATCGGCAACGCCTTTTTGCCCTTCCGCCATAGTGGCTGCATCTTGATTAAGTGTAGTGATGCGCGCTACAGCATTTAAAGCCTGATGAAGTGAATCACCCGCTTTCTGAGTAATGTCGACCGTCTTGAAGGCAGTGTCTTTATTTTGCTGCATTTTTTCAGACGCTACACGGCTACCGTGTTGTAGACGCTCAATCATATTTCTAATTTCTTCAGTCGATGATTGTGTCCGGCTGGCTAACGACCGGACTTCATCGGCAACCACTGCAAACCCTCTGCCCTGCTCGCCAGCGCGCGCAGCTTCGATGGCTGCGTTAAGTGCTAGTAAATTCGTTTGCTCAGCTATGGTTCTAATAACTTCCATTACGCCGCTAATCTCTTCACTGGCTTGCGCAAGTTCTGAAATAACTTTCACAGACGTATCAACATCGTTGGCCTGTAGTTCAATATCGTGAATAGTTTGCGCTAACACATTCACACTGTTTCGCGTGTCAGAGTCTGCCACCTTAGCCGCCTCACTCGAACTTTGAATAGTGCCCGACACTGTGTCTGCGTTTTGTTGAAGCAGCACAATTGCATCGTCGATGTTTTGAGTTTCTTTCGCCAGTTCAGCAACGGTCGCCTTAGATTTACCTGCTGTTGTGTTTAATGTTTCAGACTTGGCCAACATTCTGTCTGTGGCTTCATCTACGCACTGCAATGTTTCTTGTAACTGTCCTAAAAGGCGATTGAATGCTTTCGCCATTGTTCCGAACTCGTCACTTCTTGCTGCTTCAAACCGAAACGTTAAATCTCCTTCGCCTGAGGATAAGTTACTAACAACACCTATAAACTCATCTAATGGTTTGCCAACAATATGCTTAACAAGCAACCAAATAGTTAAAAGTATTCCTGCACTTGCCAGCACAATTTTTATAAATACTGCGAACACCGCTTGACCAATCAGCGCCGACTTTTCAGAGGAAGATGCAGCTAAAATAATGTCATAACCCCATGGCGCGAATGGCGTTACGGTCACTAACCAGTCTTTGTCATTGGCAAGCGCCTCTTGCACAATGGCGTCGCTCACATGAGAAGAGTGCATTCGAATATTCCCTTTCGCGTCTCTAAGAGCGACAAAACCATCTTCTAGTAAATGGCTTTGCAATATGGCTTCTTCAAGAACCTTTAGGTCTGCAGAATACCCTACATACCAAATTCCAATGACGTTTCCAGATGAATCAAACATGGGCTCGTACCCTGTCAAGTATGGGCTTCCCAGAATGTCTACGGCGCCGTAATAGGCATTTTTATTTTGAATTTGTTTAATGGCTTTACCTGAGGGGGCTAATTTAGTGCCTATGGCCCTTTCGCCATTTTTAATCACGTTGGTACTCACGCGAATGTAGTCATCACCTGTCTTGCTAAATAAGGTGGCGGTGCCCCCCATTACCTGTGTGAGTCCATCTACTAGTGTAAAATTATTAGCCTGCGGTGTATTTCCCAATAGTAACTGAGTAGCTGGCGTTGATTTGACCATGACGCTTGAAGCCTGACTTGGTGCGCCCAGTTCTGCCCCTCGTTGCTTTAGCAAAGCCATACTACTTTTTACTCTTTCAAGCATAATGGCGTCAGTCACAGTGAGAATATTTGAAAGGCGGTCAGCAGTTTCTTTTTTCTGCGTTTGTATTTTTTCATTTACAGATGAAGAGGTTGTAAAGACAGTAATGACAGCGATTATTACAGCAAAAAACGTAATAACTGCGGTCACTGATATTAGAAATTTACGCTGGATTGACATGTACTCTACTCACTAACTCAACAAGTGTAATATCGCCAGCACAGCCATGTGATTAGGTGGAGGATCCCTTAGCAATAAATTTAGGTCAAAAAAACACAAGCGCAACTTTTAGTACTTATTTCATATGCACTTTTCCACCCACAATTTTTAAAGAAGGTTCGCCCCTTATCATTGCGCTTCGCGCAAACTGACTATTGCATGAAGGGCAGATGCCTTCTTCATCAGTGTAATCTTCGACAATTCGGGACTTGAAGCATTTGACCAGCGCCCCTTTGCCTCCTTTGCGGTATTTGTAAAGTTGGCATCGACATCTAGCACAAAAAATCTGTACCGTTTTGACAGGCCCTTTGGCATTTGGCTTCGCCATAGTACTCCTTGCTGAGATTTACAAAATTTTCAAAAAAATTAAATTTAATCAGTGTCACATGCCTGAAATCTTGACAATTTTTAATGCATCGACTTCTTTTAAAGGGCAATAGCTTAACCAAAAGTACTATTACAACAAAGCTCATTCATTGTAATTAATGTCTAAGGAAACACACATGAAAAAACTGGCAACATATTGTACGGCGGCTGCTGTGCTAACCGGTCTGCCTACATTTGTACATGCAAATGATGATTTTCGTATCTCAGGTTTCGCTTCTCTGGTTGGCGGCACTGTTATTGATGGAGACGGTTACTGGGCGCGACTTCCCGAGGCAGCGGGTCAATACGACACGGGTTTAGAGTTTCAGACCGAGTCGCGACTAGGCTTACAAGGGCGTTATCAGGCTAGCGACAAACTCTCATTGACGGCACAAGCCATATTTAGAGGCATCAACGATTTTGAACCGACTTTAGAGTGGCTTTACGCATCGTATGAAATCACCCCAAGTTTAGAGCTTAACGCTGGCCGCATGCGCCTGCCCGTTTATCACTTTTCAGATTATATGGACGTGGGTATTGCTTACCCGTGGTTGCGTGTCCCATCTGATGCTTATTCACTTGCAGTTACTAATTATCACGGCATTAGCTTACGCTATATGCTCGATTGGGATGCAGGTACTACTAACTTCTTGCTTTATGGCGGTCAACAAGACACAGATCCAAACGATCTAATTACCACCATTGAGCAATATAAAACTGAGCAATTGTATAACGAGAACGGTGGTTTTCGCGGCGTGCGCGGTATCCGAACTACCAAAGATTACGAAGACATGAAGGGTATTGTTGTAGACACCCAAATTGATTGGTTTAACCTTCGCCTTTCATATCTGGAAGGTAAAGAAAACTTCACGTTTTACGCAGAGGGCGATTACCCTTCCACACCATTGTTTGGTAACGAGTGGGTAGACACACAATTTATCGATGTGTCTACATCTATCGATTATGACAATTGGTTCTTTATTGCTGAATGGAACGAGTACGACAATATTTATACATCGTGGTTTACATCGTTAGCCAAAACATTTGGTGATTGGACACCCTATGTATTCTATTCGAACTTCGAAGGTGAATTCAGATTCATTGCGCCAGGCGGTATATCAGCAGGCTTTGAAGATGGTGCTACAGGGTCGCTAGATGACGACTATAATTCAATTGGCATAGGCGTGCGATACAATATAAATCCGCGTACAGCATTAAAATTTGAAATTACTGATTTCAATGATGATGGTGATGCAGCGGTTTATATTGATGAAGACCAAGACGGTGATACTGACGCTACCGCTGTGGCGATTTCTTTAGACCTCGTATTTTAAGGCGTGATGATTATGAAAAAACTAGCACTTTTATGCCTTGTACTTGCAATGCCGGTGAGCGCAGCCAATGTTGTTATCGTCAACGCTAACAATGCGTCTGCCACTGATATGGATACTATTCAGCGTATATATCTTGGCAAGTTAAAAGCGTTTCCCGATGGCAGTAAAGCACTTCCTCTTACTTACGAACAAGGAGATGGAACGCGAGAAGCCTTTAATAATTCTGTTTTAGGTAAATCTGAAAGCCAATACTCTGCGTTTTGGTCGAAACTTGTTTTTACTGGACGTGGTACACCACCGGAAATGGTAGCTTCTCAAGAGGAGATGGTGAAACTTGTAGGCACTAATCCCAATACCATTGGGTTTGTAGACGAAAGTTTGGTGAATGATTCAGTAAAAGTTGTCGGTAGCTTTTAAAAACTATGGATAAGCAATCAAATTAGCCATATTAATTACCGGATAGAAAGGAGGGCCTATGCCCTCCTTTTCTATTTAAGCATTAATCGGGCAGTGCTGATAAATAATTGAGATTGGCAAAGGCCATGATTACGTCTTTGGCAAAGTCCACTCGAGGGTTGCGCAGCGCGCCTTTTTTCCATACTAAATAAATATCATTTTCAGGCCCTAGTGGCCCTAAGGGAATTAGCTCGCCTTTTGCAATACTCTCTTTACATAAATAATCAGGCAAGACCGAGTACCCTATTCCCGCTTTGATTATGGTGCTAATGGCTCGAATATCTGGACACACGGCAGCTACTGGCGATTCGCACGGTGCATTGAAAACTTCTGAGAAGTAACGCCTTATAAGTGGCAGCTGCTCATCATATGTAACAACCTTATATTGATTAAGCAAATGCGCAGTAATTTCCCGTTCGCCTAAAAGTTTTCCCTGCACTCTATTCATCACTAAAACAAGACGCTCGCGATCTAACTTTAAATATTCATATTGTGCATCGCTAGGCTCTGATGCGGTGATAGCAAGTTCAACAACGTCATCCTCTAGCAGACTATAGGTGCTTGTCTTGTTACCTATATGCATAACTAAATTCACTTTATCTGCTTGCAGTAAATTAGCCAACGCAGGACCAGCAACAACACTCAAATATTCGGCAGGACCCGCTAGATGTAAAGTGCCATGGTCTGTTGACGCCCGACTTCGAATTGAAGCGACTTTTTGCTCTAAAACATCAATGTGACCCGCTACCTGCAACGCTAGGTCATCTGCAATCGGTGTGGGCTCAACGCCTCTTGCCTTTCTTACAAAGAGTTCTTTACCCACAATAGCTTCCATCGCTTGGATATGCGACGTTACCGCGGGTTGTGACATATGAAGTCGAGAGGCTGCGCGGGTTATGTTGCCGCTGCGATATACCTCAACGAATGTTTTAAGTTGTGTTAGGTAGGACATTTCTTCAACCCATCAGATTTTTGATGACTAATGCAAACTTATCTGACTTCTGCCTTCAAACCAAATCCCTTACGATGCTTGCACAATTTGATGCGACGGTAAAACCAACGGCAGCGATATGTCATGGTCCAATCGCCTTACTTTCTGCTCAACTCAACCCACAATCTTTTGAGTTAGCATTGAAAAACGGTGACAAAGCCACATCACAAGAATGGATTTATGATGGATATAGAATGACCATCTTCTCAACACCAGAAGAAGAGTATTTTGAGAGTACGCTTGATGATGCAACACTGCTCTACTATCCGGCAGATGCGATGGCTAGCGCCGGAGGCAACATGCAGTACAAAGCGATGTGGGCCCCCAATGTAGTAGTGGATCGCGAACTCATCACGGGCCAGAACCCTTTTTCAGACGACTTGTTGGCAGAAAAATTGATTCAACAACTTAACGCTATAACTCAATAAGGACAGGCGAAATAACTATGCTTAATTTTACGTTTAAAAACCAAACCGAAATTTTATTTGGTAAAGGCCAACTAAGCGAAGTCTCATCTCGCTTACCCCAAGATGCGAAAGTGCTGTTTCTATATGGCGGTGGCTCTATTAAGAAAAATGGTATTTACGAAAAAGTCGTAACGTCACTAGAAGGTGCAGATGTGATCGAGTTTTCAGGTGTGGAGCCAAACCCTGAATTCGATACGCTGATGAAAGCAGTAGAAGTAGCGCGTAACAATAAGGTTAACTTCATCCTTGCTGTGGGCGGCGGTAGCGTAATTGACGGTGCCAAATTTGTGGCTGCTGCGGTTAATTTTGAGGGCGATCCTTGGGATATTCTTATCAAGGGAGCAGCATTTAGCAATCCGCTACCTATTGGTGCCGTTCTAACGCTTCCTGCAACAGGTTCGGAGAGCAATGGTAACTCAGTAGTAAATCGCAAAGAAACGCAGCAGAAGCGTGCATTCTCGTCTGAAACTGTGCAGCCTGTTTTTGCTGTTCTGGACCCAGAGTTCACGTTCTCGCTACCGCCAAGACAAGTATCAAATGGTGTAGTAGATGCGTTTGTACATGTAATTGAACAATACCTAACGTATTCAGTTAATGCGCCGCTGCAAGACCGATTTGCAGAAGGTATTTTGCAAACGCTAGTTCAAGAAGGGCCAAAAGCGCTAGCGACACCACAAGATTATGATGTTCGCGCCAATGTTATGTGGTCAGCGACAATGGCACTGAATGGTCTAATTGGTAAAGGTGTACCGCAAGATTGGGCTACACACATGATTGGGCACGAGCTAACTGCTTTGCACGGGCTCGATCATGCCGTCACACTCGCTATCGTATTGCCGTCGTTAATGTTTGTTCAACGCGACAAAAAGCAAGAGAAAATTCTTCAGCTTGGCGAGCGCGTTTTTGGTATCACAGAGAGCGACAAAGAAAAAGCAATCGACTTGACCATAAAAGCGGTTCAAGACTTCTTTGAAACAATGCAAGTGAAGACAAGACTTTCAGATCACGGTATCGAGAAGTCTGAAATTGATGGCCTAATTGGCAACTTGGAACGCAATGGGTTAACTGCATTGGGCGAACATGGCGATATTGACCTCGCTAAAGCTCGCCAAATTCTGACTCTCGCGGCATAAGCCCCGTTGCTAAATGCCGATTACTTTTCCATTTTGGGCAATAGTAATCGGTGACATGTGCACATTAGCGCTGTTGTTTTACGCATCCGATGAACGACAGTTACTGATGGTGTTACACTTTAGAAAAACGACTTCACTATGAAGTCGTTTTTTTTAGTTCAATGCGATAACTTGCTTTTTTCCAAAGTGGCGGTATGGTTTTCTAAACACTGCGGTAAGAGTAACGTATGCTGGATAGTGAATCTGTGCTTCCCTCTTCAAAACGCGATGAGCTTAGTGAATTGCGTAGAAAGCGGATATTTCAAATAAGCAATGTAACGAGCTTAGGTCTAATTGCGTGTTTGTTTGTTTCTCGTGGCATAACGTTTGATATCTTCGCGATCAGTCTTTTTTGTATTCTCATTGCAGCTTTTCTGGCCCATAAGAAAGTAATGGCCTTGAGTAGTTACGTACTACTGGGCTCACTGTCTTCCATGTTGTTCGCTCTAGCAGCTACTGGTGCGGGTGTCTTCGACATGGCAATGTTGGGCTACCCCGGCATTATTATTTTCGCAGCTCTTCTTGGCGGACGTGGCCTATTTATAGGCGTACTCTCTTTAATATTAGCCCTATGTGCACTCATGACGTGGTTAATCATGAGCGGCACTATAGCACCTAAAAGCCCCTATCTAAGCTGGACTCATCTTGTTTTTATTATGGTGATTTTCTGCGTTACCGGATTTGGTGTGTATGTGCTGGTGCAGGATATTCGCCGCTTGATGCAGTCGTTGCAGCAAGAAAACGCCAAAGTAGAACAGAACCGCATTCACATCCAGCACCTTGCTCATCACGACCCACTTACTAATTTGCCCAATCGAATACTGGGAGAAAGACTATTCGTTCAAAAGCTCGAAGAGTGTGAAGAAAAAGGACTTCAATTGGCTTTGTTGTTTATTGATTTGGACAACTTCAAACCTGTAAACGACGCTTTAGGCCACGCAGCTGGCGATCGCTTTCTTCAGAAAATTTCGCAAACTATTACCGACAACCTAACTGCTAAGGAGAATCTAATTCGCTTTGGTGGTGATGAGTTCATTGTATTGGCGTCTGAAATACACGATAAAAAGCAGTTAGATAAACTTTGTGACAACCTTATTACATGGTGCTCTTCAGAATTTGAAGTTTTACAGACCAAAATAGTCGTGTCTTGTTCTATCGGTATCTCCCAAGCTCCCTTTGATGGTGTTAAGTTTAAGCAGCTTTGCCGAAAAGCTGACATTGCAATGTATGAGGCAAAACGCAATGGGCGTAATCGCTTTGAATACTACGATGCCAAACTTGATGAAGAGAGCGATGAGAAATTCAAGCTTATTCAACAGCTTCGACCAGCCATCAATAACAATAAGTTGGACGTTTATTATCAACCACTCGTGAATTTAACCACGGGAAAAATCTGCGCTATGGAAGCGCTTGTGCGCTGGCCCCAAGCAGATGGCAGCATGATTTTTCCCAATAAGTTTATTCCAATAGCGGAAAGCAGCGGTCTTATCGCACCGCTAGGAGAATGGGTATTACGCCAAGCTTGTCATTTTTGTGCAGAACAACATCGGTTAGGCAATACAGATTTAAGTATTGCGGTGAATTTATCTTTTGCACAGTTTAAAGACGGGAGCTTGCCCGAAGTGGTCTCTCAGGCGCTAGAAAATAGTGGCTTGGCGGCTGAATGCCTTGAGTTAGAGTTAACCGAAAGCATCTTAGCAGAGTCGACAAATAACGTTGCACAGCAATTACAAGCGATCAAACAGCTAGGAGTACAGTTCGCCATTGATGATTTCGGTACTGGTTATTCAAACCTAAATTATCTGCGTACATTTAGCGCTAAAAAACTGAAGATAGACCGTATCTTTGTTAGTACTTTAGGCGTAAATGAAAGTGAGGAACCCCTTGTATCGGCCATTATTAACATGGCCGAAAGCTTAGGTATGGTTACCGTGGCCGAAGGTATCGAAAATGAGGCTGCTTTGAGCAAGCTGATTGAATTAGGCTGCCATATTGGTCAAGGCTATTACTGGAGTAAACCAATACCTGGCGACGAAATGGCAGCACTACTTATCGCTAATAGTGAATAACTTCATTAAAGAGCGCGTTAACCCACCAGCCTGCTAAAAGCCGTGATAAGTAACAAATTCACTATTGTCAGCGCGTGTTGAACGAACGTCGTTAGCGGGAAATTCAGGATCGGGATAACCTAGTGCAATACAAATCATAATAGCTTCATCATCGGGAATATTTGCGTATTTATGTACTACCTCAGACTGCATGATTCCTTGCCCATTAATTACGCAACCTAATCCTAAATCCCATGCAGCCAATACTATGCCATAGGCAAGCGAGCCCAACCCAAACTGTGTGATGCCTGCAGGTTCCAGTGATTTATCGTATGTAAGTACAAGTGACACCGGAGCATCGAATTGCCGAAAGCCTCGCATCATCCAATCCATGCGTTTTTCTTTGTCTTCTCGCCCTATTCCCATTACGTCAAAAAGCTGAATTGCCACATCTATTTGGCGCTGACGATGTATACCTTGATAATCTTCTTTATATGGGAAGTCTCGAACATGTGGCTTACCGGCTAGGGTGTTTTCAGTGTTCCCTTTTCTGATGTTGTCTAGTACATCTCCGGTTACAACGTGAATTTTCCAAGTTTGTGTATTGTATGAAGACGGTGCCCATTTTGCGGCATTGATGATGGCTTCTACCGTATCTTTTGTAACGGGTTGGTCGGTAAATCCACGAACACTTTTACGCGAAGCGGCAAACTCAGCAAAATTCATATCCTTTCCTAATGTCTTTTAACTTCAATTGTTAACGTAGAGTAAACAGCCCCCTTCTTTGATGCAATGTGCATCGTGTACTATTAGGATTGTTTGTTTTTATAGATATGTATAGCGCGAACTAAACCCTTTACTTGCCGCTGCCGTAGCAATGGCTACACATGAGTCAAACACACATGTAGTTAATGGAATTTGGCTTGAATTCAGAGCGCGCGAATGGAGTTTACAATGGCGAAGAAACCACAACTAACCACCTCAGCAGGTGCCCCACTGGTCAGTAACGAAACCACAAAAACGGCGGGTGAACGAGGACCAGCCCTGCTACAAGACTATCAACTTATCGAGAAACTCGCACACCAAAACCGAGAACGCATTCCAGAACGCGTTGTACATGCTAAAGGCTGGGGTGCACAAGGCACATTTACAGTAACACACGACATTACTCAATATACGTGTGCAGACCTTTTCAGTGAAGTGGGCAAGCAAACAGAAGTACTCAGCCGTTGGTCTACCGTTGCGGGTGAATCAGGTGCCGCGGATACAGAACGCGATGTTCGTGGGTTTAGTTTGAAGTTTTACACGGAGCAAGGCAATTGGGATATGGTTGGTAACAATACGCCTATATTCTTCATTCGCGATGGCTACAAGTTCCCCGATTTTATCCGTACCCAAAAACGTCATCCAAAAACTAACCTACGCTCACCGGAAGCCATGTTCGATTTTTGGGCCGCACAACCTGAGAGTGTACATCAAGTAACTATCTTAATGTCAGACCGAGGCATTCCGGTCTCGCCAATGCACATGAATGGGTACGGCAGCCATACCTTTAGTATGTGGAATAAGGACGGAAAGCGTCATTGGGTTAAATTTCACTTTAAAACGCAGCAAGGCATCAAAAATTACACCAATGAAACGTCTGAAAAAATCATCGGTAGCACCAGAGAGAAGTACCAAGAAGAGCTTTACAGTGCAATTGATGAAGGCAATTTCCCAAAGTGGACCATGTATATTCAAGCTATGCCTGAAGAAGAGGCAGGAAAACAGGAATACAACCCTTTTGATTTAACTAAAGTGTGGCCTCATGACGATTACCCACTAATAGAAGTGGGCGAACTAGAGATGAATCGCAATCCAGACAACTACTTTCAAATGGTAGAGAACGCCGCTTTTAGCCCGTCTAATGTGGTTCCAGGTATCGGATTTAGTCCTGACAAGATGTTACAAGCGCGTATATTTTCATACGCAGATGCCCATCGCTATCGATTAGGTACGCACTATGAAGCCCTGCCCGCTAACGCTCCAAAGAAAAGCGATGTAAATCATTACCACAAAGACGGTGCAATGCGTTTCTTTACCAATGATTTTGGAAACCCGGACGCCTATTATGAGCCCAATCAGCACAATGGGCCTGTCGCCGACTTTTCCGTAAAAGAGCCTCCGCTAAGCATTGATGGCGATGCCAACCGATACAATCAAGAAGACGCTGACGTTGATTATGTTCAGCCAAGAAAGTTGTTTAATCTTTTTTCTGACGAGCAAAAGCAGCGATTATATAAAAACTACGCAGCCGCTATGGGACCATGTTCAGATAGCGTTAAAGAGAGATGGTACGCTGTTTTGGAAAAAGTTTCCTCGGAATATGCTGCAGGTGTGAGAAACGCAGTAGAGTCTCTTGATACAGATGTAAACACAGTTCCAATTACGGAAAATACCCCAATAGAAGATAACTAATCCAGAATAATGGCATCAAGTAAAGCCTTATTGCCCATTGAGTGGGCAGTAAGGCTTTTTTAATAGGTAACAAAAAACTCGACTCCTGAATTTGCGCCTTTTCATTTTGTGGCATACGTTTTAATTAACCTGTTTATTTAGCATTTGTTTTCTATGTCACTTTTTAAGAAGTCAGATGGCAGTACAACACAGTCAAATCTAGCGCCGTGGAAGATTGCCATAATTGATGATGAAAGCGGTGTACACGATGTCACCATACTCACGCTAAGAAAATTTAATTTTGAAAGACGTGGTGTTACCTTCGTTTCAGCATATAGCGCAAAGGAAGGATTAGCGCTTTTTAAGGAACACCCTGACATCGCCCTCGCTTTCGTGGATGTGGTCATGGAAACTGATGATGCGGGGCTAAAGCTCATAGACCAAATTAGAAATGAGCTAAACAACCACAGTACACGACTTATTCTTCGTACAGGTCAGCCTGGCCAAGCCCCCGAAGAAGAAGTTATCAGGCAATACGATATTAACGATTACAAAGCGAAAACTGAGCTATCTTCCATGAAGCTCAAATCGTGCGTTTATACCGCTATACGTTCATACCGAGACATAAAAACGATAGAGAAAAGTAAACAGGGAATGGAGGACGTATTGAAGTCATCGTCCTCTGTGCTTGAAAGCCAGTCTCTAGCACAGTTTGGTTCAGCTGTGCTTAAACAAATACTCACACTGCTGAATTTAAATAGCTCAGTGCTTTATCTTTCCACACAACATACTGACCTTTACGGTGACACCAAAATGACCGTACTAGGAGCAAGCGGCGACCTAGTAGGGCTTTGCACGCCGGGGATTTCAGCAGAGATACCCAAACCCATTGAAGATGAAGTAAAAAAAGTACTTAAAAGCAAAGCTCATTATCAATCAGAAAATCGCTTTATTGGTTACTACCCTACAGGCAAAGTAAGTCACAATATTTTGTACATTGAGTTAGACGGCCCGTTGGATGATTTACAACGCAAAACATTGGAAATGTTTGCGTCAAACGTGTCGGTTATTTTTGAAAACTTGACGCAAAAAGAGGACATTCAACAGACTCAAAAAGAGCTCATTATGGTGCTTAGCGACGCCATTGAAATGAGAAGTAAAGAAACGGGTGGCCACGTAAAACGCGTCATTTTAATGACTGAGTTCTTGTCGGAAAAGCTCTTTATGAGCCAAGAGTTCATTGAAACCATTCGCTACGCAGCCGCACTACACGACGTAGGTAAAATTAGTATTCCTGAAACCATATTGCACAAACCAGGTAAACTCACAGAGGATGAGTGGGAAGTCATGAAAACGCACGCCCAAAAGGGCTATGACTTACTTTCAGGGACTGATCGTATTGTTGCCAAAATGGGCGCCGTTATTGCCAAAACCCACCATGAAAAATGGGATGGCTCAGGATACCCTGAAGGCCTTGCAGGTGATGATATTCCTATTGAAGGTAGGATCATGGCCATTGTGGATGTTGTGGATGCATTGCTATCTAAACGTTGTTACAAGACCCCGTGGACGGTTGAAGAGGTCAAATCTTACATGCGCGAGAATGCAGGAAAGCAATTTGACCCCGTTATCACTCATATCATGTTAGAAAACTTTGACCGTATCTTAGAACTACGCAATCAAGCTCCGGACTGTGAAGAATGAAAGATGCACTAGAGTTGATATTACTGCGGGTTAGTCAAAGCGCCGATATTGATAAAGGCGAATTATCAATTGCATCGCGCCTTATCATTAACTCAGTATGTGAAGGGTTGGCGATTACACGTGCTGGTATTTGGCTATATGATGAGACCCAGTCGCTGATTATCTGCAAGCTATTGATAGATAAGGGTAATGATTTAGATGATGAAAGTCTAAAACTTAGTAAAAAAGACTTTCCTCATTATTTTGAGGCCCTTGATACAGAACGCAGTATTGCAGCGGATGATGCGCATACTCACCCCGCAACATTTGAATTTACCGATGTTTATTTACGTCCATTAGGCATAAGCTCAATGCTAGATGTTCCCATTCGCCACAGAGGAAAAATGATTGGCATTATTTGCTGTGAACATCAAGGCGCACCTAGGCATTGGCTGGGTGATGAAATAGTATTTGCCGCATCACTAGCCGACTTATACGGGCGGGCTGTAAGTGCGAAAGAGCGTGCCGATTATGAAGCTCAGTTGCTAAAGGCAAATCAAACATTAGAGCAAAACGTACAAGAACGTACTCAAGAGCTAGAAATAACGCTAAGCACACTCAAAACCGCCCAAGAAAAGCTCGTCGAGTCAGAGAAAATGGCAGCGTTGGGTAACTTGGTTGCAGGTATTGCTCATGAAGTGAATACGCCTCTTGGCATCGCATTGACTTCGGTAAGTAATTGTCAGGAAGAGCTCAAAGCGATAAATCGAGACTTCGAAAATCAAAGTTTAACCGAGCAAGGCTTCAAGGACTTCACCCATGTTTGCGCTGAAGGACTTCATCTAGCTGAATCAAGCCTCTCGCGCGCGGCACAGTTAATTCAAGATTTTAAGCGAACATCGGCCGATCAAACCACGATGGAAGTTGAAGAGTTTGATCTGGATGAATACATCCCTAGAATCTGTAACCCCCTCAAGCCGATGCTGCGCAAAGAAAACATCGAACTGTCATTGGACATAACGCCGCATTTACGTGTTGAAACCTGCCCCGGCATAATCGCGCAACTATTAACTAACCTCATTTCTAATTCGCAGCGCCATGCATTCGGTGATGGTGTAGATAATAAACAGAACGCCGTAAACGTTGAATGCAAGCGAGTTGAAACTGGTATTCAGCTTAGTGTTAAAGACAACGGTAGAGGGATCCCCAAAGACTTGCAGCGAAAGGTGTTTGAACCCTTCTTCACAACCGCACGTGAACAAGGTGGAACAGGTCTAGGCCTTAATATTTTGTACAACCTTGTTACGCAAAAACTCAGAGGTGACGTTTCTTTGTCATCAGATGTCAATAAAGGTACGTGTATATCGGTGCTTATTCCAAATTACTGCGTAAGTTGACATCCCCAATCGAATACCATAACAATGCAATCAGCTTACTTTATCAACAGCAAGCTGTTCACATGGTGTGTTAACACAATAACAATTAATAAGAGATGGTTATGGAAGACGTAAGTACGCATACTGCGCTTGAAGACCCACGAAACAGCGATATCCTCATATACGTTAACGGCGATATTGTGCATCGCGACAGCGCCAAGGTTTCGGTATATGACAGCGGCTTTATGTTAGGCGATGGCATTTGGGAAGGCCTGCGCTTATACGATGGCAAATGGGCATTTTTAGAAGAGCACATTAACCGGTTATTTGAAGCCTCGTTAGCCATTGATTTAGACTTGGGTATGTCTAAACAAGACGTGATAGCAGCCTTAGAGCAAACTCGTATAGCGAATGACATGCATGACAATGTACATGCACGTTTAATGTTCACGCGCGGCGTGAAAAGTAAGCCATTTCAACACCCTGCGCTTTCGCAACAAGGCCCGACACTGGTTATTATTTGCGAACATTCAAAGGCCGCAATCTCAAGACCAATAAAACTTGCTACCGTGCCCCATCTACGAGGGCTACCAATGACGCAAGACCCTAAACTTAATAGCCACAGTAAGTTAAATTGTATTTTGGCCTGTATTGCAGCAGAAAAGTGCGGTGCCGACGAAGCGCTTATGTTAGATATTAATGGGTTTGTAAATACCACTAACGCCTGCAATTTCTTTATTGTGCGAAATGATGAAGTGTGGACGTCGACTGGCGATTACTGCATGAATGGTATCACACGG
Organism: Alteromonas sp. KC3; assembly: GCF_016756315.1. Lineage (NCBI taxonomy): Bacteria > Pseudomonadati > Pseudomonadota > Gammaproteobacteria > Alteromonadales > Alteromonadaceae > Alteromonas > Alteromonas sp. KC3. The sequence goes on from NZ_AP024235.1 coordinate 2,746,776, forward strand.
CAAAAAGTGATTGAGGTTTGCAGAGCAAATGGCATAACGGTGCGAGAAAAAAATTATTCGCTAGTAGAAACCTATGGCGCCGATGAAGCGTTTTTGACCGGAACTTTTGGGGCGCAAACACCGGTATCGCATATCGACGGACGACAAATTGGCACGTCTCACCCTGGCCCCATGACCACACGAATAAGGCAGTGGTATTTCGAACTCGTTAACCAAACTGAATAAACAAGGAATTTGTAATGCGCATTGCAATGTGGTCTGGGCCCAGAAATTTGTCTACCGCGATGATGTACGCATTTTCCGCGCGTAGCGATTGTGCGGTTATCGATGAGCCTTTTTATGCAACCTATTTGACTGAGACCGGACTTGTTCATCCTATGCAGCAAGCCATATTAGATTCTCAGCCCTGCAATGCAAAGGATGTTATCAAACAGTGTTTGGGCGACACTCCTAACAACAAGCCACATTTTTATCAGAAGCACATGACCCATCACATGCTTGAAACCATTGAACTTGATTGGCTGAGTGAACTAACCAACGTATTTCTGATACGTCACCCCGCGCGCGTGGTAGCGAGTTATCAAGCCAAACGAGAAAATCCTACTCTTGAGGATATAGGTTTTATTCAACAGCTACGGCTATTGCGTTATGTGCGAGATAACTTGGGGCAAACGCCTATTGTTGTTGATAGCGACCGATTGCTTGAAAACCCAAAAGAGGCGCTACGCGAACTATGCTGCGCAATAGGTATCGACTTTCAACCTAGTATGTTGTCGTGGCCTGCTGGAGGCAATGCAGCCGATGGCGCATGGGCTCCGCACTGGTATGAGTCGGTTTGGAAAAGCACTGGCCTTATCGCTTCACCGCAAAAACCGTTACCTATACTAAACGATGCATTAAACCAGGTTGCCGAGCAAGCCATGCCTTATTATGTGGAAATGAAGCGCTACTTGGAAACAAATACGCATTGTGAAAGAGAAAGTGGCGCCAATGAGTAGATGCGAACATTTAGCTGCGAATACTCAAAGGGTAGACAATAAAAATGACATACTCGCTAAGCGCTGCAACATCATTCCGGCGGCCAGCTTTGACCATGTTGATATTCGCTTTATCACCGTGACAGCTGAATTGCAGCCTTACGTTCAGGCTATTTGGTATATGACTAATGAAAAGCCGAACCTGACCGAGTTTACCGAAAAACTGTACCCTGATGCGGGTTGCAGTTTAACTTTTCGTATTAGTGACAATGGTTGCACAGCCAGCATACTGCAACATCGCCGCGTTGTAAGTAAACACTGGCGGTTAGATGCTAACTATATCAGTGTTGTGTTAAAGCCCGGTGCCGCAAAAGCGCTGTTTGGGGAGACTATAGAGTGTGAGGAATGTGTACCTTTCAGCCTTCGACAACAGCACTTTTTACACTACGACTCGTTTAACCATTTATGCGATATGATAGCTGACATTCCGTTTTCAGAAAGCGCACAATTAGGAAACAACGTCGATAGACAGCTACGTGAAATTCAGTACTGGTTAGTTAATATATTCGCTCAAGCAGACAACAACAGCTTATCGTGGTTACCCCTTATACAACGAGTAAACCAGCGCTTATTATCGCCACAACAAATGGCTTACGACGCTACCATGAGTAGACGGACATTAGAACGATACATTCGTAAATACTTTGATGTAACGCCACATCAGCTCTTGCAGTTTTCTCAAATTAGCACAGCAAGAAAGCTACTTATTGTAAGCAGCAATAGCCTAAGCGATATTGCGTTACAATGCGGCTATTACGACCAATCACATTTTACCAATGCATTTAGCGCTAGTACGTTAGAAACGCCACAACGGTACCGCAAACGAAAATTGTCGCAAATTTCCAATTAAGGTTGCGGGTGTTGATTTATGCTTTTCTTAGCTGAAATAAGGAGAGCCCAATGACTAACGCACTTACACCTAATTATTTGTACCAGCATTACCCCAACATTCCCACCAGCCTAACAAGCTTGGTGAGCGAACACACCAGTGACGCACTCCCGTCTAAGCTCATACACCTAGTTAGATTACTCGCATCACAGATAAATAACTGTGAGTTCTGCCAAAACATGCACATTCAAGAAGCGCTGAAAGACGGTGATACTCTACAACGAATAGATGCGCTACCCACATGGAAAAGCTGCCTGCTTTTTACCGAGCAAGAGAAACAGGCGCTTTTATGGACTAAAACCCTAACCCTTTTGCACGAAAACAATAATATAGCCGATGAATACAAAGACACTCTAGAAGCCTTTGGCGAGCAGCGCTTTATGGCGTTAACAACGGTTATATTGCAAATTAACAGCTGGAATCGAATAGCAAAGGGTTTGGGGTTCTAATCACGTTAGTGATTTAACCGTGCAACACGACTTGCGCCTTCAACCATGAGTTTCCATTAATCTTTGGTCATCACGTTATTGTGGTCTTCACGTCACTGTGATGACCACAGCAATTGGCGTTAAAGCTCATTGCCTGAAACTACAATAAGCGAGTTGCTACAAATAGTTGGCGTGAGCTTGATATTGTACACGTGCAGTGGCCGAGACATGTTGTCTTGTTGGACGTTCATCGCCACTAAAGCTATCAGTGGTAACCCCCTCTCCAACAACCTCTTTAAGCATTGCGTTAAATTCGTCGTGCGATACCGATTTACCAACAGTTTCGGTAAACAAGGATTTTGCCTCATCTCTACTAATGTTCAGCTGATCCAATGTTGATAGCAAATTTCCCAATTGAAACTCGGCGATCCCATCACTGCCTTGACTGGCTATAATTTTGCCTTCAACTTTATACACATGTTCAATTGGCGCATTCGCGTACGCTAATTGCTGCTGTTTAAAGGCTAAGGATTCTCTTTCTTGCTGAGCTTGCGATGCAACCATAGATGCGTAACTGTCAGCGATAAATTCTGCGTAAGATTTCTTATGAAAAAGTTCATAAGCTTCTGCATTAGTTGGACGGTTGTTGTCTGAGAACCTCTCTACCTGAACTCTATTTCCATAACGCGCTTCCAATTCAGAAATAGCGCGCTGTGCGTCACCGTTGTGACGAGCCATAATATCACCGAGACTATTGCGAGAAGTCGTGAATTTCCCCACAAGCATAATCGGTGCATCATCAAGGTATACAATGGCGGTTGTGTCTCGCTGGTTGCCATTTTCTTCGTGAAATTTTCGAATACTTTCTGGCGAAGAGAGTTGGAGCTGTTCTTTTAACGGAGCTGGAGCAAATTTTCTGGAGTTCTGTAAATCGACCAAGTGCATAAGACTCTCTCCTTCGCTAATTGGGATGCCATTATTATTAGCGTGGGTAGCCTGTACATGTCCGTTACCGGATGTAGTCGGGTAAAGAGCTGAGTAAGTAAGAGGAGTTGTTGCTGTAATATTCATAAGCTGTCCATGAGATTGCGCGTTCATTCATAAAGGTTCATGCCTGTATTACAATTGATGTACCATTCCATCTCATATCAGCGTGACAATTGAATAATATGGACGTTTGGTATAGCACTGATCTAAATACAAAATTTTATGAAAGCTTGTACTGAGTACGACCAAGGCGATGTCAGACGTAGAGATAAAAATAAATAGCTTTAAAAAATTAGGACGTGTGGTTTAGTAAATAACAGACAGGTTCGAACAATAAAATCGGGTGACAAAAACAAGCCATATGGTGCGATGAATAAAACGGCAATAATTTGCCCTATCGGCTCTTATAAAAGCCAGTGTTAATTTAGTGTATAAATAGAGGCCCCTATACGCCAACTTTATCGGAAAGCAAAAAATGGAAAATGAAAATAAAGAAAATAGCTATTCTGCATTAAGGGCTACTATGGCGACTTATTTCCCGCTTTCCGACGAAACGTGGAATGCGTTTTTACCCTTTTGCACGCAACGATACATTCCAAAAAATACCTACTTATATAAATTGGGTGAAATGCCAACCAGTTTCTCTTTTATCGTACAGGGCCTAGTAAGAGGGTTTACTTGCAATGAGAGTGGTCATGAGTACAACAAGAATTTTTTCTGTGAAGGACAGTTTCCAGGTCCAATGACCGCCCTACTCACAGCATCCCCCTCTCGCTTAGCCTTCGAAACGATTGAAAACACGTTACTGGTGGAAATAGAGTTTGCCGGCTTTCGAAAGCTGTTATTTTCTAATCACGAATTAATGAAGTTCCAAATCCATTATTTAGAAAAGAACTGGTTACTTCACAAAGATGCAAGAGAAATAGAGCTGGTTCAAGACGATGCCTCACTGCGCTACCTACAATTCACCAAAGATTTTCCCCTACTAGTTAATAGGTTGCCCCTATACCACATTGCTTCACATCTTGGCATAACACCCACACAACTAAGTCGAATACGCGCAAAACTCGCCACACCTTGAAAACGTGGCAAAGATTCTTTTGAAAATCAACCTATGTTAAGGAAGCGACGCTTTCATCTCGATAATCTGTAACCAACGTAAGGCAAACACGAACTATCGAGGTAGAATTATGCATGTCATTAAAGCACTTAATTGGCGCTATTCAGTAAAACAGTTCTCAGACCACAAGTTAAGTCAGTGGCAGTTAGATGAGCTGCTTGAGGCAACGAGGTTGAGCCCATCGTCCTATGGCTTGCAACCTTATAAAATTCTAGTGATTAGCTCACAAACTTTAAGAGAACGTTTGGTACCGTTCGCTTTTAGCCAACAGCAGGTATCATCGAGCTCACACCTTTTAGTTTTTGCTACACGAACTGATATCAATACCTCGCTTGTTGATGAGTATGTATCCCTTGCCTCAACGAAGAAGGGAGCATCACCTGACTCGCTAGCCGGATACGCTGAAATGGCCAAAAGTGCAATAAACGGCATGACCAAAGCACAACGCGAACAGTGGGCCCAACAACAAACATTTGTCGCGCTAGGGAACATGCTAACCAGTGCGGCTATGATGGAAATAGATACCTGCCCTATTGGCGGTTTTGAGCCAGACGCATTCGACCGCGTACTGGGACTAGAAGCGCAACAACTCACCACAACAGTGATCTGTCCTATTGGCAGGCGAGATCCAAGCGATAAGTATGGACATTACGAAAAAGTCCGTTTTGATAAAAACCACCTTGTGATGGAGCAGTAACATGTGGGCCTTTCCTATACTTGCCGTATTTGCAGGTGCTGCCATTACACTTCAAGCTGGTATGAATGCGCAGCTTGGTGTCTTGTTTAAAAATCCACTGCTTGCTACCGCCATCGCTTTTTTGTTGGCGTGTATTTTTACGCTGATATTTATGGTGGCAACGCATAGACAACTACCCATCGCGAGCGATATCAAGGCAGTGCCCACCTATCTTTGGTTTGGCGGAATATTAAGTGCGTTCGGTGTAGGCAGTTACTACTACCTCATTCCCAAAATGGGCGTGGGTAGCCTGATGTCTTTTGCCCTGTCTGGGCAATTAATATTAGCGGTAATTGCAGGTCATTTTGGCTGGTTTGAACAGCCCATCAAACCCATTACGATGAAAACAATAGTTGGATTGTTAGCCATGGTATTGGGTATCATTTTTATTAACGGAGGCACAGCAGATGCACATTAATCAATTGAACATTCATAACCTTACTTCGTTGTGGAAAAAATATGGCGCAGATGTTGTGGCAGGTGAAAAAAATAGTCGCTTAATGGTATCGAAAAGCTGGCCATATCGCGCTTGGGTTGAGGGCAAATCAAATCTTGAGCTCCAGTTAAAGCACACACCACAAACACATCGTTTGTGTACTTGGTTTGAAGTTACCAAAGACAACGAAAACGCAGAAGCTCTAGAACAACTCAAAAAGCATTGGCTGGTAGAGTTTGAACAAACTGCCATGAGCATACCTCTTTCTTCCTATCAGGAACCTGATACCCAACATCCAAGCTTTGTTATCGAGCGAGTGACTAATCCAATGCAGCTTAATGATTGGCTAGTGATAAGTAGCGAAGCATTTAAGTACAGCATAGATGAAAAGGTGTTTACACCTCTGCTACATGATACCGATATCGAAATCTACATTGGAAAAGTGGATGGTAAACCTGCACTTAGCGCTCTACTTTTCAAAACGGGAAATGTGACGGGCCTCCATCAAATGGGGGTTAGCAAGGCCTTCCAAGGGCAAGGACTAGCCAAAAAGACTATGCATTTCCTGCTTAACCGCGCAAAGCAGCAATCAGAATACATGGTGTTACAAGCGTCTGAGATGGGCCTGCCGCTATATCGCAGTTTAGGGTTTGAACCCCTCTTTGAGCTTACCTATTTTAAAGCAAAATAAGCAAAGCCAAATGCTTAATTTAGCGTTTGTATTGTTTCACTAAACATCTGGCAAAAAAGCGCCAACTAGGTGCTTTTTAAACCCAACTTCTACATAGAAGGTTAGTTGGTAGGTTGAACATGTAAAATGCCAACCTCAACTCTAATCACTTCCACCGTTGTCCCTTGCGGTATTGTTGTGGTGGACTTCACCTTCCACATTACACCTGAGAAACGCGCAGAACCGGGGGTGCCTGGAGTAATATCCGTTTCAACATCGAACGTGGTGCCTATCCAGTCTGACTTCACTTCTTTCGGAGAGCGGTCTCGCTGTAACATTTTTAACGGTCGCCACACTATTAGGGTAAGTAGTGCATCCACAACCGCAATTACCACAAATGCTGACAGTAACGACTCATCAAGAATGCCACTATACATCAGCCCCGACGTTATCATCATTGATATGCCTAGCGTCAACAGCAATATAGTCGTAAACCCCATCACCACTTCAAGAATGAGGAGCACCAACCCCACGCCAAGTAAAAAATGAGGTAGATTGGTTAGCATATTATCCATAGCTAGCCCTTTTTGCCGATGGTATTCGCGATGGTCATTGCTTGTGCAACAACACTACCAATTTCGGTACTGCTATCCGGTAACAACACCACAGAAGATTCTTTTGCAATCTTCTCTTTAGCCTGAATAGCGCCTTTTGCTAAATCTAACTGAACAGCCTTTTGACCTTCACTGGTCGCTGCTGCCTTACCCACTGTTTCAATAGCTTCGGCTTCGGCTTTTGCAACGCGAATAATGGCCTGGGCTTCACCATCAGCTTTAAGTATTTGTTGCTCTCTATCTGCCTCAGCGGCCAATACTATGGCTTGTTTGTCACCCTCTGCACGGTTAATTGCCGCTTGACGATCACCCTCTGATTCTAGGATTTGTGCACGCTTTAAACGTTCCGCTTTCATTTGCTGTTCCATCGCATCTAGAACAGAGTTAGGTGGATTAATATCCTTTAATTCGTAACGCAATACTTGCACGCCCCACGGCGCTGCCGCTTCGTTTAATGCCGACACAATATTAGTATTCAACAAATCTCGTTCTTCAAAGGTTTTATCCAACTCCATTTTACCCAATTCAGAACGCATGGTGGTTTGAGCCAGTTGTGTAACAGCAAACACGTAATCTTCAACACCGTAAGTTGCTTTATAAGGGTCGACAACTTTGAAATACAACACGCCATCGACGCTTAGCGTAATATTGTCTTTGGTAATTGCAGATTGTTCTGGTACGTCACCCGCTTGCTCTTTAAGCGAACGATCCGCCGCAACGGTATCGATAAACGGCACTATAAAGTTTAAACCTGCTTCAAGGGTTGTATTGTATTTGCCAAAGCGCTCAATAATGAATGCGCGGTTTTGCGGAACAAAGTTAATAGACGATTTAAGGCCAATAACAATCAGCACTAGCAGGATAATCTGATACGAAAACACGTAATCGAGTAGTGTTTCTAATTCCATTTACGTACTCCTAGGATGTTAATACAACAATGTTCTTAGCATGTTATATCACAAAATCAGTACGTCGATAGTGGTTTAATTGTTAGGAAACGTTACGCATGTAGTAGCGTTTAGTGGGCACCAACAAGGGAGATTTAATGTACAAGTAAACTCTCATTCAACCAACTGACGCGTTTTATGTTATGGCCCTCTACTCCTCCAAAAGTTGCAGACTGAATTTACCCGCACCTCTCGTGCCATATATTCTTAAGAAATACTCGTCAGTTTGTGAAAAGCCCACCCCCCAGTCTAATTTCTTATTCGACCATTTATAACCTGAGCTAAACAATTCGTTGCCTTCCTGATCGAAAATCCGCGCAATGTACTGCACCTTGTCGCGTTGAGGTTCACTAGTAATACGATAGGCAGTATTACCGCTCACCAGAAGCTTGTATTCGGCAAATGTTCCATCTGATAAGTCACCCGAAATAACATCATTGACGCTAGCAATATTGCTATCAGAGGCAAGCTCTTCGGGTGTCGCTATGGTATTTATTGTTAACTGGTATTTACCAGCACTCTTTGTACCTGTGACTTTTAGGGTGTATTCCCCTGGCTGTGTGACCCCCACTCCCCAGTCTAGTTTTTTGTTAGACCACTTATAACCTGTGCTAAACATCTCGGTACCAGCATCATCAAAAATCCTTGCTATGTACTGTACTTTATCGCGCTGAGGCTTTCCTGTGATACGGTAAGCTGTATTTCCACGAGCTAAAAATTTGTATTCGGCATACGTTCCATCTGACAAATAACCTGAAACCGCACTATTGACTCCAATAATATTACTGTCCGAAGCAAGCTCCTCAGGTGTCGCAATCGTATTCATTGTAAACTGATACTTCCCAGCGCCCTTTGTACCAGAAATTAATAAGGTATACTCCCCTGGCTGCGTGACACCTACGCCCCAATCTAGTTTGTTGTTGGACCACTGATAACCGGTACTATACAACTCATTTCCAGCATCATCGTATATACGTGCAATGTATTGCACTTTATCTCTCTGAGACTCACTCGTTACACGATATGCAGTGTTTCCGCGCGCTAGAAATTTATACTCAGCAAAAGTTCCATCTGATAAATATCCTGAAATCGTGTCGTTTGTTCCAATAATATTACTGTTAGAAGTCAGTTCTTCAGGTGCTGCAATAGTGTGCATCGTAAACTGATACTTTCCGCTTCCTTTTGTTCCCGAAACTTTTAATATGTATTCACCTGGTTGAGTAACTCCTACCCCCCAATCGAGCTTATTGCTAGACCACTTGTAGCCCGTACTAAACAATTCGTTGCCAGCATCATCAAAAATACGCGCAATATACTGCACTTTATCGCGCTGAGGCTCGCTAGTTATTCGATACGCAGTGTTACCACGCGCCAGAAACACGTGGTCTACACTCATTCCTTCGGACAATGAGCCTTTGAACTCATTACTCGTGTTTTGAATACTTGGCGCTGGGCCATTAGTCTTCAATAAAGGTTTAGTGTTCGCTTCAGTATTCGAGACTTGGCTTTCCCTATTGCTAAGATCGCCCAGTTCAATGCGTTCTTTATCTGTGGCATATCGCAAAATTACCCGCCTAGATAAGTCGGCCATGGTATCCATTCTTAGTACTGTGCCTGTGTCACCTTCAACAGATAGCAGCATTCCTATTGGGTAATCTCCAACAGTTACGATTGAGCCGCTCATCCCTTTGCGGAATTTCTTTCCATCTTTCAATTTTAATGAAAAAGTGCTGTCTACTGCCTTGTCTGTTATTTCGACATCATATACTTCAGTGCGGCCCTGTTGATGCTTATAGTTCATGCGACCACTAGAAATCACACTGATTATAGCCTCTACTCTTTCACCGCCATCTTTCCAACTACTTTCCTGACATGCAGAGCTATCATCAAGTTTCACCAATGCGAGATCTTGCGGGTACGTGTTGATAAGTTCCCCTCTTAAGTTTTTTCTCAAACGAGTTTCTACTAACACCCCTTGCGACTTCGTAACCACATGTGCAGGTGTATACAAAAAGCACGACTCACCAATGGGTCTAAGAATCCCCTGTCCTTCCTGATGGACAGTTCTAACGTAGGCGTCAGACGCATTACTAAATTTACACACTAGAACACAAAGCAACGTTACTGTTATTCCTTTTAAATTAAGCATTGTTAGTATCCTTTTTAGTCGTCGCGTCGGGCTGCATTGCTGAGTGTTTTTCAGTTTGCTCTTTCTTTTGACTTAATGAATCGCTAACCCCAATAGCTGGCGGTTTAGGAATTAGTGTCAACCTGATTAATGTGTTAACTACATACATCAGTAGCTGAATAATGATGAAACTTGCACTTATTGCTATCGCTAAAGCATTGTCGCTATATAGGCGTTCAAAAAAGCTGATTTCAATCGGGTCTCCGTCGTTATCAGCAAAAGGTTTGACGATTCTTAACTGCCCCCCTTTTTTGTAGAAAACGCCGTCAAAAGCAGTATCACCAAGCGTTACTGTCAGCAGTCCATTGGTTGCATTTGAGTCATCAGCCGGAATAATTACCGTATCTCCCATGCTTAGCTCAACATCGGGCAAAGAAATAGTATCTTCAAACCAAAAGCTCTTATCTTTAATTCGTATCTGCCCAGATTGAAGTAGTAGTGGCATTGTCCGAGTGTCGTAACTCAACTGTTTACCAATTGTTACGTCGCCCACTAAAATCATCATGAAGTCTGGATGGTCGGCACTCAGTCTTATGTTGAATACTGTTTTTTCTTTTAGCACGCAGCGCCCTGCCGAAAATATAAATTCAGCAACTCTCTTTTCTTTTACTATTGGCTGTATATTTATTTGAATTAGGGACTTATCCATCAGCCGAGTGGTCACAATAGCATTGTCATAGAACTTCAATTCACCGTGTTTTTGCCATTTAGCACGCTTCAATTGTGGGCAACTATTGACCTCTCTCACCACATGAAACTCTGCTAAATTTACGACGGGTATCGAAGACGTATTAGGTAGGTACCTGACAACTTGAGTCGTTGCTTTAATGGCATACTCGGTATTCGCATCCAGTTTTGCGAGTGTCGCATGAGCTAGCGCTATCAAAAGGAGAACGAATATGAGTGACGCTATACAACCTAAAAATATTGCAGGACCAACTAAACGCTTAGCGGTAAGGTGTTTTAGTATTTTATCAGTTAGCGAAACGCTATCTTGCTCACTGTTCATCTGGAGTCCAAATAACGTAATTCTTCCCTAAACTGTCGTACTCTGGACTAATAGTTACTATTAAATTACTTGCAATGTCATCGCTGCCAAATTCACACCTGTGGTTGTAAACGCGAGTGTATTTGTCGTCTAGCGCTGCACAATCTCGTGACACGACATCACCTGAAGCTATTTTGTAAGTAATATTAGGGTTTCCACCCGAAGTGTTTACGAACAATTTAATCTGGTTTTCTACGGGTTCACCCCAAGATGTCGGGTAGACTTCTTGAACATAGTTACCAAACATATCTTGGCTGTCGACAAACACAAACGCAACTAATCGGTTAGGAAGGTATTTAATAAACTCAGATTGATATTTGGTAGGCACTTTCAACTGAACCCAGCCAACCTGGTCTTCACTTAATTCTATTGAAGCATCTGCACTGTATTTTCCATCAATGCTCGACAGTACAATTTGTAGAGTGGAGGTAGGACGCGGCACAAAGACAAAGAGCATTTCAGGGGCGACGAATTTCAAGCTTCCCTTTACTGAAGAGGAAGCTAAAATTGAGCCGCTTACCTCTACATTCTCTGCATAGTTCTCAGAAAAGGCATCCACAGGTATTTCTATGGAAACTTGAGCGTATGCCGAATGCACGAAAACAACTAACAAGAATAAAACCAAAATCCTTTTTAAGAACATATCCCAACCGATTATATTTTGACCTATAGCTTAAAATATAACCTGCAGCATTTTTGTCAACCTTCGTTGCAAAAAGCGAATATTGAAATACTTGGCGACTACTCTTTGTACTGACTGAACACACCAAACTTTTTAGCGTGGGCCTTTTTGTAAGCAGTATTAGCTTCGTTAAACTCGCCATACAGTTCAGCGAAACTTTCGTTTTCTACGATAAGCTGGTTTATCGTTTCCAATAAATCTTCTCTTCTATCTCTTTGCTCTTTATTTCCCATAAGAGCAATGGCATAAGCACCCACCATATTTCCTCGGCGAACTTCGTCCTCTACGATTTCTTGTATTATTCGCCAATCAAATTGATTTCTACACACGTTTTTTCTTACATGAGAACCCGTGGCAGTTTGGTTTTTACACTTAAAGTGCAAGTCAGTATCTTTGATTGCGTTGTTAAACTCCTCCATAAAGGCGAATCGCTTTTCTTCACGTATTTTATACAAAAAACGTAAAGGTTTAGCACCAAGCACTTCTATTCTTTCTACGCGCTCACCATCCATGCCTTCAAAAGCGTTTCTATGCTCAGCGTTGTTAATTGAAGTTGCGCTAATTAGGTTGCTTTCGCTCTTATTCGCGATATGACGTTCAATCGTGGGGGCTCCGCTAGTATCAACGGACGTGCTAGCGAATACTGACGTCGCATACATAACAAAAAATAGTAGACTTAAAATCCATTTCATAATCGTTTTCGTGTCAAGACTGCAAAAGGTCGATGGCTAAAAGATAGCCCAAAAGAGGTTGGTTAGCTACCGTCTACACCTGAATCATAAGCGCACTCTGCATAACTTATCCTGCCTAATCAGCCCCAATATACAAGGCCGTGAATGCTATTGAGTCCATCGCTCCATGCACCAAAATGATTGGCCACAGGCTTTTTTTCAATAAAAGGTACGAAGCGCCAAAGGCAATTCCAATCATTCCCGTCATAACAAGGCCTCTTATTCCTTGATAGTCATAGTGTCCATAGCCGAAAATTAGTGCGGGAATTAACACAGCCATAACGGTTGCTAGTCGCGTGCTGGGCAAAACTTCTTGTAGCCTTGTAACCAGATATCCACGGAAAAACATTTCTTCACCAAACGCAGCAGAGACCCAAATAATACCTAACCACATTATAAAGTTAGGTAAATTCCCCCTCACCCCGCCAAAGCGCGATTCAACACCTTCTGAAACCTGTAGCAGCGCGCTTATTTCAAAGGCATTTGCCAACGCTATTACTGACCCCACCGATATAGCAAAACAGATAGAAACCAATATCGCTTGAGGCAACACGAGCAATTTTGCTTTTAAACCCGTTAACGGTTTTAGTCCGTAGTGCTTCCACGTTTTGCCTTGCCGATGCAGATAGCCTGTCAGTAATGCCAAAGTAAGAAGTAACGTTACGGGGCCAGCATATTTCGGGGTCCATTGCAGCGCCAAAGCCTTAGTTGTAAGTGCAAATACCACAAAAATCGTGACCTCTAACAGACCAGACTTGTCTCGTTGTAACGCCATGAATTTACCTCTTAGTAGTGAGCATTAGACCAGTAACATTCACCCCGACACCTGTGAATTGCTACATAGTTATTCGGGGGAAAGAAGGTATCACCGCCAGCGCGGTGGTTGCTTGACCCTACGTACAAAATATTGTGCAGGCTGTGCAATTAAGAGAAGCTCGCGTATGCCAATAGTCATACTTCGCACTTCTCTTTGTTGTGAATATCGGTTAATTGGTTTCTATTTCTGACAAGGCGGCTTTTAGCTTGGCGATCAATTCTGGGTGGCTTAGCTCCCCTTTTTCTTGGTCGAAATTGTCATAAAAACTCGGTATTGAAAGTGACGCTTTTACGTGCCCATCGAAAAAGTGGGCCGACTCTACCGCCAATTTCAATACGCTTGCTGCGCCGCCCGGACCAGGTGAAGTAGACAACATCACAACAGGCTTGCCCTGATAAACTTTCATATTAACCCGCGAAGTCCAATCAAAAAGATTTTTGTAAGCTACGGTGTAGTTACCATTGTGCTCAGCATAAGAGATAATTAGGGCGTCAGCTTGCTCTATTTTTTGATAAAACTGCGACGCTGCGTCAGGTACCCCGTAAGCCTCTTCTAGATCGACACTGTAAATAGGCATTTCATAATCATTAATATCTATCACTTCAATATCATGCTGAGGAAGCAATGAAGCAGCGTAGTTAATGAGCGCTTTGTTAATTGACTTCTTACTGTTACTTGCGGGAATGGCGAGAATTTTCATAGATTATTCCTTACGAATGGTTAGATTGAACGATTAATGGGGATAGCAAACTATTCAAGGCTTCCAAATTTGCCCGATGCAAATTCAGCTTCTACTTTTTCGATCTCGGCTTGAGAATTCATCACAAAGGGCCCTTTTTGAACAAAAGGCTCTTTTACAGGTTCACCTGCGAAAAGTGCAAAATGTGCTGGCTTGGCGGACGTATTCGTTAGCAAAAGTTGGCTGAGTGCTTTGTTATTCAACTGAGATACTGCTATCGCTTGACCTTCAGAAAGCGTGATTTGTTCGTCATTGATACTCAATGTAAGCTCACCTTTAATGGCATACACCCACGCACTTTCACGTTCGTTTAACTGATGAGAGAAAGTACTTTGTTGCGCTAACTTACCATCCAGTATTGTCATTGGTAATGTAGGTGCGCTTTGCCCCGTTAGGCCGTTACTTTCGCCTAGAACAATACGAACTCGTGTACCTTGATTTTCATACACGGGCATGGTGCTTGACTTAACATGAAGTGCTGAGGGGGTATTTCTTTTAAGTGACGCAGGTAAATTAACGAACACTTGTAACCCGTGAATACGCGCGCTATTGCGTGGCGCTTCATCGTGTACAACACCTGAACCGGCATTCAACCAATACAGGTCGCCTGGCATAAGCGCGAAATCGTTTCCTAGTGAGTCTTGGTTATGGAACTCCCCCACACTATCTTCAAAAAGAATAGATACTGCTGATAGCCCTGCGTGAGGGTGAGCACCAAAAGTCGGCTGTGTCATCGTGTAATGATCAACCATTACAAGTGGGTCCATTGCGCCAAAGAAGTCCTTTTCTCTAAAAGCTAATGCACTAAAAGCATTTCCAATTTTAAACGTATTGCCTGTTACTACTGTGGACATCTGTGTGGTCATTGCGCTATCTCCAGATTGGTGTTGTGCTATCACGATTTAGATACTAGCAGTAGAACGATTAACTCTTGTAGTGGCATAATTTGAAATCAGCGTTCTATAATTAGAACAATAAAGCCTTTAGAAAAATGTTGTATGATTGATTTAAATGATTACTTTTACTTTGTTCACGTGGTCGAAAAACGTGGATTTTCACCGGCTGCAGCGGCACTCAACATGCCGAAATCGCGCCTAAGCCGTCATGTTGCAAAGTTAGAAGAAAGGCTTTCTACAAAGTTAATTCAAAGAACGTCACGTCAGTTTAACGTCACAGAAGCAGGTCAAATTTTTTATCGGCACGCGCGCGCACTTATCGATGAAATGGAAGCGGCTGAAGCTGCTATTCAAACAAGAAGTGCATCGTTAAGTGGGCGGGTTACGTTAAGTTGTTCTGTAGGTGTTGCACAGTTTGCAATAAGAGATTTAATGCTCGAATTCTTAGATGAAAATCCCAACGTTGAGGTAATACAACAAGTCACTAACGAAGCCATCGACCTAGTGTCATCGGGCATCGACTTAGCAATAAGGGGGCATATCGACGCCTTACCCGACTCAAGCATCATTCAAAGACATTTGGCCAAGGTTTCTTGGCACTTGTTTGCAAGCCCAGCGTATTTGTCGAAGGCAGGAGTTCCTAAGTCGCCGTACGATCTGTTTAAGCGGCGCAGTTTGAAAGTGGGTTGGCAGCCTGCAACGGGCCATTGGACTTTGCAAAATAAAGAAGGTGTAAAAACTACGGTTCCCTTCTCTCCCCAATATTGCAGTGACGATATGGGCTCGTTAAAACAAGCGGCAATAGAAGGGCTCGGTTTAGTGAGCCTACCAGCCTACGTATGCCGTCAGGAAATTGCTGAAGGCTCACTGGTAAGGGTGTTGCCTGATTGGACGACAGGAAAAGCCCAATTGAGTTTGATGATGCCCTCGCGCAAAGGCCAACCTAAATCGGTAAAAGTATTTGCAGACTATTTACTTGCACATCTAAACGAAAGAATTGGAGATTAGAAGCTAAAGGAAGATGTGCTTCTAACCATTGCTCTAGATGACGGGCGCACCGTCACTATTAAACAGTCCGAATACTGTGATGATGAGAAGCGATTTCATGTGGTGCAAGCCTATGCTTCTACAGTCTACAGTGCCCAGGGAACTACAATTGACGGTGATACCTTCACGTACTACAGCACAGCCATGGACAGATCTGCCAGCTACGTTGAAGGCTCTCGTGCTAAAGACAAGGCATGGTTTTTTGTCAATGGCCAAGAGCTAGATGCACAATGCGGAAAATCTGAAAGTGAAAAATTTTCTAATAAAGCCTCACGACTAGACTTATTAGCTCGAAACATGAAATCGAATCGACACAAGGTTATGGCTTCAGAATATCTCGACGAGTTGGCAAACGATGATTTTGAACGGAACTCTGAGAAAAAATTAGGCGCATCAAAAGAGCAAGAAGTCTCAACATTCTTATAAAACAGCAAAGACTGCTTTCAAACAGTAGCGGACAACTAGTCATTTGTATATCAATGGCTGGTTTGTAAGTAATACGGACCATCAAACCCCTTAACTTAGATTGCCGCACTACAGCCATTCCGGCCATTGACCACTTTGTATACTGCTAGCAAAAGAAACAGCTATTCTATAGTTATCGGCTCAGCGACAACTGAGAATGAGTAGCCGCTTTTACACTTACTGGCTGTTAAGTAAATTGCAGGGATTGATTTACAGTAGAGTTTGAAGGAGTATAGTCTGATACATAAGCCCATGAATTAATTTGAATATGTCAAAAACCCCCGCTTTAGACTGTATTCGGGTAATCTCAGATTTTCCTACACTGCAAAGATTTGCTTCTGTACTTTGGAAACAAGATAACTCATATCATGGAGCAGCCATAATGGTTGGTGCAGGCTTTAGTCGTTGTTCTTCTACAACGGCTGACTCTAGTAAGAAACTGCCATTATGGAGTAATTTTTCGAATACTTTACAAAACGAACTTGGAACTAAAGGAAATACGGATCCACTTCGCATAGCAGAGGAATATACCGCCTACTTTGGCAGACAGGCCCTCAATGAATTAATCAAAAAAGAGATTAATGATGCCAATTGGGAGCCTGGAGAGCTCCATAGTTTGCTACTTCGCCTTCCTTGGACTGAAGTTTTGACTACAAATTGGGATACTTTATTGGAAAGAGCTTCTGAGAAGATACATGAAGCATTTTACAGTGTGGTCTATAAACAAGAGGATCTATCTCATGCTTGTTCCCCTAGAGTTGTTAAGTTACACGGTACTTTGAATGTTACTAATGATCTTACCTTCACTCAGGAGGATTACCGAACTTTCCCAGTGAGGCACGCTGCATTTGTAAATTTTGCTCGTCAAGTATTCATTGAAAATGAGCTTTGTTTACTAGGTTTTTCTGGAGACGATCCCAACTTTCTGCAGTGGGCAGGATGGGTTAGAGATCACTTATCTACAAGTGCAAGGCGTATCTATTTGGTTGGCGCGTTAGGCTTAAATGCGGCAAAAAGGAAGTATCTAGAATCGATTAACGTAGCACCAATTGACTTGGCAATCTTAGTTGAAGAGTACGAAGATCCAGATTTGAAGCATCAAAAGGCAACTGAACTATTTCTTAGTGCATTGCATGAATTGAAACCTAAACCAAGTTGGGAATGGTTCCCAAAGCTATCGGAGCGTGATGAGCCTTTTGAGTCTCAGCTGGAAGCATTAAAACAAGATCGTGAAGATTATCCTGGGTGGATTATTTGCCCCTCCGATTTAAGGTTTTTCGTTCATTCACGCTTTGATCATAAATTACTTAACAAAAAGGCTATTGATAGCCTCCCAAAAGACCAACTTGCAATGCTGCTTTACGAAGTAGCGTGGCACTACAACGTATCATTTTGCTTAGCTCCAGAATGGATAGCTAATGAAATGCTAACTAACGCGATACATCCGCAGGTCAACCCTCTATCTAAAAAGCAAAGATTAGAGGTCGCTGCTTACGTTTTAAAAGTAAGTCGCTGGTATGGCGAAGAGGGGTGTATATTAAAAAGCCATGCTAAATCCTTCATAGAAGAAAATGTAAAGTTCTGGCCAGAATATGAAGACACGTTAATTTTTTGCGAAGCAACTGAAGCCAAGATAAATCTAAACTATTCAGAGCTAGAACTGTTAATACCTAAAATTAAAGCTAACTCTCCTGATGGGAAAATTAAGAAAGCATCTTTATGTGGTGAACTCGGCCAATATGATGAGGGTAAAAAGTTATTATCCGATGCTCGACGATATTTACTCGAAAAGTATAGAACAGACGAGAACTCCGTTTACGTGCTATCTAGACTAAGTTTGGTTGACAGTTTGTTAGGAACCATGGAGCTCCGACGTGTCGACACAAATATATTAGGTGAGGTATCAAGAGTAAGAAAATGCGACTTTTGGAGGCATATAGAAGCTTTTAGAAACATCGTTCAAGAGAGGATTGAGAGTCAAGAAAGCCATACTGGTATAGAGGTTCTATTCGAGCCTGGAAAATACAGAGATAACTCAGCAAAACAAAGTTTCAGAAATGATGTCCACCCTTTAGTTACATTTTATGAAATGACAAGCGAAATTGGTATCCCTGTACGTTGGGACAACTTCAACATCATGGGTAACGCAGCGACTAAGTTGCTTCAACTACAAGATCTAGATTTTCACCATCGACTTTATTTAACTGTTGTTACTGCAAATAGCGAGAACGACAGTATTCTTGAAAAGACATTCTCAAGAATTCAATTGGCCAAGTTGCCAAATGACTATTGTGAAAAGTTAATTGAATGGTGTATCGATGCAATTTCGTTTTGGAGTGAAAAACTCTCCAATAATTCTGGTGCTCATTTTATAACTGCATTGACAAAAACAAGAGTTCTAGTCGAAATCCTTGCAAGGTTATCTGTGAGAGCATCAACGACAAACGCAAAGCGAATTTTCCAATTAGCTATGGCTTGGGGACATAACCGAATGTT
This sequence comes from Alteromonas sp. KC3, assembly GCF_016756315.1. NCBI lineage: Bacteria > Pseudomonadati > Pseudomonadota > Gammaproteobacteria > Alteromonadales > Alteromonadaceae > Alteromonas > Alteromonas sp. KC3. The sequence continues at coordinate 2,765,749 of NZ_AP024235.1, forward strand.
TAGGCATATTTGGTTGAGGAACTCACTCAAGCACTTGATAAATTACTCTTTGAGTACAGTTCCTTGCTCTGAGCAGGGTGAACTTCTTCTGGATGCTCTAAAGTTCCCTTTATTTACAGAGTTAGAACCTTCTGAGCAAACAAATTCTTTTGAGTGGCCAAACCCTGTTATTCGAGGGACACTGAAAAGGACCGATAACTATCAGTTAAGCCATAGGATAGACCAAATACTTGACCAGGTGAAGCCAAACTCGAGTACATCCCGCTTTGGGATACAAAGATTATTGCCTCTTTTACAGTGCAATTTTCTAAAGGAGAGTGAAAAAGAAAAATTACGAAAGCAAATTTGGGAACATGATACAGCTAACAAAAGTTTACCAGTAACAGGACTACTTAATTGGGTTACGCTAGAGTTGCCTTCCAATAATCCTGATATGCTGATCACTAAATTCAAAGAGCATGTCTTCGATACAGAAGCTACGGACTTTTTTAGTGAAACCCGTTTGTTGGACATAATTAACTGTAGGTTTGTAGACGTATCGCCTTCACAAGAAGAAGCAATAAAGTGCTTTGAAAAGCTTGTTAGTTGGTCTCCCCAAGTAGAAAGAGTTGACGAGTTAGACTTCTTTAGAACTAGTAACGATGGCTTAATCGGGCCATATATTGCTGAAGCATTGAGCCGTTGTATTGTTCCGGCATTAAGTAAAAATGATTTGACCGAGTTAAATTATTATAAAGTAAATGCTTTCGTTAATGAGACTCACTGTAATCAAGCTTTAATCTCGTTGCCTTACTTTGCACAACATAATTCAGCCCTTGAGGGCGATTTGGAGAAAATTCTCAGAATATCTCTTCATAGCTCAAACAATGAGAGTGTTACATATTCCGCGTTCTCTATTTTAGAATGGCGAAAATTATATAGATGTAAATCAAACGAAAATCTAATTGCAACACTGATTACAATGGTCACGTTAAACAGGGAATCTAGCGCTATAAGTGTTCTATCGAGTATCAATCGCCTATTGCAGGACAACTACCTACTTGATAATCAAGTCATTTTGCTTAAGGAAGTTATACCAACACTGTTTGACAATTGTAATTATAACATTGAGAGACTTACTTTAAATGAATTAACAAACGTATCTTTGTTAAGAGCTGAGGTTGTAAAACTGGCACGAAGTTTAAACGATGTTTCAACTCATGGTGAACTTGAAAGAGTAATAGGTGAAGCTAAACTTGATTCCTTGCCCGAAGTAAGATTCGCAGCAATAGAGAAGAGCTAACTAAGCAGCGTTGAATGTCCGCTTTGTCTTTTGCGGACAAAGGTAATCTTTCGCTCTAAATTCCGCATTCGCTCAAAGTGGACAGTCATCCCAAACTGAAAGAGTTCGCAACGATTAAAACAATTAAGAAAGACAGCTTTGCTAACTGTAAAAGAGCCGAAATTATGTGTTGGGTTGGTGTTGGTAATTTACAATAACTCTGCGTGCAAAGTTGCATGGACTATTCGAAGAATGGACATAAACATTTGATTTTATGGGATGAGGAATTGGTCGGTGTGAGAGGATTTGAACCTCCGACCCCTGACACCCCATGACAGTGCGCTACCAGGCTGCGCTACACACCGACCGAAAGAGCGAGTAAGTCTACTTAAATTTATTCACTTTGCAACGAGAATTAGCAATTAGCTTACTTAAGCGCTTAATTGCTAACCAGTTCTTAAAGTTTTACCGGCTCTTTTACTACGTTAACGTTAAATAACACACACTTGTAACCACCAACGCTACCAATACATTCAGTACAATGCCTTCTCTCGCCATGGTTTTTATATCAAACTTTTCTGTTGAATAGGCTATAGCATTCGGCGCTGTTGCGACGGGTAACATGAAAGCACAGCTGGCACTGATTGCCGCGGGTATCATTAGCAGTTTAGGATCTACGCCTACTGCCAAGCCTGCCGCAGCCAAAATAGGCATTAATAGTGTTGATGTTGCGGTGTTCGACGTAATTTCAGTTAAGAAAGTAACAAACAAGCAAATACCCAACACAAGTAATATCACAGGAAGTGTCGAAAGGCCTGTTAGCCATGTACCCATTAATACACTTAAGCCCGACGCAGTGAAAGCTTTCGCAATGCATATACCGCCAGCAAATAGCAAAAGCATGCCCCATGGAATATCATTGGCTGTCTTCCAATCAAGGAGCTTGTCGTTGTTGCCCTTGGCATCAACTTGGCCGTTATCATTACCGCTATTAGTCAAAAACATTGCTGCAACGCCGGCCACAGCAATAGTACTGTCACTAATGGTAGTCACGCCAATCCACGCGGTCCAAAATGGGCGGAATATCCATGCCATTGCCACAGTACCAAAAATCATCAATACGCGCTTTTCAGCCACGCTCCACACCCCAGGTACAGGTAAATTAATATTACCGACTTCTTTAATACCACGGGCAAGCCAAAGTGCCATTATCGGCACGCCGATCATGACGATAGGTACGCCCGTTTTCATCCATTCTATAAAGCTGTATTCAACACCTTGCGTTTCTTCATAAACACTCATAAAGATAATGTTGGGTGGTGTGCCTATAGGTGTGCCAACGCCTCCTAAACTTGCTGAATACGCAATGCCAAGAATAAGTGCAACACCAAATCGAGGGTTATCTACGGCATTAATAATGGCAATTGCCATAGGTAACATCATGAGTATTGTGGCGGTATTGCTAATCCACATACTTAGAACAGCGGTAGTTAACATAAAGCCAAGCACAAGCTTAAGGGGGCTTCCACTCCCTGTTAACCGCAGCATGTATATGGCGAATCGCTTGTGCAAATTGGCCCTTTCTAACGCTTTCGACAACATAAAGGCGGCCATAAGTAAAATAATGACATGGCTACCTAACGACGACGCAGCTTCACTGTGCGACAGCACACCGAACAAGGGAAATAATGCAAAAGGTAAAAGTGAGGTAGCGGGTATAGGGAGTGCTTCGGTTACCCACAAAATGGCAACAAATAGTGTTATGGATGCGGTAAAAAATATGTCGCTGGGTTGTCCTACAGCCCAAAGCCCTAGGCCACTTAATACCGACACAATAAACGCGAAAAGAATAATGCTGTTTTTGCGTGTTGGTGGCTTGCTTGGCATAGCCGCATGCGTTTGAGAGTGAGATTGCATCGCGCTTCCCTTTACTGATAGCGTTTATAAGTTGTTATTGTTTTAACTTATATTTTCTACCAGTAATGAAGGGAAAACGCACTAGGCAATTGGAAATTTATTTGTTCTCGTCATCCGATGAAATACGGCTGGCTACTGCGCCAGCTTGGCCTTTGTATTTAGCATCTACACGAGCGTTGTAGGGTTTTTCAGCTGGTGCCGATAACACCTCAAAGCTCAGTGCTCCAATTTTCATTTTTGGGCGAAGTGCTAAAGGTAGTTTACCGCTGTTGTAAAATTCCAATACGATGTTGCCAGACCAACCTGGATCGATTCGGTGCGCGGTAACGTGTACCATAAGGCCAAGGCGCGCAAGAGACGAACGTCCATCTAACCAGCCAACAATGTTATCTGGCAGCGTTACTGATTCGTGCGTGATTGCCAGAGCAAGCTCACCAGGGTGTAAGAAAAATGCTTTACCCTCTTCCAGTTCAATTTCATCGCTCATTACATGGTCAAGGGCCTCTTGCACTTGTGCCTTTGGTCCACTTAGGTCGATAAACGGCGCTTGGTGGTCTTCAAACACGCGAAACTTGTTACCAAGACGAATATCTACCGTAACACCGCTTATTTGGTCATAACTTGGAGCTGGGTCGATATTGATTTTGCCGTCTTGTAAATATTGATAAATGTCGCGATCGCACAAACGCATGGTGTATTCCTCTATTTTGTAGGCCGCTATTATGCGTATGTCGTTAGTCCCAATCAACTGTGCAACGCAAGGTTTTATGCGCTTTTCACCCTATTTATGGCGAAGTGGTTAACTATTTATCAGTGCAAAGCATCAATCAGACTTTCCAACAATTCCAATGGGCTCTCCTTTGATATGGCTAACACCCCCTTTTCGAGGAGCAACCGACAACGCTAATTGCATAGAAAGGGCGCGGGCAGCCTCTCGATAGCTTTCGCTCAGCGGACTATCAGGTGTTTCCACCAATAACGGCGTACCGGCATCGCCATGCTCGCGTATATGAATATCAAGAGGCAGTTGACCTAAAAGCGGTAAGCCATGACGTTCGGCAAGCGCCTCACCACCATCTTTAGCAAACACATAGTCTTTTGTACCGCAGGCTCTGCACTGGTAATAGCTCATGTTCTCGATTAGGCCAAGCACAGGCACATTGACCTTTTCAAACATGCTTATACCTTTTTGCGCGTCGGCGAGCGCTAAATCTTGCGGCGTAGTCACCACAATTGACGCAGTTAACGGCACCTGCTGTGCCATAGTTAACTGGATATCACCTGTCCCTGGCGGCATATCTACAATGAGGTAGTCGAGCACTGGCCATAAGGTTTCGTCTAATAGCTGTTTAAGCGCCCTACTCGCCATAGGTCCACGCCATACTGCTGCATCTTCTTGTGGCACTAAATAACCAATGGAGTTCGCCACCAAGCCATGCGCATTTAGTGGCTGCATGTGCTTGTTGTCTTCACTTTCAGGGTGTGCGTCAGGGTTACCCAACATGATAGGAACAGAGGGCCCGTAAATATCGGCATCTAAAATACCCACTTTGGCGCCTTCCTGCATAAGTGCAAATGCAAGATTAATACTAGTAGTAGACTTACCTACCCCACCTTTGCCTGAGGCAATGGCAATAATATTTTTAATATTGGTAACGGGCGCAACCTCAGTTTCACCGCTGGCAATATGTTGTTTAAAGCTAAGCGTGGCATCATCAAGCTTACCTTTAAGTTGTTTAATGACTTCTTCTTTAAGCACTTGTAATTGCGTGGCGATACAAAACGGTAAGGTTACCGTCACACCCGCATCTTCGTTTTCAGGCTGGCTAAAAGCACACCAAGGCAAGGTATCTTCCACATCGAGCGAAAAATACGTGGCCAAAATAGCAGCAACTTTGTGCGTTACCGGCTCTGCTTTGCGAGAAAAGAACATAAAAAGCCTTACTAGTAGTACAATTGTGTGAATTACGTAATGCAAAAAACGCGGTTTTCCGCTAGTATTTGCACCCATTTTGAAACGCAAAGAATCAATAACGTCATTATGTCAGAAAAACGCCGAATTCTGGTAACCAGTGCGTTGCCATACGCAAATGGCTCTATTCATTTAGGGCATTTGCTAGAACATATTCAAACCGACATCTGGACTCGTTTTCAGCGCCTTCGCGGAAACGAATGTTACAGTGTTTGCGCCGATGATGCACACGGCACTCCGGTTATGCTTAAAGCTCAAGAGCTTGGCATTACACCAGAAGAAATGGTGGCAAGAACCCGCGCTGAACATCACCAAGACCTTGTTGATTTTCACGTTGATTACGACAACTACTATGTAACCCATTCACCTGAAAACAAAGCGCTGTGTGAAGAAATTTACACGCGTTTAGACAACGCCGGTTACATCAGTAAGCGCACCATCAATCAGCTTTTCGACCCTGAAAAAGAAATGTTCCTGCCGGATCGTTTCGTAAAAGGCACATGCCCAAGTTGTGGCGCAGAAGACCAAAACGGCGACAGCTGTGATGTGTGCGGCGCAACCTACAGCCCAACAGAAGTAAAGAACCCGCGCAGCGTTGTATCTGGTGCAACCCCGGTACTTAAAGAGTCTGAGCACTTCTTCTTCGACCTGCCAAAGTTTGAAGGCATGCTAAAAGAATGGATCCGTTCTGGCGCTCTTCAAGAAGAAATGGCAAACAAGTTACAAGAGTGGTTCACTGAAGGTCTTCAGCAGTGGGACATCAGCCGTGACGCGCCGTATTTCGGTTTTGAAATTCCAGGTGCTCCTAACAAGTTTTTCTACGTGTGGGTAGATGCACCTGTTGGCTACATGGCAAGTTTCAAAAATTTCTGCGATCAAAACAACCTAGAATTCGACGATTTCTGGAAAGCAGACTCAGACGCTGAGCTTTACCACTTTATTGGTAAAGACATTACGTATTTCCACTGCCTATTTTGGCCTGCGATGCTAGAAGGTGCGGGATACCGTAAGCCGACTGGCGTAAACATTCACGGTTTTGTAACGGTAAATGGCGCGAAAATGTCTAAGTCTCGCGGTACGTTTATCAAGGGCCGAACTTACCTAGACCACCTGAACCCAGAATACCTACGCTACTACTTCGCGTCTAAGTTAAGTGATGGTGTTACAGATATCGACCTTAACTTTACTGACTTTGCTCAAAAGGTGAATTCAGACCTAGTGGGTAAAGTAGTAAACATCGCTAGCCGCTGTGCAAGCTTTATTACCAAGCGTTTCGACGGCAAGCTATCAGACAACGTGATTGAGCCAGAGCTTATTGCTGAGTTCCAAAATGCGTCAGACAGCATTGCTGCACTTTTTGAGAAACGTAAGTATCACCAAGCTGTGCGCGAAATTATGGCCCTTGCTGATAAAGCCAACCAGTTTATCGACAACAACGCACCTTGGGTAACTATTAAAGACGAAACTAAACAGCAGTTCACGCACGATGTGTGCTCGCTAGGTATCAACATGTTCCGTCTATTGGTTATTTACTTAAAGCCAGTACTTCCTGTGCTAGCAGTAAAAGCTGAAGAATTCTTAAATGACACGTTCGACTGGAATTCACTGCAAACCCTATTAAAAGGCCACGCCATCAACAAATTTAAGCCAATGATGCAGCGTGTAGAAATGGAGAAAATCGACGCCATGGTTGAAGATTCAAAAGAAAGCCTAGCGCCAGCTGCACCGGCAATCGACCCAGATAGCCCGCTTGCAAAAGATCCTATCAGCGACACTATCTCGTTTGACGAGTTCGCCAAGGTAGATTTACGTATTGCGCGTATTGCTAAGGCTGAACATGTAGAGAAAGCTGACAAGCTTTTACGCCTAGAGCTAGATTTAGGCGGCGAAACCAAGCAAGTTTTTGCTGGTATCAAGTCGGCCTACTCGCCTGAAGCACTTATCGATAAACACACCGTAATGGTAGCAAACCTTGCGCCACGTAAAATGCGTTTCGGCATGAGTGAAGGTATGGTACTAGCCGCCGGTCCTGGTGGTGATGAACTTTATATTTTAGAGCCGCATGAAGGTGCTAAGCCTGGTATGCGCGTTAAGTAACACGCATATCATTAGTGCAAAAAATGCAAAAGCCATGACAGGGAAACCTATCATGGCTTTTTTGTATACTTCAGTGAGTAATTCGCATTTCAGTCGGCATTTAGCCACGTTCATTATTGCTTGCCTACTCACTACTATACCGACTTAGTGCAGATGTTCGAGCGCTAGCGCCGACGGCCGAGAACTGTGGCTTGAGTTTTCGCTTAGGCTTGATAGCAGTCATCGGAAACACACGTTTTTTCGCTAATATCACGTAAACCGCACTGCACCAAGGAAGGTAAGAAGACAGGTATTGCTGTAACTTTGCTGCACCTTTCCATTTTTGCTGAAAAAATAGGGTCGAAAACAGTACTTGCCGCTGCTCTACAATTTCAAAGCCCAACAACTGCAACCAATCTTTTATTCGATAGCTGGTAAAAAAACGCGCATCGTGCAACACATTGCCTCTTTTTACCGGTAAGAATTTTGCGATTCCGGCCAAACTAAGTGGGTTAAATCCGCTGATAATGACATAGCCACTATGGGTAATAACTCTATCAACTTCACGCAATATTTCGTGCGGATCTTGCGCAAAATCCAACTCATTTGCTAACAAAAAGCCATCAATACTGTTCTCAGAAAATGGCAGGCAATGAGACTGCCCCACAACGAGGTTAGAATGTAATGATATGCCAGCCTTATCCGCAGGCAAGGTAGGGACGTGATTAATATGATGACGGATGGGGCTTCTATCTAACGTAATGGCAGAGCTTAACGTACCTAGTTTGGCAAAGTGATACCCGAAAATGCGCTCAGCATAATCATTACACACCGCGCTAACGGCGTGTTGTATATGCTCCCCTGCTGGAAAATCTTCCCAGCTATTTGGGTAGCGCAAAGGCTTGGCTTTAAACGCCGATTTGATAATCACTTAGCGCGCTCTTTTGTTGCTCTGCTGTTCACAAGCTCCTATAGTAACGCATAATTCTACCTACACAAGCAGGTACATCATGACCCAAGACACCTTACCGTCAGGTTTAACAATTCACCCCATTCCCGCTTTTACCGACAATTACATTTGGTGTATACACAATAAATCAAATGCTGTGGTGGTTGACCCGGGCGATGCACAGCCAGTGCTAGAATATGTAAAAGCCAATGGGTTAACACTGTCTGCGGTGCTTATTACTCACCATCATCGAGACCACACTGGCGGTATTGCCAAATTGGTGTCGGCACACCCAGAACTCCCCGTTATTGGTCCAAGAGGCGGGCATATTCGCGGCTTAACCAAGTCGGTTTCACAGGGTGATACCGTCACTTTACCGGTGCTAAAAATGGCGCTACAGGTAATGGAAGTCCCAGGGCATACATTAGATCATATTGCCTTTTTTGGTCACGGCCTTGTATTTTGTGGCGACACGCTGTTTTCAGCGGGCTGCGGCAGGTTATTTGAAGGCTCGCCAGAACAAATGCTGCATTCGCTCAATAAATTAAAACGCCTTCCTGATAACACAAAGGTGTATTGCACGCATGAATACACGCAAGCTAACGTGAGTTTTGCGCTTGCGGTAGAGCCAGATAATAGCGCACTTGTGAATTATGCCCAGTGGGTACAAGCTACCCGAGATAAGAACAAACCCACACTTCCTTCAACGCTTAAAGAACAAAAGGCCATTAATCCTTTTTTGCGTTCTCATGAACTTTCTGTAAAAACAGCAGCCGAAGCGTATTGCGAAAATAGCCTAGCTGATGATGTTGCCGTATTTGCTGCAGTTCGTCGCTGGAAAGATGAGTTTTGATGCAAAAGCAAGCTAGTTGCCGTAATATGGCAGGTTTGCAGTGCTCCAAGAGGTTTCTTCATTTATGCAGTTGAAGTTTTTTCCGCTTTCGCCTTTGTTGTTGGCGTTAGGTTTAACGGGTTGTCAGCTAACTAACAATGACGCTGAAAACGCACAATTAGAAAGCAACGAAAAAGCGGCGCTAGAAGCCTGTTCGGTCCTCCACACCACCGAAGATGCAATTGCCGATTGTGAAGTTGCACGCGATGGCGTTATTGATGTCGTCCATCCAAACGACGACGTATTAGAAGACGTGGCTGATGCCACTGAAACTCCCGAGATAATCACTGAAGTGGTGATCACAGACGTATGGGAGCGTGCCAGTGCAAAGTTCGCACTTACTATTCCCGATGATGCTCGCGTCACAGCACAGAAAAAGTGGTATTTGAAACACCCTGAATATATGTCTCGTGTAGTAAAACGCGCCAAGCCATTTTTGTACTACATTGTTGAAGAAATTGAAAAACGCGACATGCCAATGGAGTTGGTACTGCTACCCATTGTAGAAAGCGCATTCGATCCATTTGCCTATTCACATGGTCGAGCCGCAGGTATGTGGCAGTTTGTCCCCGCAACAGGCAAGCGCTTTGGTATGGATCAAACCTGGTGGTATGACGGTAGACGCGATGTAATTGCATCTACGCAAGGTGCCCTTGACTATCTCACTTATCTTAACAAGATGTTTGACGGCGACTGGTTACATGCCTTAGCGGCCTATAACAGTGGTGAAGGCCGAGTTATGCGCGCGATTAAAAGTAATAAGCGTGCCGGTAAGCCTACTGACTTTTGGAACTTAAGCCTTCCAAGAGAAACTCGCGCTTACGTTCCTAAGTTGCTCGCGCTTGCCGATATTTTAAAGCACAAAGAAGAATATGCTTTTGCATGGCCCGAAGTTGAAAATGTTGCCGTTATTAAAGTTGTGGATATTGGTTCACAAGTCGACTTAGCATTTGCGGCTGACCTAGCGGGCCTTTCGCTAAAAGAACTTCACGGTTTGAACCCTGGTTTTAACCGCTGGGCTACCTCACCAGAAGGCCCTCACCGTCTTGTGCTGCCCCTTGATAAGGCTGACGCGTTCTCTCAGGCACTTGCCAAAATAGACCAAAAAGAACGTCTCAATTGGGTTCGTCACACTGTGAAATCCGGCGATAGCCTTATAAAAATCGCAAAGCAATACCACACCACGGTTAAGGTGATTAAGCAAGTCAATGAACTCGATGGCTCGATGATCCGTGTTGGGCAAGCCATTATGGTGCCTGTGGCTCTGCAAGAACTTGATAGCTACTCTTTATCTCAAGAGCAACGCTTGGCAAGCTTGCAAAATAGCTCATCGTCAAAACAAAAGGTTCGTCATACGGTTCAATCAGGTGATACGCTTTGGGATATTGCGCGTAAGTATAAAGTCGGTACGAAGCAACTGGCCAAATGGAACGGCATGGCGCCAGGTGACATGCTGCACCCGGGCAAAACACTGGTAGTATGGCTTGAAGGAAAATCTGACGGTGGTATTACAAAGCAGTTAACTTATACCGTTCGAAACGGAGATTCACTGTCACGCATTGCGAGCAAGTTCAATATTAAGGTCGCCGATATTAGTAAGTGGAATGGCTTGAATGCAAAGCGTTACTTACAACCGGGTCAAAAGCTTAAGCTCTACGTTGATGTAACACGTTTAAACTCTTCAGGCTAAACGCCAACCATAACGTTAAAACTGGATACGGACATGCTAAAAATTAACCGAGCAAATTTGCGCAACAGCCATGAAACCCCTTGGTTAATTTTAGATTTAGTCATGCTAGGTGTGCTTTTTGTCAACTTAGCATGGCTCATCTTTGATTCTCTGTATGCCACTGATTTTGTTTATAGCCAGCTGGGAGTTTACTTCCCTGCCCTCATTAGCGCATACGATCCCATTCACCACAATTTCCTGCTAGTAGACCTAGTATTCATAGGCATTTTCTTCACTGAGTTTTGCTTCAGATGGATAGTGGCCATCGTACGAAAAGAGCACCTGCGCTGGTATTTTTTTCCGTTCTTACACTGGTACGACATTATCGGCCTAATACCTACAGGTGCCACCCGACTATTTCGTTTCCTACGTATATTTTCGATACTGCATCGCCTGCATAAGTTTAAGATTATCGACCTTAACCAAACCGCGATTTTTCGCTTTTTCGCCTTCTACGCCGATGTTTTTGTAGAAGAACTGAGTGATCGGATTGTAGTGAAAGTATTAAGCGATGCACAAAAAGATATCTCAGCAGGCTCTCCTCTGCTAGACGATATTAATGAACAGGTACTCGCCCCACGACGCCCTGTTATTACACAGTGGCTTGCGGGCGTCGTTAATCACTTAGGCAACTCGATAAGCAGTGATGAGCATGGCGAAGCTATTAGAGAGCATGTTAGAAAAAGTGTTGGCAAAGCGGTACGTGCGAATGCACAGGTGTCGACGCTGAATTATCTTCCTGTGATTGGGCGAACTATTGAAAACACCTTAGAAGAATCGGTAACGGACATAGTGACATCATCGTTAGTCAATTTACTCAGCGATTTAGACTCAGAACGCATTGATCACTTTATTTCAGTGGGTATGCGTGACTACACCCCTTCTGCAGATGCACTAGATAAAGAAGTGCTGAGCGTGGTGAATGAATGCTTGGAATTGGTCAAAGCTCATGTCGCCCAACAGCGCTGGAAATCGCATCTTATGCAGAAAGAATCAGCAATTCCAACAGATAAGCCTGATATTAATTAGGTAGCCTATCTCTGTGTGGTAGACAGAATAATACTGGTTTCACTGTTTAACACGCCGCCAGTGTCACGCACTTGTTTTAGAATACTATCTAGGTGTGCCAGGCTTTCGGCGGTAATTACAATTAACACATCCCAATTGCCATTTGTGGTGTGAAAACGCTCTACACCATCTAACGTTCTTAACTTGCTAATGAGCTTAGTGGTGCTTAGCCCTTCTAGTTCGACCGACATTAGTGCTTTTATTTTGTCAGGCTGCAACTGCTCGTTAACACGCACTGTGAATGCTTCGATCACGCCCGTATTAACTAACCTGTCTATACGTTTTTGTACTGTATTTCGCGAAAGAGATAATACTTCAGCAAGCACCGTCACAGGCGTACGAGCATCCCGTTTTAATATATCAAGTAGCTCTCTATCTTTTGCGTCCAAATCAACAAACACGACTAACCTCACACTATGGAAAACACATGCTTAACAATACAGAACCATAAACTACGCACAATGTAATTCAATTTGTACAATATGCTCAACTTAAATATCAGATTGTAACACGTTGACCATGGCTGAAATCGTACTTCAAAGCATAAAATAGCCAAGCTATGTAGTAGACAAGTTATTAAGGCCATTAGAAATTTATGCAAACCAATTACGCCGTATCTACCAAGTCAATTATACCGAACACTGTACTAATGGTGCGCCCTAACGCCTTCCGCCCCAACGAGCAAACGGCTAAAGACAATAGCTTTCAGGCGCCTCTTGATATAGTGAATGCGAACACGTCGAAAATTTCAAAAGATGCGAAGCGAGAATTTGACGACATGGTAAGCACCTTACGTAGAAATGGTATAAACGTAGAGGTTTTTGATAGCGAAGAAAAAAATACGCCTGATTCGGTATTTCCGAATAACTGGCTTAGCACTCACCCCAATGGTTTATTAATTACGTATCCAATGCACTGTGAAAACCGCAGAGCAGAGCGTCGTGACGATATTGTCAGTTATCTGCATCAGCACTACAACGTGCAGCAAGCTATAGATTTGTCTTTTCTTGAAAAAGACGGACACATTGTTGAGGGCACAGGGGCGATGGTTATCGATCACGTAAACGCGCTAGCCTATGCTTGCCTCTCCCAGCGCGCCAATAAAACAGCTGTAACATTGGCTTGTGAAGCCATTGGCTTAACGCCCATATGTTTTAAAGCGTTTGATACTTTGGGTACGGCTGTTTACCACACCAACGTAATAATGTGTGTGGGCAGCGACTTTGCCATTGTTGCTACCAGCATGATAGAAAAAAACGACAAACATATGGTGCTTTCAACGCTTAAGAAGACAGGTAAAATAGTTATCGATATCAGCGAAGAACAAGTGAATAGTTTTGCAGGAAATTGCTTAGAACTTTTGAATAGCAGTGGAAAACGCTTATTACTTCTGTCAAAAACTGCTTTCGATTCATTGAATGAAGCGCAATTAGCATTACTACCTGGTGCTCTTACTCTACTCCCCATCGCTGTTCCTACTATTGAAATGGGAGGAGGCTCTGTTCGTTGCATGGTGGCTGGCATTCACCTTCAACATAAACGCCCGTACCGCACTAATTGCAATGTGTGAACATCGTAAACCAATAACTTTAAAGTATAAAATAAGAAAGCCCACAATAAGTGGGCTTTCTCGACTCAAAATACAACAACTATTGCTACGCTTTTCGCCACGTTGTTCCGCTTGGGCCGTCTTCTAATACAACGCCTTTCGCTGTTAGCGCATCACGCGCAGCGTCAGCAGCAGCCCAATCTTTTGCCGCACGTGCATCGTTGCGCTGCTTGATAAGCGCTTCAATTTCTGCCACTTCGTCGTCGTTACCTTCACCGCCTTTCAAGAACGCATCAGGGTCGCTTTGTAGCATGCCCAAAATTGCACCCAAGCCTTTTAATACAGCAGCCAACTTGCCAGCTTCACTCTGGTTATCTTTCTGACGATTAAGCTCACGGGCCACTTCAAACAACACTGAAAAGGCTTCTGGCACGTTCAGGTCATCATTCATTGCCGCCTCGAAGCGGGCTAAATAACCGCCATAAGACAAATCAGTCGTGTCATCAATGTCTACGCCACGCAATGCCGTATACAAGCGTTCTAGGGCAGCTTTCGCCTGCGTAATGTTGTCTTGCGAGTAACTTAACTGACTGCGATAGTGTGCAGACATCAAAAAGAAACGCAACGTTTCTGAGTCATGCTCTTTTAACACATCTCTTAATGTAAAAAAGTTACCTAACGACTTTGACATTTTCTCGTCGTTAACTTGCACCATGCCTGTGTGCATCCACACGTTCACGTACGGCGTGTCATACGCGCAGCATGACTGTGCAACTTCATTTTCATGGTGTGGGAAGATAAGGTCAGAACCTCCACCGTGAATATCGAAGTGCGCGCCCAAATGCTTGTGATTCATCGCAGAACATTCGATATGCCAGCCAGGACGGCCTTCTCCCCATGGTGATGCCCACGCGGGTTCACCTGGTTTCGTCGATTTCCACAATACGAAATCTAATGGATCATCTTTGCCTGCAGCAACTTCAACGCGCGCGCCAGCATTTAACTGTTCAAGGTCTTGCTTGCTCAACTTTCCGTAATCATCAAACTTACTTACATCGAAAAGCACATCGCCGCTTTTTGCTTGGTACGCATAGCCTTTATCAACCAAACGCTCAATAACCGCGATAATTTCATCCATATGGCCACTCACTGTTGGCTCAACATCGGGCTCCAGCAAGTTAATGGCTGCAAAGTCTTCGTGCATCATTGCAATGGTGCGCTTAGTTAATGCTTCAAAGCTCTCACCATTTTCATTGGCACGCGCAATAATTTTGTCGTCAATATCAGTAATGTTTCGTACGTATTTAACGTCAAGCCCTAAGTGGCGCATGTAACGCACTAGCGTATCGAAGCTTAAATACGTTCTTGCATGACCCATGTGACACACGTCATATACGGTGATACCACACACATACAAACCCACTTTCCCTTCTTCAAGCGGAACAAACTTCGCTTTTTCACGGGTTCGGGTATTGTAAAGATGTAGCATGTCTATATTTCCTGTATATGTCGTTTTGGGGCGCAAAGTTTAGCACTGTCGGTATATAAATGGTATTGCAAATGGCAAGCCTTTTACCCCTATGTTCGCTTTTGCGCTACTCTTTACAGTACTTTTTACGATACTATTACGCACACTTTTACATTTACACACAGGACAAACCAAAATGGTTACACTAAAAACAAACTTTGGTGACATCAAACTTGAGCTATTCGAAGATAAAGCGCCTAAAACAGTGGCTAACTTTATCTCTTATGTAGAAGACGGCTTTTTCGATAACACTATTTTCCATCGCGTTATCAATAACTTCATGATCCAAGGTGGCGGTTTCACCCCTGACATGGATCAAAAAGACACTAAAGCACCTATTGAAAATGAAGCAGACAACGGTGTTGCTAATGAAGTAGGTACTATTGCAATGGCACGTACGCAAGACCCACATTCAGCGACGGCACAGTTCTTTATTAACGTAAATAACAACGACTTCCTAAACCATTCAAGCAAGAGTGTTAACGGATGGGGCTACTGTGCATTTGGTAAAGTAGTAGAAGGCATGGACGTTGTAGAAAAAATTAAAGCAGTGAAGACTGGCAACCACGGTTATCATCAAGACGTACCGGTAGAACCTGTTGTAATCGAATCTGCAACAGTATCTGAATAATTCACTGCCCATACGTAGTATACAAGCCGTATCAATGGATACGGCTTTTTCGTCTTTAGTAAAATCTGATCAGTTAAAGAATTTCTATGTCGTTTACCTACTTTATCGCCGATTTACATTTAAGTGCTGACCGCCCGGATATAACCGAATGCTTAATGCGTTTTTTACGTGAAGATGCCATTAATGGTGACGCACTTTATGTACTGGGTGATTTATTTGAAGTATGGATTGGAGACGACAACGTTACACCGTTTAACACCGAAATTGCAGCTGCATTTAAGAAGGTAAGTGCCCACTGCCCTATCTACTTTATTCACGGTAACCGCGATTTTGCGATACGCGAAACATGGCTGAATAAAGCAGGCATGACGTTACTTAATGAGCAAGAAGTTATAGACCTTTATGGCACGCCTACACTACTTACTCACGGTGACGAATTGTGCACAAAAGATGTGGCCTATCAAAAGTTTCGCAAGAAGTCCCGTGGTTGGTGGTGGCCTAGATTAATGCTAGCCCTACCTTTATGGTATCGACAACGTGTTGCCGATAATGGGCGCGCCGAAAGTAAAGCCAACCAAAAGAACCTCAAGCCTGAGATTATGGATGTTACGCCAGAAGAAGTAATTAAAGTAATGGAAAAATGGGGGGTTCAGCGCATGATCCACGGACATACTCACCGTCCAAATATTCATTCACTCACGGCCAATGGAAAGCCTGCGTCTCGTATTGTATTAGGCGATTGGTATGATCAAGGCAGTGTATTGAAGGTCACTCCCTCAGAAGTTATGTTACAACATCACAATTTTACGTAAGAAAATCTGACACTTACAACAGGTTAGACCACTTTTTTATGACAATTGAATGTGTTCGTCCTATCACTCACCATAACGCTAAGTCCTTAATTTACTAGCTTTATTGAACAGGCAATCAATAAAAACACGTTATAGTTTTACACTTATGTGACATTTGTGACAGTTTAGCAATATATCTGTCAAAGAAGTGTCACCACATCTCCCTACGCTCTTTGTCGTTTTGTAGTTGAGGCTTCACGGATAACGAATGCACTTAGCTAGAAACCTACGTCTAGACATACCCATATCCGATTTTAATAAAAACGTGTAGGAAACAATCATGAATCGTAACTGGAAAGTGGCATGCACCGCAGTTGCTTTTGCGGTATCAGCTGGGCTGCAAGCCTCAGTGTTACCCGAGCATCAAACCAATAGCGCTTGGTTCACAGACGCGCAAACAAAAATTACGCAGAAATTAGCAACCAATAATAAATTTAAAGCCAAAAACGTTATTCTTTTTGTCGGTGATGGTATGGGGATCTCAACCCTTACTTCAGCGCGAATTCACAAAGGTCAGCTTGCGGGTAACCCTGGTGAAGAAGGTTACTTGAGCTTCGAAACTTTCCCTCACACTGCTCTGGTAAAAACCTATAACGTAGATGCGCAAACACCAGACTCAGCGGGCACAATGACTGCGATGATGTCTGGTCTTAAGACTGACGTAGGCGTAATTGGTGTTGATGAAGACATTGAGCGCGGGAATTGCGCAACCGTTGCGGGTAACGAAGTTATTACAGCTCTAGAGCTTGCTGAAATTAAAGGCTTGTCAACGGGAGTTGTTTCTACAGCACGTATAACTCACGCAACACCTGCTGCAACTTACGCAAAATCAGCCGACCGTAACTGGGAAGATGTTTCAGACATGCCTGAAGAAGCAGTAACTGGCGGCTGTAAAGATATTGCTGACCAGCTAGTGAACTTTGAAAGCTACCTTGAACAGCGTTACACAGGCGTAGATGTAGATGGCATAGAAGTCGTAATGGGTGGAGGCCGTCGTCACTTCCTTCCTAAAGACGAAGCATTTAACAGTCCAGATGCACAAAGCGATGTAGAAGGCGATCGTACCGACTCTCGCGACCTCACAGCTGAATGGCAAGACATGTACGAAAACGGCGTGTATATCTACGACCAAGCCGGTTTCGATGCAATTGACACTGAAACCACAGAGCGTGTTTTTGGTTTGTTTAACGAATCTCACATGCAATACGAAGCTGACCGCGCTAATGACATTGCTGGTGAACCGTCAGTAGCCGAAATGACCGAAGCCGCTATCAACATTCTTGATAACAACGAAAACGGTTTTTTCCTTATGGTTGAATCTGGCCGTATTGACCATGCGCACCACGCTGGTAATGCTGCCGGTGCACTTACCGATACCCTAGCGTTTGAACAAGCAGTAATGGCTGCGGTAGAAAACACAGATCCATCAGAAACCTTAATTCTTGTTACCGCCGACCACGGTCACGTATTCACTATCGCTGGCTATCCAAAACGTGGTAACCCCATTTTAGGCAAAGTGGTGAATGTAGGCTCAGAAGAACCTGCTACTGCATCTGATGGCACACCTTATACAACACTAGGTTACACCAATGGTTTGGGCTTTCGTGATTTTGGCGACGAAACGAATTCAGACGTTACCTATGGTTTAGACAACGCAGCGGGACGCGTAGATTTAACAAATGTTGATACAACCGCACCAGGATATCACCAAGAAGCACTTATTCCGCTAAGTTCAGAAACCCACTCGGGTGAAGATATAGCGTTACATGCTACAGGACCTGGCAGCCAACTTGCGCAAGGCGTGGTAGAGCAAAATGTTGTTTTCCACTTAATTAATCAAGCGCTTGGCCTTGTGAACGAGTAAGTGGAGAAGAACAATGAATGTATTTAAATTAAGTGTAATTGCAGTTGCGGTAGCGGGTCTTTCTGGTTGCTTTCTTGAAGGCGATGACGGTAAAGATGGCGTAGATGGCCAAAATGGTGTTGACGGTACAAACGGCTTAACCAGTCTAACTGTACAAACTGAACTTGCTGTTGGCGATGCCAACTGCCCTAACAGCGGTCTTCGCATTGATTCTGGTGTTGATTCAGATAGCGATGGTACATTGGCAGAAGCGGAAATCACTGCAACAAGCTATGTATGTGTACCGGGCGTAAGCAGCGTGAGTAGCAGTGAACTACTGACCAGCTTGAACAACGATTGGTTCGTGGCGGCGCAAACTGAAGTTGAAAACAATAAGCAAGTTTGGATGAATGCAACCTCAGGTAGCGCATCGGCTTCGTCAAACGTTGAGGTAGCAACGGTAAGTTCACAACAAGAACTAAACGCAATGGTTGAAAACCTTCGCGGTACAGCGAAAAACGTTATTCTTTTCGTGGGTGACGGCATGGGTGTTTCAACCGTTACTGCCGCACGCATTTTAGATGGTCAAATGAAAGGTCTGGCGGGTGAAGAAAACCAACTTAGTTTTGACCGCTTCCCATTCTCTGGACTATCAAAAACCTACAACGTTGATGCGCAAACACCTGACTCTGCTGGCACGATGACCGCGATGATGAGTGGTATCAAAACCGATGTAGGCGTTATCGGTGTAGATGAAGATATTGAACGTGGCGATTGCAGCACGGTTGCAGGTAATGAGTTGGTAACTGCACTTGAATTGGCTGAAATCGCGGGCAAATCAACTGGGATAATTTCAACTGCACGTATCACTCATGCAACGCCTGCGGCAACCTATGCGAAATCGGCCGATCGCAACTGGGAAGACGTTTCAGATATGCCGGAAGCTGCGGTTACTGCGGGTTGCACCGATATCGCAGACCAGCTTGTTAATTTTGAAGCGAATCTAGAAGCAAACTTTGAAGGCCTTGATGTAGATGGAATCGAAGTTGTTATGGGTGGTGGACGTCGTCACTTCTTACCCAAAGATGCCGCATTTAATAGCCCTGATGCAGCAAGCACTGTTGAAGGTGATCGTACTGATGGACGTGACCTTACGGCAGAGTGGCAAGCAATGTACACCAATGGTGTTTATGTTTACGACCAAAGTGGTTTTGATGGTATTGATACAGAAACCACAGAACGGGTATTCGCTTTGTTTAACGAATCTCACATGCAATACGCTGCAGATCGTGAGAACGACATTGCAGGTGAACCTTCAATTGCAGAGATGACAAGTGCTGCTATAAACATCCTTGATAACAACGATGAAGGCTTCTTCTTGATGGTTGAGTCTGGACGTATTGATCACGCACACCATGCCGGTAACGCCTACGGTGCGCTGCACGATACCATTGCTTTTGCTGAAGCAATTGCTGCGGCAGACGCACTCACCAATGATGAAGATACGCTGATTATTGTTACTGCTGACCACGGTCACGTATTTACTATCGCAGGCTACCCTAAGCGCGGTAACCCAATTTTGGGTAAAGTCGTTAACGTAGGTGCAGATGAAGCAGCGACGGCGGCAGACGGTACTCCTTATACAACGTTGGGTTATACCAATGGTTTGGGCTTTAGAAACCTAGGTGATGTTACCAACTCTGACGCCTCGTATCTTGATGGCCCTGATACTGGTCGTAAAGACATCACCGATGTCGATACCACTACACCAGGTTATCACCAAGAAGCACTTATACCACTAGGTTCTGAAACCCACTCGGGTGAAGACGTTGGTATTTATGCGAAAGGCCCTGGCGCATTCCTAGTGAATGGTACGAACGAGCAAAGTGTTATTTTCCATGTCATGGATTTTGCCGGCGACTTTGTATCAAAAGCTGAAGAAGCAATGGAATAAACACATTCATTACGTGTTTTAGCGGTAAGTAGGCCGCACAACAGTAAGACCAAGGGGCAATACCAATTGCCCCTTTCCCTTGGAGTAATCTATGAAAGCACTTATCGTTTCATTGGCGCTTTTAACCATTCAAACACTATTATTTGCTAACGCAACATCATTGTCTTGTGAAAACGACATGAAAAATCTCATGGCGACTTACAACATTAACTTTGAGCAAGTGAATAAGTTCCCTCGCACAACAAGCATGAAGCTGTGGCGTAATGACAACAAGGTAGCACACGAGTACCCCGCGACAAAAATTACAGAGTCTTGGACACTCGTGCGCAACAAGTTAATAAAACCAACCCGCTTCTTTGATGCACACGAGCGTGCCATCGAATATCAAAGCGGTGAAACCATTCACGGTGTGCGAGAAAATGACTTTTCGTACCGCTACCAGCTTATTAGCGACACCCTTATAGAAAAAATGACGCTAACCAAAACAGACGAAAAAGGCTGTAACACAGTACAACACTATACCCTTGAACAAGGGCAAACGGTATATTCACTCTCATGGTTACCTCATCAAAAATTGATTAAGCACTTTTCGGTAGCCTCGCAGCGCAGCACGCGAACGTGGTCATTAGAAACAGTGGATTACAACATCGATGCTGCTGCGTTTTTTGCCAAAAGAGACGCATACCAGTCAACTGACTATGCCGACATTGGCGATGATCACACCGATCCATTTTTAACAAATATGGTAAACCAAGGCTTTATTGAAGCGGGAGCTAGTGGCTACTACGACACGGATGGCCATGCTATCGGCGAAGCACATACTCATTGATTTATTGTGAGCGGTTAAATTAACTTAGTAAATGCAGTGTTTGCATACAAGAACCTGTACGTACAAACCTAAATATTAAGCAGCATTTAATCTTGCTGCTTTTTATTTTTGTAGGCTAAACAGTTGGTAAGATGTGCGCGAATACAATGCTAAAGTTCTAAAGTTTATCACTGGCTAAAATATCTGTCTGTGGTATAAAAGAGCTTCAATGTTGCACATCACGGACGGTGTAAATGACAGATATCCTTCTTTCCCCCGCTAACTTTTGGTTCAGTATTGCGCTGTGTGCAGTGCTTATCGTCCTGTTTCTCGAGCTTGTCAGTATGCTCTTTGGCATAAGCTTATTAGGTATGGGCGACGATTTAGGCGAAATGGATAGCGACAGTGTACTGGGCTCTGAATTCGCAAGTTGGCTGAACATAAATCGCGTTCCTTTTCTGGTGTGGTTAATTGTACTGTTAACCTTATTCAGCCTTGTAGGCTTCATTCTAAATGGCGTAACGTCACTACTCATATCCTCCGCGTTACCGGGGTTTATTTCTGTTCCAGTATCTTTGGTGTTGAGCTTGTTAGTGACATCAAAAACCGTATTAGTTATTGCTCACATCCTCCCTTCTATCGAATCGAGCGCAATTAGCAGTGACGAATTTGTTGGCGCGGTTGCCGAGATCACTATTGGCCGTGCTTCACGAGGAAACCCCGCAGAAGCAAAATTTACAGATAACTATTCACAGCCTCATTTTGTGCTTGTTGAACCTTTTGAAGAAAAAGAGCTCTTTGCACAAGGCGAGCGTGTCATTCTTGTTCAAAAAAATGAACGAAGCTGGTTAGCAACGCGCTACCAATAACCTAAAAAGAGATAAAAGTATGGATACTCTTCAAACATCTAGCTTGCCGTCAATACTCTTTATTGCCGGTGCCATTGTAATAGGCCTTATTGTTATTGGGCTTATTTTTGCCAAATTGTACAAACGCGCAACAAAGGAAACTGCCTTTGTAAGAACGGGTTTAGGCGGCGAGAAAGTCATTAAAGATGGCGGTGCACTTGTACTGCCAGTAGTGCATGAAATTATTCCGGTTAACATGAATACCTTGCGTATTGAAGTTGAGAAAATTCAAAAAGATGCGCTTATTACCAAAGACAGAATGCGCGTTGATGTAAAAGCGGACTTTTACCTGCGCGTAGCGCCTAATACCAATGGTATTTCGATGGCCGCTCAAACGTTAGGTACTCGGACTACACGTGCAGAAGAAGTTAAAAAACTGATGGAGTCGAAGTTTGTTGACGTTCTACGCGCAGTAGCAGCAGAAATGAGCATGACAGAAATGCACGAACAGCGTGCTGATTTTGTGCAAAAAGTACAACAAAGTGTCGCTAACGATTTGGAAAAGAATGGCTTGGAGCTTGAATCAGTAAGCTTGACTGGATTTGACCAAACAGACCTACAATTTTTCAATGAAAACAACGCATTCGACGCAGAGGGTCGTGCCCGTCTTGCTAAAATTATTGAAGAAAAGCGCAAAGAAACCAACGATATTCAACAAGAAAACCGTATTCTTATTGAACAACGTAATCTTGCTGCAGAAAAGCAGTCGCTTGAAGTGAAACGTGATGAAGAAGAAGCTCGCCTAACGCAAGAACAAGTGTTGGCATTTAAGCGCCAAGAGCAGAAAGCAGAAATTGCGAAACAGCGTGAAATGAAAGAGCGTGAAGAGCGCGAAGCTGAAATAGCGAAAAACCGCGCTATCGAAGCGGCAGAAATCGAGAAATCTCGTGAAATTGAAACTCAAGAAATTGCGAAGCGTCAGGCCCTAGAACAAGCACGTATACGCCAACAGCAAGAAGTTGAAGTATCTGAACAGGTGAAACAAATTGCCGTTGCCGTTAAGTCAGAAGAAGAGTCTGCTGCACGCGCCAAAGCGGCTGATGCCGAAAAGCAAAAAGTAGAAAAGGAAGAAGCGGTTAAAACAGCGCGCTCGGTGGCAGAAGCAGAGCGTAGAAAACAAATTGAAGTTATTGATGCCCGCAAAGAAGCTGAGCGTGAAGCGGTAGGTATTACAGTTGAAGCACAGGCGAAGAAAGAAGCGGCAGAAAACTCTGCAGCGGCCATTTTGACCGAAGCAAAAGCATCTGCTGATGCAAAAATGCTACAAGCAGAAGCTGATGAAAAAGTATTAGCCGTTGAAGCACAAGGTAAACAGGCGCTATACGAAGCCGAAAATACGCTTAAGAATGAGCAAATTGAGCTACAAAAAGCATTGGCAATGCTTAAAGTATTGCCTGAACTTGTGGCCCAAGCGGTTAAACCTATCGAAAACATTGAAGGTATCAAGATTCTGCAAGGCTATGGCACTGGCGGCTCAGCTAACGGTGAGCACAGCGTTGCAAGTGCTGGAACGGGACTTGCTGACCAAGTTACGCAAGCGGCCCTCAACTACCGCGCAAATGCGCCTTTAGTTGACTCCATGCTTCGCGAAGTAGGTTTGGTTGATGCAGAAAACGGTACATTGGAAGACTTGGTTACCGGCAAGAGTGACATTATTACTCGCACCACCAATGTTGCTCCTAAGCCAGTAAGCACAGAACCTATGCACTTAAACGGCAATTCATCAAAAGATGAGGCTCCTGCCGAGTAACTAAAACGCATAGTAGGAAACCAAGAAAGCCCCTTTTGTAGGGGCTTTCTTATTTGGTTAAGGCGCGGGTATACATTCAACTAATGCTCAGTGGAGTAACCAGCAATAGATGTAGCTTGAATAGTAAAGCAAGCGCTATCGCGCGAAATACACACCTGATGCGCACCAGACATCGACGCAAGGTCGTTGTAGTCACTAAGCGAAATTGAAGCAGCCGCTTTCTCATCAATATGGGTTACGATGTCCCCCACCAGCAAATCAGTTTCACTAGCAGGTAAATTTGGGAACACGTAGCGCACTACAAAATCGCCACTGCGTATTTTTCGTAACTCTAACCCCAGTAAATTGTAGTCGGTAACAAATGGCTTTTGTGGCTCTAAGTAAAACGCGTTGTTGTTGTAATCAATAACTGTTTTAAATTGGTTCATTAGCGCATTACCTAATACCCACCAGTCATCTTCATCATCGCTTGGAATAAGATTCACCTTAACGTTATCTATCTTGATATTGCCAAGCGCTAGTTGCGGTAACGTTACTCTATCGTGTTCTACCTTACCACTTAAGCCAAAATCAGCGGCTCGCACGCGCCTTGAAGTAATACTGATGTCATTAGACTCAACATAGGCGGTACTAAGTTTTACATAGTGACGGCTGCCAGTATCAATGATGAAGGGCTCGTTTACCCTCACAGTGTCATTAAATGCAAGCTCGCCATCTACAGAGATCTTATTTAAAAAGCTGCTCATGTCTAATCGAGTCGCCTTTTCACTGGGCTGGTAAGCGTTTTGTGACAACACAATAGTATTTGCGTTTGCGTCAAATTCCCATGTGAAATGACGCATCATATCGTGTCCTATCACGCCATCGTAAATGGCTTCATCCTCTCGCAGATAATAATGTGTCTGGGATACGGGGATCATAGCCGCTTTCATATTATCGAAATACACCCCACCTAAATCGATGCGCTCAATATCCGTTTGATAAGCTTGACTATTGCCTTCTTCGCCCCATCCAGTAAGCGCCAGGTCAAATCCGCGAGGCAAATTGAGCTGCTGAACTTTTGGGGTGTCCATTAAGATAAGAAAGCGCGCGCCTGTATCTAACAAGAATAATAGCTTCTCTCCATTAACAGTTGCATAGACGTAAGGTTTTTCCCCCGCATATTCTGCATCTAGCGTAATTTTTGACTGTGCAGTGTAAACAGGTTCAACATCGTCGTTAATCTGCATCATTCGAAGTGAGTTAAAAACATGGCAGCCAGAGAGACTGGAACATAGCAGTGCGATACACACTATAGAGCGTTTAGTTTTATTGAACATGATAATAACCATTTATTTCGTTACCGTGCCCTAACGCTACCAATTTAGCTGTGAAGCAAATGTGAAATGCCAGTATGTGTGCTTTCACATCCATTTCACGCTTACCCGTTTACCCTAACGTCAAAATTGATTGGGGTAGATATTATGTCAAAGCACAACAACTCATGGATTGAACTGCGAGACGTTTCACAATCGTTTCGCGCCGAATCGCGAAACATTGTTCTGTTTAAAAATATAAATCTGTGCATCCGACAAGGCGAGTCGTATGCCATCACTGGCCCATCAGGTTCAGGAAAGTCAAGTTTGTTGATGCTGGCTTCAGGACTTGAGACACCTACCAAAGGAAGCGTGGTAGGCTGCAGTGAAACCAAGACCTACTCCATAAATGAACTGCGTTCAGAAATTGGCTTTATTTTTCAACAATTTCACCTACTTCCTGAACTTGATGCGCTTACAAACGTGGCCCTTCCGCTTAAACTTAGAGGCAATAAAGCGGCAACCGACATTGCTAAACAATGGCTGGAAAAAGTAGGACTAGCACACAGATCGACTCACAAGCCTTCTCAACTGAGTGGTGGCGAGCAACAGCGTGTTGCAATAGCGCGAGCGTTAGCATTCTCGCCTAAATTTATTTTTGCTGACGAGCCTACAGGAAACTTAGACTCACAAAGTGCAAAGGAAATCGCAGATCTACTCTTTGCGTGTTGTAAAGACAATGGCGCAAGCTTGATATTGGTAACGCACAGTGGGCAGTTAGCCGATAAGGCTATGCATCAACTGCAGTTTAATGAAGGCAAATGCTCATGGAAAAATCCTTTAATACAAGGAGAGCATTGTGCGTAAACTCACTTTTCCTCTAGCATGGCGCCTATTTTTAGACGATATCGCATCATCGCATTACCGTTTGCTACAGATGACCCAAGCAATAATGATGGTGTTTATTATCACCCTAACCTTAGCCAGTGAATCAGTGCAAAACCATTTGTCACTCAACATGGCTAACTTACTTGGTGCAGATGCAGTCATATCAACGTTTGGTGCACTGCCAGATTCACACATTGAACAGTTGAAAGCACAGAGCAATGCGTTCATTTTCACCCAAAGTATAAAGACAACGTTAACCTATAAAGAGCGCTGGCAGTCAGTAACGCTTAAAGCAGTAGGTAATAGCTATCCACTTAAGGGGCAATTACAAGTATCTGACGCTTTGGCTCAAGCCCCCTATCCTTCGCTTTCACCTCCAACGCCTGGAACCCTATGGATTGACTCTCGTCTAGCTTCAAGTCTAGGCGTTGACGTTGGAGAACGCTTATCCATCAGCCGGTTGTCGTTAGTCGTTTCACATATAGTGCAGCATGAGCCCGACAGACTTTTAGAGGATCACAATGTGGATATGCGTGCGCTACTTCACAAAGACGACTTTAATAAACTGGGGTTCAGTGATGACAATATTGAGTATCGCTATCAGATGAATGCCAACGATGCACAGCTTAAACGTATTGTCGCATATCAAAATAGCACCTTATTAAGTGCTCAGTTACGCCATCGTAATGGCGTGCATCCATTAGCCCTTTTTTGGCAACGCACCGAGAATTTCATAGGCTTAGCATCGGTGCTATTACTGTTTATGGCGTCTATCGCTATCTTTCAAATATCTCGCCTTCAAATAAAAAAAGAGCAATTCTTCGCTGCCGTGTGCATGAGCGTAGGCGCTTCGCGAGCACAAGGCTTTTATATATCTTTGGTTAAGTGGGTACTTCACCTACTTCTATTGTTTCCAGTAGTGTTAATTGTCGCTACGTGGAGTCATTGGGCGTTGGTAAGTTGGCTCTCTGATTCGTTGCCGTCTTTACTCTGGAAGCCTAATATCGCAACAACCGTTTTTTCCTTTATAGGCTGTGCGTTACTTGTAGCATTATTTCAGCTACCCGTTTGGCTATCGTTAAAACACGCCTCTGTTAGACAACTTGTTTTTAATCTTCCCACTAAAAAGCGCAGTTTTTTAGGTGTTCTGTGTACTCTCGTTGCCATTACCTTTGTTGCGTTTTCATACTCAGACAACGGCCTATTAACCACTATGGTATTAGGTTCTATGGCGAGCTGTATTTTCCTTATCGCAATTGTCAGCTGGTTAAGCCTCGCACTAGGCGAAGTAATCACAAAACGATATTCAGGTCTTATTCCCTTCACGACATTCATGATGAGAAAACGGTTGGTTAGCAAATCTACACAAATTATGGGTGTGGGATTGTGCGCATTTTTGCTGTTGTTTACGTTGATGTTGCTGCGTGACCTTGGCAATACGATGCACTCATATAACCGCCAGTTCGATGGCAACTTAGTGATTTCGCAAGCGAACGAAAAACAGATGGATTCTGTAATGCAATGGGCAAACGCGCATGACGCGCAACTACGTCAACGAAAGCCTTTTGTATACGCCACACTAACTCGCATTAACCAACAGCGCCTAGACGATTTTGCAACCAGACCAAGCGAGAGCTTAGCAACCTTCAAACAAGCAATACGGCTACATTGGACAGACAACCTACCTGCAAACAATAAGGTTATCAGCGGCCAGTGGTGGAGCGATGACGCACAGCAGTGGCAACAAGTCTCTGTTGAGCAGGAGGTATTAACAGATCTTGGACTTAACATCGGTGACGTACTCACATTTGCTATTGCAGGGCGGGCAGTTGAATTTACCATCGCCGCAAGTCATGCCTACATTCCAGGGGCCGGCTCTATGACGTTTTGGGTGCAAATGCCTGCGTCAGCTATGTCACACATTGTGGCTCCTCACTACGTTATGGCGAGCCTAGAAGTGAGCGAAGCTAACTTAGCTTCGCTCGGCATATTGTACAAACAACACCCTTCACTACGTATGATTTCAATTCGAGAAATGACCCAGCGTTTTGATGACACCCTTGCCCTTGTGACAAAAATCATCAGCGGTTTTGCGCTTATTATTGTATGTTTGGCCTGTATCGTTATTGTGTCTTCAGTGCTTACCTATGAACAAAGAGAACGCAAGAAAAATAGTGTGATCATGAGCTTTGGCTTACCGCGAAGGTTATGCCTTACGCTTAATCTTATAGAGTGGGTAATAACTGGCTCCATTGCAGCTTTCGGCGCTATGTTCGGTACGTGGTTGGCGGGAGTCCTCATTTATCAGTCGCAGTTTTCTATGACTTATCAACCCGATTTTGGCTGGCTAGCTACAACGCTTTGTATAATCGTTTTAACCGTTGTACTTATAGGCTACCTTGCAAGTAAGCGCAGTCTTTCAAGCACAATTCGAGAGTTACTTACCGATTAGTACCATTTCACATTCGTTTCACGTTGAGTTGCATAAAGTGACCATGTAATTTTAAAGGAGACACTTTATGCAACGTATATTAACTCGAATTTTTTCGATTGTGTTTTTGTGTAGCGCAGTATCATCGGCTTTAGCGTCGAGTAGTGATGCGCAGACTCGTATATTGATGGTTGTCAGCGGCTATGGACAAGCTCAGGGCAAAGAGAAGCCCGGATTTGAGTTTGATGAATTTGCCAAGGCTTTTTTGGTATTCAGAGCTAACGGCATAATGGTGGATATAGCCAGCCCAAATGGTGGCGCTGTTGAGGCCGACCAATACGACCCGAACAAAGCGTATAATCGTGAAGTATTGGCTGATGACGCAATTATGCGCAAGCTCAATAACACGCTAGCCCTTCGTGACCTTAGTGACCATAGCGCAGCGCAATACTCAGGTATTTTTGTCGTGGGTGGCAAAGGTGCTATGTTCGACCTTCCCTACAATGAGCCACTGCAAAACCTCATTGCAAGCATCTACGAAAAACAAGGTGTGGTAGCGGCAGTTTGTCACGGGCCAGCTGCGCTGGTAAACGTAAAGCTGTCTAACGGTGAATACCTTATTGCAGGCAAAACCATAAACGGCTTTACTAATGATGAAGAACAACTATTTGGTAAAAAGTGGGCACCGCAATTCGATTTCATGCTTGAAGATAAACTCATTGCCAATGGCGCAAAATTTCAGTCCTCGGATATTATGCTTGAACATGTTGCCGTAGATGGCAACCTGGTGACTGGACAAAATCCTTCGTCTACCATAGGCGTGGCGAATGCCATGCTTGAGGCGCTTAATATCAAAGTAAAGCCAACTACCGTGTATAAGGATGACCGCACCCTTGCGCAAATTGCTGCTTACCTTGATGGTGACGACGCTGCGCTACAACACATTACCACGTCACCGGAAACGCACCATATGGCCCTTGTGGGAATGTACGGCTATTACTATCTTCAGCTTGCCCCTACCGAGCACAAGCAACGCCAAGCCCTGGCCCTAATGTTACTCGCACAAGAGGCAATTAATAATCCTGCGTTAGATGTGCAAATTGCTAAAACTCAATATCAACTGGGTGATACTATGGCAAGTAGGCAAACGTTGGCGCAAACGCTTAAGCAGCATCCAGATTTTGAGCCTGCGCAGCAATTGTTAGCGACAATTTCGCAATAAGGAAATCTCAGATGACAATGTCTAAAGGCTTGCACATACTGTTAATAGAAGACGAAGTCAGTATTGCAAAAAACATTGCACAATACATGGAGCACAAAGGGCATGTACTTGATTTTGCGGTACGTGGCGACCAAGGGCTCGATTTAGCACTCAATGCCTACTATGACGTTGTCATCCTTGATTTAAACCTGCCTAGCATGGACGGACTGAATGTTTGCCAAACAATTCGTGAAAAGTCTGAACGCCATGTTCCAATTCTAATGCTTACCGCTCGTGACAGTATTGATGACAAAGTGTCAGGGTTTCACGTTGGGACAGACGACTACCTTACTAAGCCATTCTCGTTACAAGAGCTTGAAGTACGTTGTATTGCATTATCAAAACGCCACTTACTTCAAACTACCGATAAAATTGAACTTGGGCCGCTAACCATTGACCGTAAAAGCAAAACTGCGAGTCGTGATGGGCAGTCTCTATCATTAAGTTCAATGGGATTTAGGATCTTACAAATTTTAGCCGAAGCCCATCCACAAGTGGTAAGTCGTTCCCAGTTAACACAGCAACTGTGGGGTGATGAACCTACCGAATCTGATGCGTTGCGTTCTCACATCTACCAGTTGCGCAATGTGGTCGATAAACCCTTTTCCTCGCCCTTAATTAAAACCGTATTTGGTGCAGGCTTTGCTTTGTCCGTTGATGATAACAACGCAGTGTAAGGGGTGATCAGTACTTATGAAACTCGCTAAACGTAAATTTCACAGCTTAAGCCGTCGTATTATTTGGCGCTTTTGCTTGTTCACGCTCATCATTTCATCTATTTACGGTCTTATTACGCTGTCTTTGATGTATACGATAGAGGATAGCTTCATTGAACGAGGCGTGGCACAAGAAGCTGACTATCTAAACGCACAATTTGGCACCACGGGTCAGTGGCCTTCACCAAGAACACCTGACATGCAACTGGTGTTTTCTGAAAGCGACCTTCCTGACGACATTAGAGCCCTTGCAATTGAAGAGCCTCAAAGGAAAGAATTCTTTGGTCAAAATGGACGTCACTATCATTTGTATCGCTTTAATGATCACCCCGGTACATATCTTGTTGCCGAAGTAAGCAAACAATTACTTGTACGCCCAATACGTGGTGGCGTCATTCAGTTTCTAGTGATAAGCGCTGCGACAGTAACCGTGATTGCCTGTTTGATCGCTTGGCTAATCGGGCGTCGCACCACGCGTCCACTTAATGAACTGGCAAGCGCAGTAGATGGCGTAGATATCACCACACTATCAACACAGTTTGCTGAACAGCGTTCTTCCTATACCGATGTAAACCACTACCCCAACAACGAGGTTGGCATATTGGCTCGCGCTTTTGATAGAACGCTAAAACGCATTGCAATGGCGATGGAGCGTGAACAAAGTTTTACTCGAGATGTGAGTCACGAGTTAAGAACGCCCCTCGCGGTTATTAAAAATGCTGTAGAAGTGGCTCAATTGAAGCAAAGCAGCAATAAAACTGTTCACAATGAGCAGGTGCTCGAGCGCATTGCCAATGCCGCTGAGCAGATGGAAAGAACTGTAGAAACCCTTCTGATGTTAGCGCGTGAGGAGCACACTCCATCTAGCAGCACTTCTGTGAAACTAATGCCACTTTTAGAACAATCGATATTAGATAACCGCTTGCTACTTGAACATAAACCTGTCGAAGTAGAAATTAATGACAGTTGTAACACTGACGTAACTGCAGAGCCCAATGTGCTAAAAGTTATTCTTGATAACATTGTGAGTAACGCGTTCAAATACACGCTTCAAGGTAGTGTGCTGTTTACGGTAAAAAACGGTACTCTTTATATCAAAGATACTGGCCCGGGAATTCAACAAGATATCGCTCATTTGGTTACCCAACGGGGCGTGAAGGGCGAACAAAGTACAGGGCTTGGCTTTGGTTTATCGATTGTAAAACGACTTTGTGAACATCAAGGCCTTGCGCTGACCGTTTGCAGCCCTTCTGATACTGCTGGCACAGAAATCACTTTGCGCTTTCATTAAGACCTTTGTGTGAATCTGACGTACTGCCGACATAGCGAAAGTGAGAATACGTATCAGAAGACACCTCGTTAATCTCACTAAATACAGCAAAGCGCCCTTGCATGGTCATAGTGATGCTTTCAGGCAGTATCGCTTCGCCATTTTTAAAAAATGTCATATCAACCTTCAGTGTGTTAATGGTCGCAGCAAACACTGGTGAGAAGCTCTCCGTATTAGTAATAGTTATCTTCTTGATAAACTTATTGGTGACATTATAAGTGAGCTGCCCATTTAGAAGCTTTGACGCATCTTCACCGAGCTTTTCAAAATTCACATCAAAATTTGCCAATACCTCACTTTCACTGGCAGACGACATTAAAAGGCTATCTAATTTAATGAGCTCGCTGAGTTTCAATGCAATATTTGTGTTTTGCTTTTGTTTTTGTTTTTGTTTTTCAAATGCCTTTAGCGCTTTCTGACTTGGCACTTGTTTATTTTTTTGCAGTAACGTCCATTGAGCAGAGCCCATCTCATTTGGCGAGTACGCTTCTACGCTGCTCGTTACTTTGCCTTCCTCATTTTCGTAGCGCGTCACGCGATATGCCCATTGGTTAATCGGTGTATTTTCAAAGTTGGTAATAGCCTCTGCTATCGCCTTTTTGTAATTATCAGGCAAAGGTGAAAACTCGCTTTTGGTCACCTCGTCGACACCCAGTGCGTTACAAGGAGCAAGTAGCGCCAATCCTATTACACGGGTAGAAAATGGCGAGTGAAAAAAAGGTATTCTCAAGGGTGTAGACCGTATTGATTAACGATAGAAGGCACGATAGCTGGGCGTATGTGAAACACCCGTGAAATAGCACTATAAACGCCATACACGTGAACTATTTGAATAGTGCCCCCTCACTGGTTAGTATTTGCTTGAAGTAATAGACTGACATTGATGACATGACTAATACCACAACCCAAGAAGGCCAAGCACTCCCTCCAGAGCCAGAGAAGCCATTGCGAGACGATTGCTGTGGAGGCGGTTCATGTTGTCCATGCATTTGGGATGTATATTATGAAAAACTGGCAAAGTGGCGAGAAGCCAAAAAAGCAATAGAAGAGAAACGAGAAAACAAAACTGGCAAGTAATAAGTTTAGAGCACATTGATTGCCCAAAAAACGTCAACAAAATTTACACATTCCTCCAACATAAATATTGCAAATTTTTATACTCTTGTTTTTTAGGCGTTTATTTAACTTGGCGCAGTAGATGCTTAAAAATTAACCAATCAAAATAAACAACAAGAGTACATCATGAAGGACCAAACGAAGTACGTCAGCACAGTTTCATTCGCAATCCTATTAATAACTTTTGTATCATTCCACGCTTCTGCAGCGCTGATCCCTAGCGATTTGGAAGTAACTGGAAACGTCTCTTTTGGCGTTGACTCAGTCTCCGCATCAGGTAATGCATCACAAACTGCAACACTAGAGAGCGTTTTGGGTGGCAGTTCCAGCATTACTACAGTAAGTGGCTTGACGGTTACCGGCGCGAATCCGTTAGGTGGGCTTATGCTCAACACTAATGATGGTGTAGGCGCAGACGCTTCTATATCAGGAAGCGCAGGCGGCAGCACTGAAGGTTTCTTTTTTGATTTTCTGTTTTCTATGACAAATACGTCGTTGACAGATAGCTTTCAAATATTCTTTGAGCTTGTTTTTACTAATACAACCTCTGCAAGCGGTGCTGACGCTTATGCTGATGCTGAGATAATACTTGAGGATGAACTCAACAATGAGTTGTTCTTTTCTGATTTGACATCTGACACGCTTTTTGGTGACGAAAAAAATGGAAGCGGACTCCCAACGCAAGGCGCGACGCTAAGCGATTCTGGTACTTTCTTATTCAACTTTATTCTTGCAGCAAACAGCAGTAACTCATTCACCACAGAGATTAAACTCGAAGGAATAGATTTTGATGGAAGCGGCTCATTTTCTGCTGATACATCTGCATTTATTCGAGTTGTCGGTACCGAGAATCTCACTCCCCCGGTGAACAAAGTGCCGGCCCCCCCAACATTAACCGTCTTGATTTTAGTAATGATGTACTTCGCTGTAAGACAAAAAAGATAAAGGAATAAGAAATGAAACAGCCAAATAAACGTCAATTAGTTGCTATCTCAAGTTTAGCGTTAAGCTCAATGTTACTTCCCACTACCGCTAGCGCATGCTCAACCGATGTATACTTGGGAACGCTTTGCCTATTCGGTGGTAATTTTACAATTAGAGGTTATGCTTCTGCCCAAGGGCAATTACTCCCTATAAGTCAAAACACCGCTCTGTTTTCGTTGTTCGGTACCACCTATGGCGGCGATGGAAGAACAACATTTGCGCTCCCTGACCTACGCGGCCGATCTCCCATAGGACAAGGAACGGGTCCTGGTCTGGATACCATTAGACTAGGACAGCGTGGTGGGTCTACAACTCATACTCTCAGCGTTTTAGAAATGCCTTCTCATAATCACGCAGCGTCTACAACAATTGTGAACAATGTTGACTCGTCAGCCAGTTCCGCCACATTGCGAGCGCTGGCGGCAAATGCAGATACCAACGTACCAACAGGGAGTGTACTCGCGAACAGCCCGAGAAGAGAAAATATATATAATTCAGGAACGCCTAACGTCGATATGAGTGCCGATGCTATCGTGTTAGATGTGCAAGTATCAGTAAGCAGCAATGCGACTACCACGGTGTTGCCAGCGGGCGGGTCGGTTCCATTTAATATACGCAGCCCCTATTTAGGTATGAATTGGCTAGTTGCTACACAGGGAATATTCCCTTCTCGAAGCTAACGGTATGCGTATTGTATTTTTATTAATGGCTTACTGGGCAATTTTGCCCAGTACGTCAGTAAATGCGAAAACAGAAGATTGGGCTGCACCTTTGCTTAAGGCTATCGAATTGCAGAGCAAAGGTGAATACGTACGTGCTTACGAGTTAATGCGCGAACCTGCAAACAAAGGGAATGGCTTAGCGCAATTTAATTTGGCGCTACACCACGATTTAGGCTGGTCTCGCAAACGCAACCAAGCAAATGCGTGTTTGTGGTATGAGCGGGCAGCCAAAAATAATATGCCATTGGCAATGCAGAAATATGCAGATTGTTTAAATGAAGGCATTACTGCACCAAGTGATGGTGACGTCGCGTTGTATTGGTATCAAATGGCTTTTCAAAACGGTATTTACGAGTCTGCTTGTTCAGCGGGTAAACTGCTTATTGAAAATAGCAAAGACAGCAGGAAAGACATTGAACAAGGATTGGATCTTTGCAGAATATCAGCTGAAAAAGGCAGTATAGAAGCCGCTCTTTTTCTTGGGGAACTTTATTACAGCGACGAAATTGTAGATAGAAACCCTATTCTTGCAATCAAACTGTTCCAGCTTGCGTCTCCTGACAAACAACCCACTGCTGCACTTTATATA
Organism: Alteromonas sp. KC3; assembly: GCF_016756315.1. Classification (NCBI taxonomy): domain Bacteria; kingdom Pseudomonadati; phylum Pseudomonadota; class Gammaproteobacteria; order Alteromonadales; family Alteromonadaceae; genus Alteromonas; species Alteromonas sp. KC3. The sequence goes on from NZ_AP024235.1 coordinate 2,800,767, forward strand.
GCCAAGATGTTTGATGAGGGTGATGGTGTACAACAAGACGTTAAGCAAGCTGCTTATTGGTATGAAATAGCGGCCGCACAGGGACTGGGCGAAGCCTATCTACCCTTAGCAGCACTATACTGGGAATTGTACACCACGAGCCAACAAGAAAATGAACGCTTTCTTGCAAAGTCATATCTCTGGATTAACGCATCGGCAGCGCTTGATTTACCTGATAAAAACGATGAAGCTGCTATCCGTTCATATATTATCAATGAAACTCCTCCTCACTGGAAAGAGGAGCTTGATATTTTAGTTTCCACACACGTCCAAAACCATCATAATGCTAAGGCCAAAAAGCACTAGCACAGTAGTTGTATTCTGTCCGCGCTATTAACTTAAAAGCCTTCAAGCACTAGCTTGCCAATAGCACTACCCTCTTCCAATATTTGGTGGGCTTTTTTCAAATTAGCCGCATTTATCTTGCCCAGGTGTTTTCCCACTGTGGTTTTCACTTTGCCTTCATCAATTAGATTAGCAACGTGATTTAGCAAGTGACTTTGTTCAACTATATCGTCTGTTTCAAACATCGAGCGTGTAAACATGAACTCCCAGTGTAACGATAAACTCTTCTGCTTGAGTTTGCTCACATCTAAAGACTCAGGATCATCAATTAGGGCAAGTTTACCTTTAGGCTTCATGACTTCAACAAAGGCTTCAACGTAGGCCCCCGTGTTATTTAAGCTAGCTACGTGGGTAACTTGCCCAATGTTGAGTGCTTCAATTTGCTGCGCCATCGGTTTGCTGTGATCAACAACGTAATCAGCACCTAATGAGACCACCCAGTCTTTTGAACTTTGGCGAGAGGCTGTCGCGATAACTGTTGCCCCTGTTAGCGTTTTTAGTAGCTGAAGCATTATTGAACCAACGCCACCAGCAGCCCCAACGACCAAAACCACTTCGTCACTTTTTTCTTGCTGTTGTACTAGCGCCAAATGGTCAAACAATAATTCATACGCCGTAATAGTTGTTAAAGGTAGGGCTGCAGCTTCGCTATCTGACAGAGTTTTAGGCGCATGTCCTACAATGCGCTCGTCCACCAACTGGTATTCAGCATTCGTACCTTGGCGTGTGAGATCTCCTGCATAATACACTCGATCACCGACAGCGAACTCAGAGACATCAGCACCTATCTCAACAACTTCTCCAACAGCGTCCCACCCTAGTATCTTGGGAGTGCCCGCTTCAGGATTGACGCGCTGACGAATTTTATAATCTACTGGATTAACCGCAATCGCGTTTACTTTCACCAATAAGTCGCGTCCGGATGCAGACGGCTTTTCAATATCTACATCAATTAGTGCATCATTCTCATTAATTGCTAGTGACTGGGTATATCCAACAGCTTTCATTTTTAGCTCTCCTCTTCAACGTTATCGCTATCATACGCTTGATTAATTTGAGATAAACAGCACAATCAAAGAAACATTATCAACTTAAATTTGAAAATCATGTTACTAGACGATTTTAATGTTGTTTTAAAGGTAGCGGAGTTTCGCAATATTACCGCAGCGGCTACTCACTTAAATATGCGCAGTGCTACTGCGAGTGCTGCCATTAAGCGCGTGGAACAGCACCTAGGGGCAGAATTATTTGTGAGAACTACACGTTCATTACGTTTGTCTGCGGCGGGTGAACGCTTTATTCCTGTTTGTGAAGAAGCAATGGGGTTATTAGTCAACGCTCAACATCACCTTAAAGGTGAAACAGGGGAAATAGAAGGTGAATTGCGTCTGGGATTATCGTCTGACTTAGGAAGAAACATAATCGTTCCATGGCTGGACTCGTTTATGGAAGAACATGAAAAGGTGAGCGTGAAGCTTCACTTTAGTGACAGCAATGTAGACTTTTATCGTGACCCTATCGACCTAGCCTTGCGCTATGGATCGCCCGACGACGCCAGCGTATACGGCTTCAAAATTTGCGAAGTTCCTCGTTTACTGGTGGCCTCCCCGTCTTTTTTGGCAAATAACGGCACGCCGTCAAACATCGATGAACTGCGCGACTGCAATGGGCTTTTTTATCAATTGCACGATAAAGTGTACAAAGAATGGGAGTTCTTACATCAAGAGAAACAGCTGAAAATTAAGATGCAGGGAAACCGCACCGCCAATGACGGTGAAGTTGTGCGAAAGTGGGCAGTTGCAGGTAAAGGTGTGGCGGTAAAGTCCAGTCTGGATACATGTGACGATATTTTAAATGGCCGGTTAGTAACATTTTTGCCTGATTACACGCCAAAACCCACCCAACTATGGCTAATTTGCCCAAGCCGCCAATCTATTACACCCGCAGTGCGTTTGTTGCGAGATATGCTAAAAACACGCTGTGAGATGCTCCTTTCGTCATTGGTGACACAAGGCATTATCAACGAAAAGCAAATATGAGCCATTGCCTACTCAATGGGAAGGCAATGCATTTCAACTTCGTCTTGCTCAAGCATATCGTAAACCCGTCTTTCTACTACGCCCAAGTTGGACGCTGGCTTTATAGCAACAGTAGCAGCTACTTCAGCAAGCAGTTCGACATGTTGGTTTAGTTCTTCTATTCGGGCTCTAAATATTGTCATATCGCCAAAGCGTACAGCCCCAAACCGGCCACACACAACTAAGCGATCATGCTTGGACGTTACGCTTTGCAAGTGGTTTCCTATACCTGTTGATACCTGATACCAGTTCCCATCGACAGTAATCACGAGTTCCCCTGATTGCCCACCAAACCAAAAACCGTTTTTATCGTCAGGAGCATAGGCGCTAACTTCGCGAGTTAATAACTTGCCATTATATCCGGTGGGAAATTCCAACTCATCAACATCGTAAATAGAATTAAATTTCACAACCACCATTCTATCGTATGGGGGGGTAGAGAAAGTACGAATTAAATACCCAGCAAAATACGCTGCTTCGCAGTTTTGCGAAATAGCCCCACGCTTAAGAACACCGTGAAAATCAAACAGTAGCGACGTGCTACTATTTGAAAAATAAACCTTTCCATTTTCGCACACAATGCGTACACCACCTTCCAGTATGGATAAATCAACGACCGGCGAAGGTAGCGGTTTTTCAAATAGCTTAGAAATGGCTCGCTTTGTCAATTGCCTTGACTGTAGCTGGGTAGATTCAATGACGAGTACCTCTCCCCCGCTGGTGCCAAGGTAAAGGCGCGAGTCATGAAAATTAGCCGTTGTAAAAACATAGTTAGCAATTGCAAACGTAACCGGTGTTTCTTCTGCCTTACGCCACAGTACTATGCTTTCTACCCCTGCTAAACATACTAATTCGGCGTCAATTTCTACGCTGCACAAATAGTCTTTTTGGTGACTATTGGGTTTTATGTCGGCGGTTACACTGCTTTTTTCAAGTAACCCTATTGCACCATCCTGACCACACATTAATGTGCCTGACTCTATGGCCAAAGCACTCCACCACGTTGGTGCAGAAATGGAATAACCTGATACTTCGCTACAGGTAAGCTTAATTTTCTTGATCCGTCCCCACCGGTGACCCACGTGAAGTACACCGTCATCAAGCGTAGAAAAGCACGTTACTTTGCTATACGAACCCGTATGATGCGTGGACACAGTCTTATCTTTATCGCAAAGCAGTACACTACCTCGACTGCCCCCTACTATAATTTTACCATCAGAAAATAATGCACTGCTGGCTGTCTCATCAGAGGAAACCCAATGGTCTTTAATATCCGCAATCTTAGTCCACGAATATCGCTTAAAGAGATCTGTCACCCGATAGACAGACGCAAGATCAATAACGAATATTTCGTCTTCTGACACCGCGACTAATTCATCAACGGATATATCCAAACGTTCAGCCGTATTTTCTTCAAGATCGACAAAATAGGATTTAAGCACTTTGGGGTAACCACTACTTAGTCTCACTAAGAATTGTGTATGGCTAACAATAAAAATGGCTTCAAAGCTTAACCTTTCACCCCTGTCAGTTGCCTCGAGTAAAGCGTCAACACCCTCAATTTCAGACAAGTTACCGTTTGACCATTTTCTAACGGCCAAATCACTACACCCTAAATACACTTCATTGTGTTTTGAAACGCCACATTCAGCGCTCCAGTCTGCACTGTTCTGATTTTCAAAGTGATAGTGTAAGTCGCCATCTTCTTGCACGATGACTTCGGCGATATATCCGCTTCCTCCTGCAAGCACAATATTTCCATTAGACAGGCCAAATGACAGTTTAACATCACTTCTGCAAGGCAAATGTTGGCTAAAAGTTCCACTTGGCGAGGCGACTATCAAATTTCCTCCATCACATGAGGCAATCAAGCCGCCATTGTTCGACCTTGCAATGGTAAGGGTTTCATCTACTCTGCCATTGTGCAAACACGACCACCTCTTTTGCGATATGTCATAATTGAGTATTTTCCCCATCCACCCCACTGCAACTAGCTGATTGTTTCCGCTATAGGCAATACCTTCAAGAAAGGGCCTTCCCGCGACATAAAGCCGTGACCATTGCCCGTCTTTAAATTGAAGAAGCGTACTCCAGCCAACAACAATGATATTTTTTTCGTCAATGGCGTGGATGGCATAGAACTTGTCATTTTTCTTCACAACATCTGTTGCTTCTTTGGTAATTTTATTTCCAACGATTCGACAAAGCGTACCGTCGCCGCCACAAAGTAGTAATTCGTTAGTGTTTGGAATTTTGGCTATTGCATTAATAAATGGTGTTTTTGTTGGTGCATCGAGTAGCTCAGGCGCTTGACCGGGCTGAATACGCACCACCCCGCCTTTGAAGACGCCGTTTGCTTTATAGGGACTGCCTACCGCATAGATAGTGCCGTCCTCTAATCCCGCTAGCGAGTACCATCTATCGGGATAAGGGTTATGGCTAATACGGTCCCATTTCATTAGGTAGGTCCATTTATTACCATCGAAATGCAATATTTCAGAGTTATCGCCACATACATACAGATCATTTGAACTGTTTCCCCACACCGCTTCAAACCATGTAGGGTCATAGGTATTCTTTGTGGGATTATTCTCTACTTCGGTCCATTCATTACCATCAAAATGCCAGATTGCACCGAACGTGCCTACTGCCCACACGTCATCAGGCGCAAATCCATGAACATCATAAAAGTCTGAAGTTGAATTCACTTTTATTGGTTTAACCGCACTATCGTTAATATGAAAGAAAGTTCCTGACTCTGCAGCAGCAATGGATTCACCATTGCCAGCGCTCCATACGGCGTAACAGGTTTTTGACTGGGTATGCGTGTTAGCGGCTTGAAGTGGGTTTTCACGTAATTTTGTGGCCATTCCCTTTCCTTAAGTTCCTGCTGAGGATGTTGTTGCGAGTAAGACGAGCTATCGCAGAAAACAGGCGTACCACTGCTCTTTGAAAGCGTAGTCGTAATTAAGACATTAAGCGATCTTTCTGTATGAAAAGTAGTTTAAAAGTATAAGAAGGCGGATGATTCAAAAGATAATGGCGGTAAAACCGCCATTATTAAGTGTGATGTTTTTACTATATTGCCTTGTGCCTAGCGCCGATACATTGCAGGCTCACCTTTTTCAGGCGTGCTAGATTTTATAAACTCGCGTAAGTCTTGGTTCGACTGTTTTAAATCGTCGCGACGTAGATACATCATGTGACCACTTCTATACCCTTTGAAGCTCAATCTATCTTTCATATTGCCGCTTTGATCCAGCTGCCACATAGTATACTTAGCATCGAAATAATTAGTTGCACCATCGTAGTAACCTGCTTGAACCATCACATTCAAATACGGGTTTTGAGCCATCGCTAGACGTAAATTCTCACCGGTTTTGTTGTTGGTTCTGTCCCAAGGATGGACATTGCCAAACATGTTGTACTTGGTATCAGTTTTGTAGTTAAGTTCTTCACGTAAGTAATAGTTAATAGCAGGCGTAAATGAGTGAAGCCACGAAGTCAGCTCTGCATAATAATCGGTTCGATCGCCACTTTGTTTTTCATCCATACCCAAATAGCGGCTATCAAGTCGACCAAGGGTTTTACCTTCTTCTCTTAACAGTTCTTTCCAGAAGAAAGAGGTACTAACATCAAGATTATTTTGAGCAATGGCTTCTTCAGACAAACCAGAGTAGCGAGCCATTTTAGCAAGCACTTCACGCTTTTCCTTAAGCCCAATAAAGCCCCCTTTCGCTAACGCTGGAATGAGGGTGTTAATGGTAAAATCTTCTACCTCGGGGAGCAGCTCAGTAAGGTCTTTATTCTGCAATTCACTGTCCAGCTTTTTGTGATACCACGCAGTGGCTGCAAAGTATGGCAGGCGGTTTGCTGCTTTCACTGGACCATCGCGTTCAATACCAATATCAGTTGGCGATACCAGTACCACGCCATTAAGGTACATCCACTGGCGACTTTGTAATTCTAAGGCTAGACCAGAGACTCGAGTTGTACCGTAACTCTCACCGATTAAATATTTAGGTGAACGCCAGCGATTGTTGCGGGTAACAAAGGTGTTTACCCAATCAGCTAGATATTTGATATCAGCGTTAACACCAAAAAACATTTTCTGCTGCTCGTCTTTTGACGGCATTTTGCCATCTGCATCTTCTAAAACTCGGCTATAACCCGTATTGACCGGGTTAACAAAAACGATGTCAGCAACATCTAAGATAGAATACGGGTTGGTTTGCACACCGTAAGGTTGAACAGGAAAACCTTCACTATCAATATTAAGAATGCGAGGGCCAGTGTAAGCAACATGCATCCACACTGAGGCAGAGCCAGGCCCACCATTAAAAGATATTATTAACGGGCGGCTGGCATTATCTTTAATGTCAGTGCGTTGATAGTAAGTGTAAAACAACGTAGCCACAGCTTCGTCTTCGCTGTTCCATACGGGCTGTGTACCTGTGGTTGCGCTATATTTTACGCGCTTGCCGAGAATTTTCGTCTCGTGCTGTGTAATCACATTGCTGTCTATTGGTATACTGCGATTGTGGGCACTTGAGTTAGTATCAGCGAAAGCGGGGACACCTATCAACGTTAATGATAACGAAGCTATTAATGCCAATGATGCTGCGCCTTTCCTTGAAATTAAGCGTGGTTTTATCATTTTTAAAGTCTTTCTAGTTATTTGTAATTAACATGGTGTTTACGTTGTACACTATACCGCCACTCTGCGACTCTCTGAAAATTGCGCGATAAACTAACGAATTTCTTCGATAATCGTCGACATTCATGCTCACCTTTACCATTTTCGCTGTGTGTAAATCGTTTAGCGTTGTAAAAACACATTCTCAGGACCATATTGGTTTATGTGTTGCTGGAGTTCTGGAAAGAACGTTAGAAAGTGCGCTTCAATGGCGCATTGGTTATTCTCAATATCATCCACCGCTTGATGAAAGTTATTCTTAAATCGTATCCGCTTTGCCACTACTGAAATGGCTTTTGCAATACCCTCTTCTTTAGCGTAATCATCAAACCAATTATGGGTAATCATATGGCCAATACTGTGTTGCATCGAACGTGGCATGTAGGGCAAACGTCGCTCTAAAAGCGTGAAGCTTCGCGTGGTAAACGCGTCAAAAGTTTCTTGCGTAAATCGCGACCAGTGCTTTATGAGTAAATGGTCAAAGTAGATATCAAGTGCGACAGGTGCAAACCGACGTCGACTTGAGGCAAAAAGCTGTTTGGCTTCTCTTACACTTCGGTGTGCATCGGTAAATTTGTCAACCTCATAGTGATTGGCAAGCCCTCTTTGAACCGCATCTGAAAACTGCGACGTTGCTGTGCCTCGCCTAAAATCACCCAGCAAATTGCCAAAATGTGAATCTTCGGTGGCTTGAGCAAAGAACAAATGTGCGAGGTAATTCATATTGGGTTGCCTGTTAGTTTTTTAAGTTGTATGCCACATCACCTATCAGGTAGTATTGCCGCCGCGTTTATAACGCACACCGCAAGCTTACAAAAAATTTTGGGATAAGTAACACAATGTCAGTCATTTCTTCTTCTGAAGTCAGTTCTCTTCTTCAACCTATCAATGCCTTTTTGCACTCTGAGACCCCACAAGCTTGGATAGATGAAGCAAGAAAAGAAGAAAATCTGCGAATTTTGCTAACCGATCACCTTATTTGTGAGCTAAAAGCAGCACAAAGCGCCATGTATTTGTTACGCCGTTATGTAGCAGATGAACAAACCAGTAAAGTACTGCTGGGTTGGTTAAAACCTTACGAAGATTTCACCTATCGCCATGAAGGTGATTGGCAATCACTAAATACTAAACACCTTTCTAAAAATGTGTTCAATGTTGAAGGGCTAGACCCGTTCAAAAAAGACATGCTTGATAAAATGGTGATGTTAATAAAAGAAGAACTGCACCACTTTTACCAAGTGCTGGAAATTATGTATGAACTTGGTTTTGACTATAAGTCGGTGACCTCTAGCCGCTATGCTAATGGGCTGCTTAAACACGTACGAACCTATGAGCCAGAAAAGCTAGTAGACAAACTGATTTGTGGTGCCTACATTGAGGCTCGCTCATGTGAACGTTTTGCAAAGCTTGCGCCTCACGTTTCAGAAGCTCTCGGCAAATTTTATGTGTCTTTGTTGCGTTCTGAGGCTCGCCATTTTGAAGACTATTTAACCCTTGCTGCTGCAATATCACCCGTAGATATTTCTGAACGGGTTGCACACTTTGGCGCGGTGGAAAAAACGCTTATTCAAAGTCATGATGATACCTTTCGTTTCCATTCTGGCTCACCTGTTGCCGCATGAGTGCAAGTGGCACTTACGTTAACAGATCATTATTTAATCAAATTTATTGACGCATCATAGTTATTACTGCACACTCAAATTGTAAAGATATTGTTAACGGCAGTTCTGTGATGCTATGCATCTTTGCTTTTATCGTTATAGTTGCGCAAATAACTGTGTCATTTTTTGCAAACTAAGCGTTTCCTCGTGTTTTCACTGCCTAGAACAATATATCCATAACAACAAATAACCATGGTTATATAAGGCAGGATTTTATGATTTTAAACCATTTGATTGGTATCTATACGCACCCTAAAGAAGAGTGGCAAACTATAGATATCAAACATGAAACCTATTTCTACGCGCTAACTCATATCGCTTTCATTGCACTGATCCCGTCATTGGTTGCCTATTACTCTAGCGCTCATACCGGCTGGAGCATTGGCGCAGGCGATGTAATAAGACTGAGCGAAACAAGCGCCGTCATGATGGGTGTAGGTATGTACTTTGGGCTTGTTGCTGGTGTGATTGCACTTGCTGTACTGATTCACGAACTTGCGAAAGCGTTTGAAGCGTCCCCTACCTATACGCAATCGCTTGAACTGGCCGCTTATACTGCAACACCTTTATTTATGGTGGGGTTTGCCGGACTTTACCCTGAACTTTGGGTTGTAATGACCGCACTGCTTGTTGGTATTAGCTACTCGGTTTATCTGCTTTATTCTGGTGTGCCTATTATGCTGCATATGCCAGAAGATAAGGGGTTTATTTATTCTAGCTCAGTAGTGACTTGCGGCTTGGTTCTACTTGTTATCCTTATGACAGGCTCTGTTTTAGTATGGGGATTGTACGGTGGTCCCGTTTTTGTTCACTAACATTAGACTGTATACGTTTGCTGTGCATTTTTGCAGCTAAGGTCAATACACTTAAGTACATAGCAATTAAACATAAAAAAAGCCGCTCTCGAAGCGGCTTTTTGTTTCAATCTGACCTATTACGTATTAATCGTCTGCAGCGCCAATGTTATGAACATCAAGATTGCTCAATTCAGCCTGAACAACAGGTGCCGTGCGCGACTTCTCACCGCGAGACATATCGATGCGCTCTAAGTACTCTTGATCGATATCCGCAGTAATGTAATTACCGTCAAATACAGATGTTTCAAATCGTTGGATAGATTCATTTTCTTCTCGAACCGCTTCAACTAAGTCTGAAATATCTTGGAAGATAAGACCGTCGGCTTGAATAAGTTCTGCAATCTGGTCTATTTCTCGGCCATACGCAATGAGTTCGTTAGCCGATGGCATATCAATACCGTATACATTCGGGAAACGAATCTCTGGTGCGGCTGAAGCAAAGTACACTTTCTTCGCGCCAGATTCACGTGCCATTTCTATAATCTGACCTGATGTTGTACCACGAACGATAGAGTCATCAACGAGTAGCACGCTCTTGCCCTTAAATTCTGACGATATCGCGTTCAACTTACGACGAACAGACTTTTTACGCATGGTTTGACCAGGCATGATGAAAGTACGACCAATATAGCGGTTCTTAACAAAGCCTTGGCGGTATGGTAAGTCAAGCGTATTGGCAATTTGAAGTGCTACATCCATCGACGTTTCTGGAATAGGAATCACAACATCAATATCTAAATCAGACCACTCGCGTTTAATTTTCTCACCGAGTTTACGGCCCATATTTACTCGTGAAGCATATACTGAAATGCCATCAATAAAGCTATCAGGACGAGCGAAATAAACGAACTCAAATATACATGGTGACGTCACCGGGTTCTCAGCACACTGACGCGTATGCAATTGACCTTCTTCGGTGATAAATACGGCTTCACCTGGCGCTACGTCTCGTACAAATTGGAAGCCTACCGCGTCGAGTGCCACGCTTTCTGATGCTACCATCCACTCTTCACCAAGCTCCGTCATACGCTTACCTAGCGCTAGTGGGCGAATGCCGTGGGGGTCACGAAACGCTACAATGCCCTGACCGATAATGGCCGCTACAACAGCATATGCGCCGCGAATTTTTTTGTGAACTTTGGTAACGACTTCAAAGATATGCTCAGCGCTTACGCTAAGACCCGCTACTTGCTGAAGCTCATGAGCAAGAATATTTAGCAGTAACTCAGAATCTGAGGTGGTATTAATATGACGACGAGCAATGCGAAATACTTCTTCTTGCAGCTCATGTGCGTTAGTTAAGTTTCCGTTGTGCGCGAAAGCAATACCAAACGGTGAGTTAACATAAAAAGGCTGCGCCTCTGCCGAGCTCGACGTACCCGCTGTTGGATAGCGAACGTGACCAATGCCCATATTACCAGAGAGCCTTTTCATATGACGCGTATGGAAAACATCTCGAACCAAACCATTTGCTTTACGCAAATTAAACATATTTTGGTCGATAGTCATTATGCCTGCAGCATCCTGTCCACGGTGTTGAATAACCGTTAGACCGTCGTACAGAGACTGAGCTACGGGCGTTTTACCAACTATTCCGACAATACCACACATGTGCGTTACCTATTTCAAGCGGGATTTAAGAAACTGGAGGAGTCTTTCACATAGCTGAAAAACCACTCAATAATGACACCAAATTCAGGTATGAGTACCGACGCTTGCCACCAAGCAGCGGAAGCCGCGCCAGTAAAGGTGTCCATAAAAAAGAGCAATGCACTGACTATTAATACGCCGCGCAATGCACCGAAAACTATACCGAGCGCTCGGTCTGTACCTGACAGGCCAGTGGCTTGAACCAACTGGCTTATTGCAAAGTTGATCATGCCACCAAGTATAAGCGTAGTGACAAACAATGCCGCAATAGCTGCGCCATTTTTTAAATAGGGATCGTCAATGGCTGTAAAGTAGATTGCGAGATCAGCGTAGAAGTTGCTTGAAATGAAGAGTGCAGCGAACCATACCACTAAAGAAATGGCTTCTTTAACAAACCCTCTTATTAGGCTTATTAAGGTAGATACCGCAATGATACCCAGTATGGAAAAGTCTACCCAGTTCATCGTCTCTTTGTTGCGTTAGTGCTGCTTAAAAAATAAAAGCAACGAGCCTTTGGCGAGATGGCGCGCATTCTAACAGAAGCTAAAAATATTACTAGTGCGTAATAAATTTGTGTTGCCTTCGTACTTATAAAAAAGGAGCGAAAACGCTCCTTTATTCCACTTTAAATGTCGTTACTTTACCTTTAAGGCCAGTAAGCTCTTTTAGGTGTGGAAGTGCGGCATCCAATTTTTGTTTTTCCAAATCCGGACCAATAAATACTTTATTAAGTGGGCCTGAACTGGTTTGAATTTTACGGCTAAACGCTCGATAACCGGCTTTTTCTAGTTTCGCCAAGAGCACTTTTACGTTTTTCTCGTGCCTAAAACTACCAAGTTGAATCACCCACCCTGCATCATCAGCCGCTTCGCTTTTTGCCTCTACAACGGTTTGACTAGCAAGGTCATCTTTTTCCTCTCGCTGAGCGACAGCTGCTGTTGAAGTATCTTCTACCGAGGTCTCTTTCGGCGTTTTCGAAGTTAACACATCATCGAGCGCAGGCTCGTCTTCAATTTCCACAGCGGGTACCGCCGCTTTAGCGACACGCTCACTCGGAAATGGTTCAGGCTCAACGATAGGCTTCTTAGGCGGATTGGCAGGAACAGAAACAAATGGCTCTCTGTTCGTTTGTTTCTTGCCATCAAGAAAGTCTGGTAAAAAAATAACGGCAAGGGCGACCACGATAATGGTCCCAACCAGTCTATTCTTTAATGCCGATGTCACTATTCTCTCCTGCTTGAAATGCGTTACTACTCGTTTATGAGTATCTGATTACTATGCGTCAAGCACGTCTGCTACGGTAACAAATGAACCAAACACTAAAACGAGTTCACCGTCTTGATAATCTGCAAGCGCGCGTTGATAAGCTGCTTTTACGTCGTCGTAAGTCGCTATATTCTCTATACTTGTGCCTGCATTAACAAGTGCATTTTCAAGAACTTCAGCTTTACACCCTCTAGGGCCAGATGTAGTAGCGGTATACCACGTTGCATTTAATGCACTTAATGGTGCCAAGGTCTGTGCAATAGACTTGTCTTTTAGCATGCCAACAACAACGCGAATTTTATTAACGTCATAGCGCGAAAGCCATGCTTTCATCGCTTCAGTTGCCTGCGGGTTATGCGCAACATCAACCACCACTAACGGATTAGTACTGATAGTCTGCTGACGCCCAGGCATCGTTGTGTTCGACAATATTTCGCTTAACACCTCAGATTCAGGTAGCGCGTCAAGATACTCTAGCGCCGCCAATGCGGTGCTGGCATTTTGCAATGGAATACGTGGATAAGGTAAATCTGTAAATTCGTTCCGCTTGCCTTTCCAAGACCACGATTGATTGTTATCTGCCACTACAGCACTGAAATCTTGTGTTGCCCATAGGGCATTAACAGATAGTTCGTTTGCCACATCGTAAAGTGACGAAGGAGGGAACAGTTCGCCGATGATAGCGCTCCCCTTTTTGCGCATGATACCTGCTTTTTCACGGGCAATTTTTTCGCGCGTATTACCCAACCAATCTTGGTGATCAAGGTCGATAGTGGTAATCACGGCAAGGTCAGCATCAATGATGTTAGTGGCATCTAACCTTCCACCCAAACCTACTTCTAAAATAGCAACGTCAACACCCCACTGCTGCATCATCTTCATTGCCGCTAAAGTGCCAAACTCGAAATAGGTCAAAGTAATATCACCACGTGACGCTTCCACAAACTCAAAGGCTTCAACAAACGCCTTTTCTGACGCGAGTTCACCATTGTGTCTAACGCGCTCACGGTAATCTGTTAGATGAGGAGAGCTGTAAACCGCAACTTGTTTGCCTTGACGCAGAAATACTTGCTCAAGTAAACGGCACGTAGTGCCTTTACCATTTGTACCGGCAACGGTAATGACCAAAGATTCGTTTAGGTCGAGTGACATGGCATTTGCCACCGCTTTCACTCTGTCTAACCCCATATCGATGGCGTTAGGATGAATAGATTCGAGGTAAGATAGCCATTGGCTCAGACTCTTAGGGGATAGTGCAGGCGCACTTTCTGAGCCGATGGTAGTAGTATTTTTGTTATTCACTAATTCTTATTATGTAACTTAACCAACAGGCTATGTAATCTATCACGCATTTCTCTGCGGTCAACAATCATATCTATTGCGCCCTTTTCTACTAAGAATTCGCTACGCTGAAAGCCCTCTGGTAGTTTTTCACGAACAGTTTGCTCAATAACACGAGGACCAGCGAAGCCAATAAGTGCTTTAGGCTCTGCCACATTGACGTCACCTAGCATTGCAAGGCTCGCTGAAACACCGCCCATTGTAGGGTCAGTTAACACCGAGATATAAGGTAGTCCTTTCTTGCTCATCTTGGCCAAAGCAGCTGATGTTTTTGCCATTTGCATCAAAGACATAAGCGCTTCTTGCATACGCGCACCGCCACTTGCTGAAAAACAAATAAGCGGCGTGTTGTTTTCAAGGCACGCATTGACTGCAGCCACAAAGCGAGCGCCAACTACAGACGCCATTGAACCGCCCATGAAAGCAAATTCGAAGCACGCCACAACGACAGGCATACCTTTAAGTTTACCCTGCATTACAACTAGCGCATCTTTTTCATTTGTTAGCTTTTGTGCAGCTACAATACGGTCTTTATAACGCTTAGAGTCTTTAAATTTAAGAATATCTTGCGGTTCGTGTTCAGCGCCTAATTCAACGCGATCACCATCATCCAAAAATGCGTCGATGCGGCGACGTGCAGTAATACGCATATGGTGGTCGCACTTAGGGCAAACCTCCTGAAGCTTTTCCAACTCGCTCTTATACAAAACCGCCTGACAAGAACCACACTTTGTCCAGATACCTTCTGGCACATTGCCCTTGGTCGATGTTTGCGTACGCGGAAGAATCTTTTGAATCCAGCTCATGGAAATTGAATCCTTTGTTTTTGGTTACTCGCCATTGTTTTTGATATTTGTTCACATGATGGCCAGTCACACATTAATTTTTTAAGTTTCATACTGAATTACCAAGAAAAAAGTCGTAATTCAGTAGAACAGCTACCTAATATAGCGCGCTATTAGACCACAATACAACGAAATGGAAAAAACAAAACTGGTCTAAGAAGTTAGGACAGACCAAAGCGTGTTGATCTTTGCGGTACACTTTTCGTCCACGCCAAGCGAGTATCAGGCTATGAACGACTTAGGTGGTTTGGTTATTCCAAATTAGCAACGGGTAAAACCGCATGAGGCTCGCAGCAATGATAGCAAAATACCGCATTGCTACATTACGCTGGACATTTATGCTTGGGGAATCGATGGATACCCGAATGCCGGTTGATAGACTCTTGAAGCGCACCACTATCAGTAAAATTTTTCAACTCTAGTTTGATAATGTCGCGAAGCGCTGCAAGCTCAGGGCGTATTACAAAAACCAGTTCAACATCGCTAATAACATTTGATGATTGGTAAAAGGCTGTGTCGCAAAATTGCTCCTCAAACATAATCGACAACGCGTTCTGCTCGCTCATAATTGTAAAATCACACCTTCCGCGAGCCAACATCATGGCCATGGTGGTTTGACTGTTCGAGTTTACTCTGACTAATCCGCCACTATTTTTGTAAAAGAACTCTTGCAGTACCGGATAAATAAATCCATAGCGCGTGCAAATACTGGCATTTGGATTATCAGCGGGCACAAAAGGCCCATAAAACGCCGACGTTGAATACATATAACTAGCATGCTTCATGAAGGTATCGCTAAGCACAAATGATTCGGGATTATTAAGCCACTCAACAGCAGATAAAAAGACATCCGCCTCGCCTTGCAGCAAGAAGTTTTCGCTGCGCACTCGGTTTGAATCTAAATACGACACAACGTAGTCGCCGCGTGCCTCTACAAACGAAAAGAAGTCTACAACTACGCCGCGATAGCTCTGTGAAAGCTTGTCATAAAAAAGGTATGGTGGTGAACCCGGTGCATTTATGGCAAAACGCACTTGAGTTGGAGAGGCTACAGAATGAGTAATCAGAGTGCAAAAAACTGACAGGCTCGCTATAAAAAGCGCTCCCTGCTTAAGGCATGCTTTCACTGTCACCATAATCGACTTCCCTAAACAAAAACCTCATAGCATTCAATTAACCCTGTATCTTAAATATAGAAAACAACTTCGTGTTATCAAATAAAAGAGTGGTTAAATTGCAGTATTTTCGTTAAAACGTCGCAAACGGCCCGAAAGTGGAACCCGAAAGTGGAATAAGTTCAGACCGTGTTTGTCAACATGCTTCGCTATAGGTCAGGCAAGAATAAAGGACCTAATGGCGGCTTTGGCAAGCCATAAGTGTCGGGATAGGTTACATCAACTAAGTACAAACCATTTGGTTTGGCAGTCGCGGCAGATTGACTGCGGTCTTTAAGGCTTAAAAGGTATGCAATCCAATCCACACCCTGTTCTCCCGCACCAATTTCTACAAGTGCGCCAGTAATGTTCCGTACCATATGATGTAAGAAGGCGTTGGCACGTATGTCGATAACAACATAACGCCCTTGGCGATATACACTCACGTCAGTTACGTTTCGAAACGGCGTATTACTTTGACAAAGTGCCGCCCTAAATGAAGTAAAATCTTGCTCGCCTAGAAGTGCTTGAGCCGCTTCATGCATTTTTGCTTCATCAAGCGGGCGATGAATGTGGGTGACGCCATGATGCAAAATAGCAGGACGCATTTTCGAATTGTGTATCACATAACGATAGCGTCGATGTGTGGCAGAGAAACGAGCATGAAAATCTTCAGGCACGACCTTTGCCCAGGTTACAGCTACCGAGTCAGGAAGATTAGCGTTTACGCCTAATGTCCATGCTCGTTCATTTCTTGGCGCATCGCAGTTAAAGTGAACGACTTGTCCTGTCGCGTGAACACCCGCATCTGTTCGACCAGCACACTGAACTTCTATAGGCTCATTAGCTACTGTAGAAAGTGCTTTTTCTAGATGTTCTTGGACACTAGGTACTTCACGCTGACGTTGCCAGCCATAAACCGCAGCGCCATCGTATTCTATGCCTAAGGCAATTCGCCCCATCTCTGTGATACCTCTATGCTAAAAGGCGCTAAGTGTAGTCATGTCACACCCAACATGCAATTAGCGAATAGATTTCAATATCGATTCCGCCTCTGCTTTCTGCTCATCGCTACCTTCAACCATAACCTCTTCAAGCAGCTCTTTTGCAGCGTCTACATCATCCATTTCGATATAGGCACGAGCAAGATCTAAATTGGCGTTTTGGCCAGCATCCTTGTCGATATCAATAACCGTATCTTCGTCAGTAACTCCCGTGAACTCAGACAAACTGACGTCTAAGTCGAGTTCTTGGCTATCTGGGTCAATGGTGTCGTCTCCGTCATCCATAAGCGCCTCGACATCAAGAAAATCTTCAGGCGGTGTTAGGTCATCGCTAGAAGCATCGTTACTACCATCATTTAAAAGCGCCGCCAAATCCAAATCAGGGTTATCCAGTTGAAGCGACTCCTCTTTGGCTACGTCGCTTGCAGCGCTTGAAGATACAGATTCATTGTGTTCATCGTCTGAATCTTTATGCTCAGTATCAACTAGCGTTGCTTCTTCTAGAGGAACATTGTCTAGAGGGGCATCGTCTTCTTCCAACGAAAACGTGTCTTCTAACTCATCTTCATCGCCTAACTCAAAAAATGATTCTAGGTCGTCATCTTCTAGTTCAAAGTCGTCGTCTTGTGCAAAGGAAGATTCGTCGTTATCTGAAGCATCTGCAACAGTTGTTTCTTCTTCCACTTCCTCTGCGTCATCAAGTTCAAATACATCATCATCGGCTTCGTCGGATTCGTCGGCTTCGTCGGATTCGTCGGCTTCGTCGGCTTCGTCAGAGTTTGTATTTTCTTCACTTGATTGTTCGCTTTCAGAGACAGGTTCTAGCTCACTTGTATCTACAGGTTCTTCAGACTCTAAACTCTGTAAAAGTTCATCAAATTCAGCGCTGTCCAAATCATTGAGGATTGCGTGACTGTCGTTCCCCTCGTCATCACTGCTCGATAACCAGTCATCTAAACCAGGAACATCGTCCAACTCGTCGATATCTGATTCTTCGTTGGCCTTAGTTTGATTTTCTTCGCTTTGGCTTTCAGATGCGTCGACGCCGTCGACTTCCTGCTCTAGTTCAAAGTTGTCTACGTCATCAAAGGCTTCGTCGAGAATGCTGTCATCGAAATCGTCATCGGACTGAGCTTGTGCTTCAGACGGCTGCGCGTCTGTATCTACTTCACCAAACGATGGAATATCGTCCATCATTTGTTGATCGAAATCCTCAATGGCATCATCCAACGGATCGGAAGAAGGGTCTTCTGCTTCTGCTTCTGCTTCTGCTTCTGCTTCTGCTTCTGCTTCTGCTTCTGCTTCTGCTTCTGCTTCTGCTTCTGCTTCTGCTTCTGCTTCTGCTTCTGCTTCTGCTTCTGCTTCTGCTTCTGCTTCTGCTTCTGCTTCTGCTTCTGCTTCTGCTTCTGCTTCTGCTTCTGCTTCTGCTTCTGCTTCTGCTTCTGCTTCTGCTTCTGCTTCTGCTTCTGCTTCTGCTTCTGCTTCTGCTTCTGCTTCTGCTTCTGCTTCTGCTTCTGCTTCTGCTTCTGCTTCTGCAAGAGCGTCATCTAGAGCACTTTCGATGTCAAGATTTTCTTCATCTAAATCAGCACCTTGCTCAACATTTTCTTGTGCTAGCTCATCATCATCACTAGGCGAAGCATCATTGATATCGTCGACTTGATCTATTTCTGACTCGTTTTCGATTTCCGCCTCAAGCTCCGATAGCAGCTCGTCTGCTAATAAATCAGCGTCGGTTGCGGAGTCAGTTTCCTCAGCTTCCAGCTCAGCAAGAAGCTCATCAGTAAGGGGATCACTGAAGTCTTCTTCATCTTGAAGTTCGTTGGTTTCTTGTACTGATTCAGGCTCTTCTGGCTCTACTTCTAAATCAGCTTCAAGTTCAGCTAATAATTCGTCGGTAAACGGATCTTCAAAATCTTCACTTGATTCAATTTCGCTAGACGGTTCGCTGTCCTCAGCTTCTTCAACAGCAGCTAGTTCTTCATCTACTTCGCTAGTACTATCAAAGGATTCACTTTCATCTTCAGCTTGCAACTCAGCAATAAGATCATCAGATAACGGGTCAGAAAAATCAGCTACGCCATCAACGTCTTCGCCAACATCGATGTCATCCAAATCATCGGCAATGTCATCTAAGCTTTGAATAGACTGTGGCGAAGGTGATGGTGTTGTTGTAATTTCATCTTCTATTTCGTCGTCTTCAGCGAACTCGTCGCCTAAACCACCCATCATTTCAATTTGCTCTATTTCATTAAGCAAATCGTCTGTAATCTTGTTTATTTCTTTATTTTGCTGGTTTATTTCGTCGTCGAGTTTTTCCAGCATTTCTTCATTGATGAGATCATCATTGCTGTCAAGCTCATCAGTCAACCCAGCATCTACGCCGTGTTCTTCTAATAAATCGTCAATACTGATTTCTGGCGTGTCATCATCATCTTCTACCGCAGGCAAGCTAGGAGAAGTATCCTCACTTTCTTCTTCAGCATCATCAAGCGATGCACCGGCCAACAGAGCATCTATATCATCGTCATCAACATTATCGTCGGGTGCACCAATATCTTCATTTGTGCCCAGTGTCTCTTCATCCTCACTTTCAGCGTCGCCCTGACTTTGAACATCGTCGAGTAAGTCGTCAATATCAAAATCATCATCTGAAACTTCGTCTAGTGCTTGTTCGCTCGTCTCACTATCTGTGGTATCTTCAGTTTCTTCAAAAACATCATCATCACCAGATAAATCGAAACCTTCGAGGTCATCAGTTTCACCCTCACTCAGTACCTTATCAGACAGGTCGTCATCGTCGAAAAGGCTATCTAATTCATCTTGGTCCAGTTCATCAGCACCCTCTTCGAAAAGATCATCTGTGCCTTCGTCTGGCACCAGCATGTCATCTTCAAGATCGGCAAATGTGTCTAATTCGTCATCAAGGGTATCTTCAAGATCAGAAGTGAGTACGTCATCTAGAAGATCATCATCGTTAAACAAATCATCATCTGACAATTCCGTTTGCTCACCCAAATCTGGTGCTAGCGCGCTAGAGAGGTCTCCAATATCTTCATCAGGAACCGGTACGTCGTCAGTAGTCGAGGTAATAGGTGGTGTAGTTACTGGTGCTTCTTCAGTGCTGCTATTGCGCTTTAATAGCCAAGTAATTAGACCGCCCACTAAAAGTAACGTGAGAACGCCCGTGCCTATAATTAGACTCATTGGGCTGGTTAATGCGTTTAAAATGGAGTCCTGCTTTTCAGCTTCTCTTTGCGCTTGTTCGGCTCTGATCATATCGAGCAATTCTTGCTGAAGCGCTACCTGCATATCCAATTGAGACTTAACATCACCTTCAACTTGACCGCGCAAGGTCTCAAGCTCACCGTTTACGGCTTCAACGCGCTCGTATAGGCGTCGATTTTCATCCAGTATGGCTTGCACGTTTTCAAGTGACGCCGCAAATTGCATGCGAAGTTCATCGAACTGGCGCGTCTGCTCTTCGTCTAAACGTGTAATTTTCTGTTCGATATCGCTTTGGGTCTGTGTAAGATCATTTTGATTCACCAGCGGTGAAGCTGGCTTAATATTTCTTACACTGCTACCAGGTTTGTTGAGAAGCTCCGCAAACGCTCTATCATCTTGCTCTGCACGCATTTGCGCTTTTTGTTTATCAATACGCGCGATATAGCGCTCTGAGGGAAGTTTGAGAACCGCGCCATCAACGAGCAAATTGAGGTTGCCATTTTCAAAGGCATTTGGATTGAGTTCATAGATAGCGGTCATAACCTGATAAACAGACAGGTTATTATTTTGGCGGTAACGCTCCGCTATGCGCCATAAGGTATCGCTAGAGTCTATTGGACCATATTCCAATCCAGAATATTGATTACTGGCGTCTTTGGGGCCCTTTAATAGCGTGGAACGCTCCTGTGCATCGACAGAAACGATAGGGGCAGACAAACAAAGTGTAAGTAAAAGTAAGCCCGTCAAATGCAATTTCATAGCAGTCCTATATGCCCTCAAGCGTCTTTACCGCTTGTGACGTCGAAGCGGATTTTGAGCCAATCTTTATTATGATAACTTTATTGGCTTTTATTTTTGTTCTTAAATCACCCGCATTCCTAACATTTTGCGGTGACAATTGTGGTCAGTGCAACACGTACGCGATACGTGTTCTTTTGTTGTTTTTAAACTAGATAAACCACTGACCTCTGGTTATTTTTTCAAATACCACAAGCAATAAAACAATAGCGTTACACAAACTATAAACCAGTTGTGGTAGGCAATCTAGTTTGTGTCATCGATTTACGCTTTTCGCCAACTATCATTTCTATCGGCAAGCACAGAAATATGTTTACTTTTTCTGTGCTTACCGCATTCAATACCAACAGCTGTTTTGCTTACAAATAGTCGCGTATAAGCGTTTCTGCTATTTGAATACTGTTTGTTGCCGCCCCTTTTCGGATATTGTCAGAAACAACCCAAAGGTTAAGGCCACGAGGATGCGTAATGTCATTTCGAATTCTGCCAACATGAACTATGTCATTACCACTTGCGTTACCAACTTGCGTAGGGAATTGCTCATTGCCTTCGTACACTGTCACTCCAGGCGCATTGGCAAGTAACTCTTTGACCTGTTGCGCATCTATGGGTGAACGCGTTTCTAGGTGTATAGCCTCTGCGTGACCGTAAAAAACAGGTACTCTTACCGCTGTTGCATTAACTAAAATACTTTGGTCACCCATTATTTTCTGTGTTTCCCACAACATTTTCATTTCTTCTTTAGTGTAATCGTTGTCTTGGAAAACATCGATTTGTGGGATAGCGTTAAATGCAATTTGGCGCGTGAATGCTTCTGCTTTAACTTCACGTGCATTCAGTAAGCCAGCGGTTTGTTTCGCGAGTTCTTCCATCGCCTCTTTGCCTGCACCTGATACAGATTGATACGTGCACACATTGATACGATCAATACCTACTGCATCTTGAATAGGCTTTAATGCAACCAACATTTGAATGGTCGAACAATTTGGGTTTGCAATAATATTTCGATTGCGAAAATCGGCCAGCGCATGAGCATTAACTTCGGGTACAACCAACGGAATGTCTGGCTCATATCTAAAGTGAGAAGTATTGTCGATAACAATACACCCTTCGTCTGCGGCAAGTGGCGCAAACTTTTCGGATATACTGCCGCCAGCTGAGAAAAAACCAAACTGAACGAGTGACCAGTCAAACTCATCGGCGTCTAACACTTCAATGTCTTCACCTTTAAACGAAACGGTGCTCCCTGCTGAACGTTTACTGGCAAGCGGATACAGCTTATTAACTGGAAAATCGCGCTCTTCTAATAGTTCAATCATGGTTTGCCCCACTAAACCAGTGGCGCCAAGTACCGCGACGTCAAACGCTTGTGACATAATGTTTTGTGCTCCTAATTAAAAAAATGAGAATACATTGCTTTTAAACTTCTCATCTATGGTTGTATTACTTCTTAAAGATTCAAGTAGCGAGTAAATTTACTGTGCCAACCTTTCACAGCCTATCTCACTGCTCCAATATTTTGTCTGCGTGTTTGATAGTAAAGCCCAACTGCCTTAAAGTTTGCGCTACCTGAGTGCTAACTTCTTGCGTTGTATGCAACGTGTATGCACTACACTCTCTTCGAATTCGATATTGTTTACGAAGTTGCGCAAACCTATCGCCGACATCAGCTTCACTTAATTTGCCACTTCCCCCTTTTTTGGGAAGTAGTGTCTCTCGCGTTTTAGCATCATCTATCGCCACATCGTAGACCTTCAGAAAAATTGTGGCTAAATCATCATATGAAAGAGAACGTGCTTGTGGTTGTTTAAGCGTTATCTTAATGGGTTGTGTTGGCGAGAGAAAATCGCTTAATCGCTTTTCTACAGGCTTTCCCAGTACCTCACAAATCTGTTCGTAGATCATTTGCGTGCCACGCACTTTACCTTCAACAGAATGACCTGCAATATGAGGCGTCACAAACCACGCGTGTTCAAAAAGCGCGGTGTTAATGTTCGGTTCATTGTCAAATACATCGAGCACAACAGTTGGCGCATTGTTGCCGTTTAGCATTGTGACTAAAGCATTTTCGTCGATTACTTCACCGCGGCATGCGTTTATGAGTAGTTGATTTGCATTTAACTGCTCAAGAAAAGCGTTATCTATAAGCGTTTCTGTGGCGAAAGGCCCGCTCTTTATAAATGGCACGTGCAGCGAAATAACGTCGCACTGTGCAATTTCACCCATTGATACAAAATCGCGTGAGTCGCCTGACTTAGCAAGGGGCGGGTCGCACAACTTATAGTTGATATTAAGTGTTTTCAGGATGGCCGAAAGCGCACTCCCCACATTACCTGCGCCCACTATGCCAACCGTCACATCGGCCAGTGATATTTTTTGGTTTTTGTGTGCATGTAATAATACGCTCAATACGTATTCGGCAACCGCTACTGCATTACACCCCGCGGCTGAGCTATGCTTAATGCCTGCACTATCAAGAAATGTTTTATCCAAATGATTAGTGCCCGCTGTAGCAGTGGTCACAAACTTGAGTTTATTTGCATACTGAAGTAGCTGAGGTGTGACTTTTGTTGTCGAGCGCAACGCTAAGATATCAATATCGCTTAGCATCTCTGGCTGCAATGATTGCCACGCATAAGTGGTTACCTCAGCAAGGTCGTTGAGGTAATCACTACCAAATGGAATAGTATCTTCGAGGAGTATTTTCATGGCGCTAAGTGTACCGCAACTTACGCGATGAGTAACCTAGCGCCAATCAGATTGTTTAAAATTAGACAGTGTTATTGATCAAAGCCAGGAAAGCGGCGTTCAAGACGACGCTTGATACCCGGCCACGCCAACGCACCACCGGCCTGTTTTGTTACCTCAGAAGCTTGTGCTTGAATGCCTTGCAGTATTGCAGAATGAATTGGAATAAGTGGCTGACCAGTCGCTTGTGCTTTCAGTTGGATTTCACATGCGCGCTGTAAAATAAACATAAACAAAAATGCATCGGCAATATTATCAGCACAGGTTAGTAGGCCATGATTTCGCAAAATCATAAACTGAGTATCACCTAAATCTCTTACCAAGCGCGCTTTTTCTTCAGGATTCAGCGCTACGCCTTCATAGGCATGGTACGAAAGCGATGCAAGAGGGAACAAAGACTGTTGGGAATAGGGTTGCAAACCATCTTCTAAGATGGAGACAGCAACGCCTTCTGCCGTGTGTAAGTGCAGCACACACTTGGCGTCATCCCTTGCCTCGTGCACGGCGCTGTGAATTGTAAAACCCGCAGGATTAATGTCAAACTCACTGTCCATCACCTTGTTGCCATTTAGGTCTACTTTTACCAAGCTTGAGGCAGTTACTTCGTCGAACATCATGCCGTAGGGGTTAATCAGAAAGTGATGTTCAGGCCCAGGAATACGGGCTGAAATATGTGTAAAAATGAGATCGTCCCAGCCATACATGGCTACGGCACGATAACATGCGGCAAGATCGACTCGTGTTTGCCATTCCTGTTCACTAACTTGCGACTTTACAGACTGTGTCATAACCCACTCCACTTTTATCATTTAACATCAATTATGAAGCTACAATACGCGTTACAACTACTATACACTGTCGGATATCCGACAATGTAATGAATTTGTTAAATGAGCAACTATAAAGAAATCCTTGCCAGTTCCATCTGGTTTAGTGACATACCAGAAAAATTGCAACAAGCCATGTTTGACAACATGCGAATAAAGCACCTTAAAGCGGGCCAACAATTGCACGCAAAAGGCGAACAAGGCGTGGGCTTTTACGGTGTTTGCGAAGGACGACTTAGGGTTGTTTCGGTTGGCATAGATGGAAGAGAAATGCTGTTTGCGCTATTGGGGCCAGGCACGTGGTTTGGTGAAATATCCATGTTTGATGATCTTCCTCGCACCCATGATAACTTTTGCGAGACCGATTGTACCGTAGCAATAATTCAAAAGAAGCCCTTCAAGGCCTTGTTGGAAAAACACCCTGAATTATACCCACATTTCACACGTTTACTCTGCACACGGGTGCGCAGTGCATTTCAATTTATCGACTCAAGTGCTGGATTGAGTTTAAAGCACCAGCTAGTGAAACGCTTACTTATGCTAACTACCAGCTACGGTCAGCACTTGCCGCGGCATGACACCATTACACTCACGCTTTCCCAAGAATCTCTCGCGCAGATGATCAATAGTAGTCGTCAGACAGTGAACCAGCTTCTGGGTGAGCTTCAGGAAGAGGGACTTCTTAAGCGTCATTATGGGAAACTCACCATTCCTGACCCTGACCTCCTGTTTCGTCAGTATCAATTTATATAACGCTCTAGTACAACTAATACAAAAAAGCGCGAAATGCAGAAGCATTGCGCGCTTTTAGTTTCAATGTATGACTATTTAGACAAACATCGTTGCCTACCTAATCAGGCATCGCTAGCCCTTGTATTTTTGCATTACTAACGTTGCGTTAGTACCACCAAAACCGAAGCTATTAGACATAATAGTGTTTAATTCAGCATCGCGTGCTTCAGTTACAATATCTAGGCCTTGAGCCGCCTCATCTAATGTATCGATGTTAATCGATGGCGCGATAAAACTGTTTTCCATCATTAGCAGGCTATAAACTGCTTCGTTTACACCCGCAGCTCCCAGTGCGTGACCTGTTAGAGACTTAGTTGCACTAATTGGCACGCCTGATTGACCAAACACCTCTTGGATAGCAGCTAACTCTTTGACATCCCCCACAGGCGTTGATGTGCCGTGTGTGTTGAGGTAATCAATCGGGCCATTAACGTTTTGCATCGCCATTTGCATACAACGAATAGCGCCCTCACCCGACGGTGCTACCATGTCGTAACCGTCAGACGTTGCGCCATAGCCAACAACTTCACCATAGATTTTGGCACCGCGAGCTAATGCGTGCTCAAGCTCTTCAACGACAACCATACCGCCACCGCCAGAGCTGACAAATCCATCACGTGCTGCATCGTACGTACGAGACGCAACTGATGGGTTGTCGTTATATTTCGAGCTCAACGCACCCATCGCATCGAACTGGCTAGATAGCGACCAATGCAGTTCTTCACCGCCACCCGCAAAAACAACGTCTTGCTTACCTAACTGGATAAGCTCTAGAGCGTTACCGATACAGTGTGCGCTTGTAGCACATGCTGAGGCAATAGAGTAATTAACGCCACGTATTTTAAACGGTGTCGCTAAACAAGCCGATACGGTTGACGCCATGCAGCGAGGTACCATATATGGGCCAACACGTTTAACGCCTTTTTCGCGAAGAATGTCAGCTGATAACACTTGGTTTTCAGAGGACGCACCACCAGAACCTGCAATAATACCAGTCCGCTCGTTAGAAATATCTTTTTCTTCTAAGCCTGAGTCTACGATAGCTTGTTGCATTGCAACATAAGCGTAGCCTGCCGCATCCCCCATAAAGCGCATTGCTTTACGATCGATGTGGTCTTTCAAATCAATATTAATATCGCCCCAAACTTGGCTTCTTAGGCCCATTTCGGCGAACTGTTCTGAAAATGTAATACCAGACTTGCCCGCTTTTAGTGAAGCGAGTACGTCTTCTTTATTTACGCCGATGCTTGATACAATGCCAAGACCGGTGATGACTGCTCTTCTCATAGTTTACCCTTTGCGTTAGTGCGGCTTATGGTAACGATTTTGAATCATAAAGTGGTCTGCTTAGCGCATATCTCAAAATGCGTTTCCACTAAATCATTGCACAACGGCAATTTATATAATTATTTCAACTCAGCGTACACGTGTAAGCAAACAAAATCAATGACCCCAAAGTGTGCTTGGACCACCCACTATTTGGTGCAATAGCACAACGCTTTTTTGGCATATGTGATGTCATGGAGATGCCGTTTGAGAAAACGCGCCATAAGGCAAAATACGCTTCTGCCGACTTTCCCAAGCAAACATGCTTAATGATCGCTACAATGCCCCCTTTATTATCCAAACATTGTGATACCTAATTAGAGAAAGCAGCGAAAAATATGCCAACTACTTTCAATACACAAAAACAGTACGCTCATTTTCCCCGCCGCCTTCGCATCATAGCTATCGTTTTGCTTGCCTGTGTGACAGCCATGAGCGCACAATCAGAGCCCATGAGCGCACAATCAAAGCCAATGAGCGCGAGTGCTAATGAAACAAGCGTAGTTACAGAGAAAGCGAATGCCGCGCATTCTTCTATAACAATCCCCTCTTTACCCGAAGGCACATCTAACAATGCGGTGGCAACGTTAAATATTGATGACATCGTGTATTTGTTTAGCTTTATGGGCTTGAGTAATGGAAAAACTCACAACGATGTTCATAACAACGCATGGCAGATAGAGATAGTTAATGGCGATGTTGGTCAATGGCAAGCAATACCTGGCGTACCGTCCAGCTTGCCGCTTAAAGGGCGATTAGCGTCCGTTGCCGTTGGTGTTAATGATGCGGTTTACATTTTTGGTGGCTACACAGTAGCGGAAGATCACACTGAAATAAGCACACCGGATGTGTACAAATACAGTCCTGTCGAGAAGAAATATACACTGTTACCCCCTATGCCAATTCCTGTGGATGACGCCGTTGCCCTTGTGTACCAATCTCGCTACGTGTATTTGATTTCTGGTTGGCACAATGACGGCAACGTAAACTTAGTGCAAGTATTCGATACGCAAACCAATACGTGGCATCAAGCTAGTCCATTTTTAGGTAAACCTGTGTTCGGTCACGCTGGCGGCCTAGTTCAAAATACTATGCTTGTATGCGACGGCGTAGCCGTGCTCCCAAACGAAGATAAGCGTCGTTCTTTTCACGCAGAAACAGCCTGTTATAAGGGCGTTATCGATACTGCCAACCATTTAAAAATAGACTGGAGGATTGTTCAGCACCCAACAGGAACAGCTCGGTATCGCATGGCAAGTGCAGGTGATACGGAGTCGAACCGTATACATTTCGTTGGCGGCTCTAACAATCCTTACAACTATAACGGCATCGGGTATAACGGCAAACCATCCGAGCCCAGTGCTGATATTTGGGTATATAATATCGCTACCGGTAAATGGTCTATCACGACTTCCCCAACACCGACGATGGATCACCGAGGACTCATCCAAATTAAAGGCCGATGGGTTACCATTGGCGGTATGATGAGTGGTCAAACGGTGTCACAGCGCGTTATAGCGCATTGGTAGTGAAAAGTTGAGCTAAGCGGAGAACCAGAAAAATTGAAATCTAAGCACGCACAGGTACATTTTAATGACAGCGGTACACCTGTGGCCGATCATTTTGACGATGTTTATTTTTCCAATGACAGTGGTATAGATGAAACTCAACACGTTTTCGTTGATGGTAACGACCTTAAAACGCGTTGGCAAAACTGGACTGAATACACGTTTGTTATTGCAGAAACGGGGTTTGGGACAGGCTTAAATTTTTTAGTTGCGATGCACGAATTTCAAAAGTTTCGAGAAGCAAATCCGAGTCACCCTCTAAAGCGCCTCGTATTCTTAACAACCGAAAAATACCCTCTTCCGCAGTCAGATATGCAACGAGCATTAGCGGCATTTCCCGCGCTACTTAGTGAAGCCACTGCGTTAGCTGATGTGTATCCTATGGGTCTAGAAGGCTGTCACCGACTTCAGTTCGATACATTTTCGACCACACTGGATTTGTGGATTGGCGATGTTCACACGCTTCTACCCCAGTGGCACTCTCCTCGAAACGGATTGGTGGATGCATGGTTTCTAGATGGCTTCGCGCCAAGTAAGAACCCTGATATGTGGACTGACGCCTTGTTCAGTCAAATGGCTCGATTATCAAAAACAGGCACCACGTTTGGCACTTTTACTGCAGCGGGTATCGTAAAAAGAGGTTTAGCAAATGTAGGGTTCACCATCGCAAAAAGGAACGGGTTTGGGCGCAAGCGCGATATGTTAACCGGTGTTTTCAGTGAGGTGAGCGAAAACGTTCCCCATAAGCTTCGGCAGCCCCAAGGGCCTTTTTATCGCTACGGCAACACAACGTTAACAACAGAAAGTTCCGTGATTGTTGTAGGCTCTGGGCTAGCCGCTGCAAGTGTATGTTTATCGCTTGCCAACCGAGGTATTGCGACAACCTTGTATTTTGAAGAGGCAGAATTGGCCGCGGGCGCCTCCGGCAATCCACAAGGCGGCTTCTACCCTCAGTTACATAGTGAAGCAAGCATTGCCAGCCGAATTCAAGCCCATAGTTTTTTATATGCCAAGCAGTGTTATGAACACATAGTCCAAGAATACCCGCAGGTAGCACATGAATTTTGTGGCGTTATTCAGCTTAGCTTTAACGATAAGGTAGCCGAGCGTCAAAATAAGCTCGCAGATTCAGACGTGTGGCCCGAAGACTTGGTAGCAAAGATTGACAGCAACACGGTTAGTGAAATAGCCAATATCGCGCTTCCATACTCAGGTTTATTAATAAAAGAAGGTGGTTGGCTGTCTCCCCCGCATCTCGTTGATGCCATGGTACGCCAAGCTAAAAAGACGGGTAATCTCACGATTAAAGCAGGACATCGCTATGTGGGTCACAGCGTAGTCGACACCCCCAAAAGCGTTACAGAAAGCGTTAATGCACATTTTATTCATGACACGAGTGAAACCACACAAAGCGCCAGCCACATAATATTAGCTCCAGGTGCTGGCGCGGTTGGTTTATCCGAGTTTGATAGCTTATCGCTTAGACCAGTTCGCGGCCAGGTTGAAGCCATACCGACGCAAGCCCCCATTGCATCACTACAAACAGTGCTTTGTCACAAAGGCTATATGACGCCTAGCTTAAATGAACGACATGCACTTGGCTCAACCTATGTTAAAAATGATATGGCAACAGATATACGTGGTGAAGAAACCGATACAAATTTGGCTACCCACTCCCAAGCACTAGCCAACACAGACATTGTCGGCCAACTCAAACATGACGGCATGGCAAGGGCAGCTACACGATTGGGCTCACCGGATCATCAGCCTGTGGTGGGTGCACTTCATGACTTTACACTATTGAAAGCACATTACAGCGATCTCGGTGTCGGTAGACCTTTGGAAACAGTACCCACACTGCCTGCTAGCGCAGTATCTGCTTTAACGTGCTTGGGGTCACGAGGATTGACCACTGCACCCTTGATGGCTGAAGTATTAGTCAGTAGCTTGTGTAATCAACCCCTTCCAATGAGCAACGACTTGCTAAATGCGGTTAATACCAGCCGCTTTATGACTCGAGAGGCTATTCGCGGTATTTAGACGAATTAAGGCGTGCGTACGCTGGCCATTTTGTTCAGGTCCATTACGATAAAAGCGGGTATATAAACATCGGCACTCGCCACCACCTGTTTATTTTCAAGTGACACAATGCGTGCGTTAACTCGCACGCCCCTGTCATCTTCGATAATAGTTCCTGTAACCACATGGTCCATTTCTACTTGCTTTGCAAGCGCTTTTCCACTGCGCGTAAGTACAAAATCCCCCACTGGCGTAACGGTAATTCCACCGGCCAGCTTGAAGTCGACAATGGCTAACCCAAAATCTTGTAGTTCAGCAATTAAGTACTCTGATAGTTGATTACCAAGCACAGTACTTTCATTAAGCGAATGATTTAGACGCACAAAACTGGCGACCCCGACCATATCTTGATGGGTCAGTCGCGTTGCATTGTCCATTAATTTCATTGCCAGCTGAGACGCATAATCGTTCAGCCTTTTATGGGTTTGTGAAGGGAAAAAGCCTTGGTGTAGTGGATCTTTATAGCCAGGCTCCACCGCAACGTGTTGTTGATACTCGCGGTCTCTTGAATCTGGTGTGTACACTAAACCTGAACGCCTTGGCACTGGAACAGGCTCTGCGTCATGGGTAATTTCACCATCTTCACCAAGCCAAAAAGAGCCAATAGAATCTGTGCTTGTGCACCCGCTCAATGTCATCACAACTACGCCCGCTACCAAAAGAGAACACGCGCGTAATGGAAACTGTTTTAGCATGAGAGACCTCTTAACCTCGGCTTAGTTTTACACCGTCGCGCATACCATTTTGTTCACTGCCATCACTCGGTATGAGTGCATCTACGACATAAAATGGTACAAGCATTTGTGCACTAGCAACAACCGCGCGTGATTCCATACCCAATATTCGCGCATTTACCAAAACGCCACCTTGGTGCTTTGTCATTGTACCTGTCAGTACATACTCGATAGGAAGACTGCTGCTTAACTCCAAGTAATCTCGACTTAACACGAAGTCACCGTCTTCGGTAATACGAATGTACTCTGTCGCCTTGAAATCAATAACAGGCACACGAAACTTATGAAGTTCGTGAACAAACGATTCCGCCATTTGCCTGCCGAGCAAATCAGTTTTTTGTAAGTTGGTATCTAGTAACGCGAAATGTGTTACGCCGATAGGCGTTTTGTCATTAACATATTCCATGTTAGCAATGAGGTCTTGCGTCATGTTTTTCACATAATCGCCAATATGTTTGGTTAGCGGCCTGCCCTTATATGCCCCTTGAACGCTTGAATATAATGGCGGTTGCCCAATTGCTCCATACGCATCCATTCCCCTCACTTCTTGTTCATCTTCTGTCACTTGAGGTCTGCTCGGGGCACGATCTTGAGCGGTAACGTCTATCACATTCATTGCTGGACGCTGAGGAGCTTGCTCGGCTACCTGTTCTTCTTCCATCATCATCGAGCAACCACTTATCGTAAGTAGTGAAGCCGATAGCATGAGCCCTGCCAATTTATATTTAGTTGTCATGAATTACCTCAAACTCTCGGTTCTGTATAACTTGCCGTTACGCGTGGTTACGCGCTCTTCTTGCCAAAACAATTCTGCTGGAAAAAAACGCGTGGCAGCGGCAACAATATCTTTGTTTCGCGCGTTGATAATACGTGCATTTACCACTGCTCCAGATTCCTGATACACCATAGTGCCAGTAATATAAAAATCGACACGCTCAATATTAGACAGTCGTTCAATTTCACGCGTCAGTATTCTGTCACTTTCGTCACTAACAATAATATCGTCTGATAGCTTAAATTCTTGAGTAGAAAAACCCCGTTTTGTCGCCTCAGTAATCATGCCCTGCTCTAGTTGATGGCCAAGCAGCATCAGTGGATGCTGATGATTAGCATCAAATTTCATTGTATCAGCGGGTACAAAGCCCACTACTGCATAACGAGACTGGCGTGATGGGCCCGCATCAGCAAAAAGCTCATTGGCAAGCAAATAGGTATAATATTCAACGTTGCCAAGGGCATTTATCGTTGATGAATTAGTTTGAGCAAGTTGGCTTTGCGTTTCTTGTGAAGCAGTACACCCTGTCATCACACTTATTGCTGCGGCAATACCTGCTAACCACCTAACAGCGATAGTCAACGATTTCGAATTAGGTTTACACTGAGCGCCATTCATTTTTCGATTCCAAATACAGTCCGTCATTATTGAATGTGAAGTCACACAAAAATTCGGCTGACAGTTTTATGCTAGTTGAAGTGCCATCAAACCGACGACGTGGGTCAAAAAATCACCCATACTTGTGTTATTACGCTCAACACTGCAATAATTGCACCACAAAGTAGTTTCTTAAGCTTAACCTACAGAAGCGCTACCCATCGCAAAAGAACTTGTCTTATATTCTACAAAATGCGGAATAGGTTTGCCGCCTAAGCGCAATCCTTTTCCCATCCAAGCGCAGTGACTGTGACACACTTTTCGTTGCGCCATTGACAGCGGCATATTTTCACTCACAATGAGGCGACATATTAGCTTTCATTTATCATCACATGCTATCGCTTTTTGAATTTGCTCTTTCGTTGCCTTCAGGGTTTAAAACACCCGCTTTCTCAATCGATATTCAGACCCCCTGCGGTCACGAAAAGCCAACTCACTATATTGTAGCGGGCAGAAATGGGGCCGGAAAATCACTGTTATTATCTGCTATTGCTGGCGATGGTAAAACCGTAGCTGGAAAACGGGAGTTCGACTCAGAAGTAGCGCAAGTGTCGATAGCCGCACAACAAGCGTTGATCGAGGAAGAGAGACGAAAAGACAGCGCTGATATACTTGATGTTATAGCTACACCAACTAGAGTCAGAGAGCTTTTTACTCGCACTAATACCGACTATATCAACCACCCTTTTTTCAACACATTAGTCACAATACTTCGCATTGAACATTTGCTGGATGCCGAGTTTCTTGCATTATCGACTGGCGAGACACGCAAAGTCATTATCGTTATGGCATGGCTTAGCAATGCCAAACTTATCGTGCTCGATGAACCTTTCGAAGGGCTAGATATTGATTCTGCAAAAGCGTTTAGTCAGTTTCTCACCTCTCAACAACAAGCCACACTTGTAATAACTGCCAACAAACTGAGCGATATTCCTCAGGGAATACTCGCCTATGTCATCGTTATGGAAAATCTCGCGGTGACGTGGCGTTCTGAAAAAGCCATCAGTTATGAGAGTATCATTGACGAGCTCAGCACATGGTTTGCATTAAGCAACAATGCGGTGTCGCTACCGCAGGCGCTGCTTTCTCATCAAATCACTACCTCAAATACAGTGGAAGACAAGGCGTCACCTCAGGTACTTATTTCCCTTAAAAAGGGCTATGTGAGATACGACGGCAGAACCATATTTGAAAATCTCGATTTTACGGTAACACAACATACCCACTGGCAAATTGTTGGCCCTAACGGCTCTGGTAAAACGTGTTTGCTACAAATGATAACAGGCGATAATCCTCATTGTTACACCAACGAACTGACCCTTTTCGGCATAAAACGAGGAACGGGTGAAAGCATTTGGGATATTAAAAAGCACATTGGCATAATGTCCAATGCGCTGCATATGCAATACAAGGTAAATGCAAGCCTAGAACATGTGATACTTTCTGGCTTTTACGACAGTATTGGCCTTTATGCGAAAGCAAGCCAAGAAGAGAAAACCTGCGCCGCAGAATGGCTGGCCGTATTGGGTATGGAAGATAAGAAGCATACTCCATTTCAGTCGCTCTCTTTTGGCGACCAGCGGTTAGTACTACTCGCAAGAGCAATGGTTAAACACCCCACACTACTCATTCTCGATGAGCCGTGTAACGGACTAGATGAATTTAATCGGCAAAAAATACTGAAGTTCATCGATATAGTCGCTAACGCAAAAACAAGTACGGTGCTATATGTGACACATCACGAGGATGAGTGCCTACCAAGCATTCCCAACAGATTGAATATGCAAGACTACGGACCTATTCTCTCAACAGTCTGAGCAATTAACAAAGTGTTACGAATTTCTGTTGACCCTTTTAATACCTCCCTGCATTCTAAGTTAAGGTGCCCTCTTTTCTTATTTTGAATGTCAAAGAGCGCGCCACTCACACCGTATCCCATCTTTACACGCTCCGTTTGGTGTTTGGTCGGCAAGGATGTTGATGTGCACGGTATCACCTAGATAAAAGAATGAGAGAACGATGAAAAAACTTTCCTTAATTGCGGCAGGTGTTCTGTCGGTATTGTTGAGTGGCTGTGGTCAAGACACGCGCTCACAATCAGAAACCTCGGTCGATCAAACCTCAAAAATAGTTGAGGCTGCAAGTAACGTTGAAATGGACGTTGGCTATAACGTGCCCGTCGAATACTTCACGTTAGACAATGGACTTAAGGTCGTTTTATCAAAAGATGACACTGCGCCTGTGGTCACTGTGGCTGTTTATTACAATATTGGCTTTAGAAATGAGCCTAAAGACCGCACAGGCTTTGCCCACCTTTTTGAGCACATGATGTTTCAAGGCTCTGAAAACTTAGGAAAGATGGAATTTATTAAGTTGGTCAATGACAATGGCGGCGTTTTAAACGGCTCGACACGGTTTGATTTCACTAACTACTTTGAAATTATTCCAGCGCATAAATTAGAAACATTTCTTTGGGCCGAAGCCGACAGAATGAAAGGGCTCGCAATAACGCAAGAAAATTTAACAAATCAGCAAGGTGTGGTTAAAAACGAAGTTAAAGTTAACGTGCTTAACCGACCTTACGGTGGTTTCCCATGGCTTGATATGCCTCAATACGCGTTTAACAACTGGTACAATGCGCACAATTTTTACGGCGACCTTGCCGATTTGGACGCTGCAAACCTTGAAGACGTAGACGCGTTTTTTAATATGTACTACGCTCCTAACAATGCGGTATTAGCCGTAGTTGGCGACATTGATGTTGCACAAGCTAAGCAATTGGTCGAAAAATACTTTGCTGCAATACCGTCGACTGAACTAGCCCCTCAACCTGACCTTACCGAACTTCGCCAAGAAAAAGAAAAGGTGTTTAATAAGTTCGACAAGCTTGCACCAAAACCTGCGTATGCTTTTGCTTATAAAATGCCACCGAGAAACACACCAGAATACTATGCAATGGGCATCATTGACCAAATTTTAGTGCAAGGTGAAGACAGTTTGTTGTATCAAGAACTTGTTAAAAATCAGCAAATCACGGGAAGTGTAAATGGTGGTATCAACTACTTGCTTGGCAACATGTTCAACTATAACGGGCCCATGCTTTGGATGAGTTCGTTTACCCATGACGATACCGTTAGCCGCGATACCATCACTGCAGCCATCGACAAGGTCGTTAACAAACTGCAAGAAACGCCACTGAGTGAAGAAGAAATGGAGCGCGCAATTGTTAAGATACGCTCTAGCCTATTTGATGCAGTAGACGGATTTTATGGTTTTGGTCGCGCAGATCTGTTAGCAAGTTTTGCCTTGTTTGATAATGCCCCAAGTAAAATTAATGAATTAGAAGCAAACTTTAAGAAAGTAACGCCCGAAATCATTGCTAAAACGGTTAAAGAGTATCTTCGCCCTACGAACCGTACCATTTTAACCGTCACGCCAGGTGAAGACCCTAGAGCCAAACCTGAAACGACAACTGACGCCGCGGAACAAGGAGAGTAACCATGAAATTTAAGAGAAAACTTCTCGTCACCGCGGTGACAGCATTGTGCACGTTGAGCGCATTTTCAACTATAGCAAAAGAGACACCGCCTGTAGGTGGGCAGCCCAAAGATTTTGTTGTGCCCGAAACCGATACAGTAACACTCAATAATGGTTTAAAAGTTACCTTTATTCCTTATGGTAAAACGCCCAAAGTGACATTGCAGTTACGCACCGGCACGGGCAACATTGACGATGGCGAAAGCATATGGCTTTCAGATATCAGCTATGAAATGCTGCGCCAAGGCACCCATACTTACACAGCAAAACAATTAGCAGAGTCAGTAGCGAGCATGGGGGGTGAAGTAAATACTTCAGTGGGTATGGATTCAAGCTTCATCGGTATGAGTGTACTATCTGAATTTGGTGACGACGCTGTGGCATTAATTGCTGATATGGTTATGAATGCCAAGTTTGAAACCAATGACCTTGAGCGCATTAAAACAGATACTCAGCGACGTCTAACCGTTTCACTTTCAAACCCCTCTTCAATTGCAAATGAAGCATTCTATAACTCGGTTTTTGGTAATCATCCATACGGTCGACTTTACCCTACAAGCGAGAGTATTTCTGGACTTACAGCACAAAATACAGCCGATTTCGTTAAGACAAATATTGTACCTAATCGCAGCCACCTTTATGTGTCAGGCGTGTTTAATAAAAATGAAGTGGCTAAGGCGGTAGAAGCTTCATTTGGTCAATGGGAGAAAGGTGAAACCGTTGAGC
Organism: Alteromonas sp. KC3; assembly: GCF_016756315.1. NCBI lineage: Bacteria > Pseudomonadati > Pseudomonadota > Gammaproteobacteria > Alteromonadales > Alteromonadaceae > Alteromonas > Alteromonas sp. KC3. The sequence continues at coordinate 2,837,498 of NZ_AP024235.1, forward strand.
GCAAGACGGTGTTGACGCAAACTGGGCCGTCTTTTGAGATACTCGCGCGCGAAGGTGCGCCGCAGTCAACATTGAGACTTGGTCTAGCAACACTTTCACCCGCGCACGACGACTATATGAAAATGAGCCTGATGAATACGTTACTTGGCGGCGCATTTTCAAGCCGTATTACATCAAATATCCGCGAAGATAAGGGTTACACTTACTCTCCTCGTTCTTCAATGGTAGACCGCGTTGGTACGGGTGTTTGGTATGAAGCAGCCGATGTTACGGCAGAGTCAACAGGCGCTGCACTTGACGAGATCATTAAAGAGATCAATCTACTCGCAACCGAAGCACCGACTGCTGAAGAGCTCGAAGGGATCAAAAACTACATGGCTGGTATTTTTGTGCTAAGAAACTCATCACGTACTGCCATTATCTCTCAACTTGCGTTTACAGAGCTACATGGTTTGGACGAGAGTTATTTAGCTGACTATGTGAAAACCATTTACGCTATCACACCAGAAGAGATAAAAGCGGTCACCGCGAAATACCTGGACGTGAATAAAATGCACTTGACCATTGTTGGCGACACTGAAAGCGTGATGCCACAATTAAAAGAGGTTGAGGCACTAAAACCGTTTATGTAATGTTATCCACTGGCTTACGCTGCCTTAACAGCAGCGTAAGCCGTTTTTGTTTAACAGCTTTAAACAAATCTAAGCACCAACGCAATGATCACACCTGTTATAACTAGCTGTAATAGGCAAAATCCCATGATGTCTTTGGCTTTAAGCCCAGCGATAGCCAAAACAGGCAATGCCCAGAAGGGTTGAATCAAGTTTGTCCATGCGTCTCCCCAGGCGACCGCCATAGCAACGCGAGAAACATCAGCGCCAAGCTCCATGGCCGCAGGCAAAACAACGGGGGCCTGAACTGCCCACTGCCCGCCTCCAGAAGGCACGAAGATATTAACAATGCCTGCACTGATAAAACTCCACACTGGCAAAGAGTCAGCACTTGCCATGCTAATCAACCATTGCGACATTGATTGTGCCAAACCAGATTGCACCATAACCGCCATAATGCCAGCGTAAAACGGAAACTGAATGATAATGCCGCTACCGCCTTGTACTGCCTGCTGTAAGCTGTGCAGCAAACTTCTTGGTGTACCGTGTAACACAATAGCTAAAAACAAGAAGAGCATATTGACAATGTTTAAGTTTAGCCCGCCCTCTTGAATAAAATAGCTGACCAAATAAAAAAGCCCCAACGCTCCCACTAACAAAGAAAGCGCTCTACTGGTTTCTAATTTGTCTGCGGGCCTTTGGTTGGTTGTAACAGGTGCTTGTGTTTCGCTTAGCTTGTCTGTATCAACAAATACACTGTCATGCTCAGTGGGTAGCATTAGCCTATTAACCAGCGGAATAACCACAAACAAAATCGCCAGCAAAGACAGATTAAATGCACTAAAAATCGTCTCACTGGTAGAGATAACGCCTATTTGAGCTTGGGCAAAATGCCCCTCGGTCGCGATAGTAAGAGGAACAGAACCTGCCAGGCCACCATGCCAAACCACAAACCCAGAATAGGCGCTTGCCACCAGCAAACGGTAGTCAACTCGAGTATTACGCGCTAATGCTTTTGCGAATAATGCCCCCACGACAAGCCCAAAACCCCAGTTTATCCAACTCGCGGTAAGCGACACTATAGTGACAAGCACTATTGCCTTGCCGGGCGTATTGCCCAGCATAGCAAGTCGCGACAAAAGCGCTTTCATCAACGGCGTATTGGCGAGCATAAAGCCTGTGACCAACACAAGCAGCATCTGCATCGAAAAGGTAAGTAGTCCCCAGATGCCACTGCCCCATTGCTCTATAACCGTAACGGGCGATTGCTGCTCGACAATGACTGCAGCGACGAGTGTGACCAGTGTTAAAATGAGAACAAAAATGAAAGGGTCAGGTAGATAGCGCTCGACTAACTTAACAAATGGCTTAGACGCACGATTTAGCATAACTCACTCGCAACATGTTAATAACTTGTTGCATGGTAACGCATTTTTTATCCTAGAGGTACCAACGGCAACTCACTGACAAAGCGTATGGAAGTTGCCGTTTATAATTTAGGGGATTAGTAAGTAAGAACTTAGTTAGCCCCTTCGAAAAGCCTACTCCACAGCGCTTTAACTAACTCTGCGTCTTGCGGGTCAAGCTCGTTGTTGTCAAAAGCCCGCTGAAGACTGTCAGTCATCTTGTCGTTTAGCATCGACAAACTTGCTCCTTCAACCATTTCTAATTGACGCGCCTCAACAGCAAAGTGACCTTGCAAATAGCTGGCGATAAAGAGCTCGTCATCGTTGCCGTGGTTAACGACGTCGTCAAGAAGTGCTTCAACTTTTGCAATAGCATCAACCACGTCTTGTGGCGCAGCAGCAGGTGGTAACAAGGTTTTCTCCTAACTCTTCTTTTTAAACAATTTAATAAGGTGCTTGTGGCTAAACCGCGTTATAAAGCACTTTGTCTTTGTAACCCGTGATAATGGTGAAGGCACCGGCAAGGTTTTCATCTAACTGACCGTCACCAGAATCTAGACGTAAAGGCTTTCCTTGAAGCGCCTGAATTTTTTGTTTGGTGGCAACCACAAGCATGTTTGGTTTGCCAATTTGGCGAATAAATGCGGGGCTTAACTGCTGGTTGCCGCGGCCTAGCACATGTCCTTGCCCCCCAATGACGGTCAATACCACTTTTGTTGGATGGCCTTTAGTAATATCAATAAGTGCCTGCGCCGTAACGTCACTGGCCACAAGTTCGCCGCCTTTGACAATATCGACACCCAGCAATGTATTATCAAACCCAAGGAATTCCATCACAGCGCCAACCGTCGACCCAGAGCCCATTACAAAGTAGGTGTCTGGCTCATCGTCCATTATTTCGCTAATGTACGCTGCAATATCGTCAAGTACCAAGGCTTCATCTTCTTTGCCGCCCATTTTAACGGCTTGTACGTAACTGAGTTCGGCAGGGACGCGCATTTCACCATAGTGTTTTGCAATGACTTTGCCGTTTCTAAATGCGTCTTCATCAATGTCTCTCACCTCAGCATCCATTTCGCTGACCAGTTCACCCGCAATCATTTGACTAACGACCTGCCCAGCCGCAGAGGGAGAAACACAATAAACGCCCGAGTGAATTTTACAGCCGGCTGGCACGCCTAACACGGGTACGTCGTTGCCTACCATACGGCATATATTACGCGCAGTGCCATCGCCGCCCGCAAATAGCAGTAAGTCGACACGAGCCTCAACCATCGCCTTGGCCGCGCGTTCTGAATCTTCCCCTTCAGTTTGCTCCTGCTCTGGCGCGTAAATGACCTCAAACGGAATACCCAACGACTCACAAACACTTGCGCCCATGTCGCCGGCAGCGGTGACAACGGTAAACTGCCCAGACAATGCATCAAGTATGCTTAATGCGCGCGCCATTTTTTCGTTGGCTTTTTTTTCAGCGCCCATCGCTAAGGCTTTTTCTCTTATTTCGGCCCCGTCACTGCCTTTAAGTGCTAGTGCACCGCCAATGCCCGCAAAAGGATTGACAATAATACCTAGTCGAAACAAGGGTTGAGTCATGCAGCATTCCCTCCTACTGGCGTGCTTGTATGTTGATTAGGTGCGGAGTCTTGAGCGTGGTGAGGCGCTTTAGATAAGAATGTTTGTTCTAATGCGCGGATAAAGCGCGCCGCTCGCGGTGGAAATCCTTCGGCTTTATAACGTTGCAACTGCGCAGCTACGTTGCGTGTGAACCCTTCTCTGTCAGGCTCTGCGCCGTTTAAGTTATCGGTGCTGACTTGGAAGGTACGCCCAGCCGCTTCTGTCATAGCCCACTCGATAGCCTGTGGCTTTATTTCCACTTTCTCAAAATCGGCCTGCTGCTGTTCGTCGCGTCCATCAGGACAGTACCAATATCCATAGTCTTCTAGCTTACGACGCGCTTCTCCAGCAATACACCAATGCGAAATTTCATGAAGCGCACTTGAGAAAAACCCATGAGCGAACACAATTTGGTTATAGGCACATGTCTCGTTAGCAGGCAGATAAATAGGTTCGTCGCTTCCCAATACTAAGCGCGTATTAAAGTCTGAAAACGTATCATTGAATAGCGAAATAAGCGCGGGGACGTCACGGTCTACTTCCATTGGCCCGTTATCAATACCAATGCTATTACTAATGCTGCTTTGCAATGACGAACTACCTATTGGTTCCATATTACGTGGTGTTAACCTTATCAATGTACTGCTTAAGATTGGGCGCGAAGTATACCAGTAAAAGCCAAAGGGATTAAACTTGTCCCTTGAAAGCAAAAGCTGGTTGGGTCAATCTAGGTTTACTCTTTTTCACGTCGGAGCTTATTTTTGGCACAAGAAATCATAAAACACATCCACAGAGTGAATGCACTTCGCGACCTTGCCACTAAGTTAGATGTGATGCACAAGATTCATGAATTACAGCATTGGCAGTGCCAGAGACTGTTGGTTAGTCATGATGATTTAGCCCAACAAAAGCGATATCAAAAAGCCATGGCGTTTTTTGTTGAAGAGTTATATGGGCCAAAAGATTTCAGTCAACGAGATGCTGATCTAGTGCGTGTTATCCCCAAATTAGCCAAAGTATTGCCCGACAAAGCTATGAACGCCATGGACGATGCACTGTCGTTAAATGCCCTGTCGTTCGACCTTGATATGGCAATGGCGCAATATCTCAATGCGCATTTTGCAGACCAACCAATAAATAGACACAGCTACGCCGAAGCGTATCGCCATGTAGGCAGACGCGATGACCGACAACATCAAATTGAAATTATCTCACACCTTGGTGACCAACTCGCCGATGTCATCAAGATTCGAGGAATTGGTATGCTGATTTCGTTGTCTCGCCGACCGGCAAAGCTGGCAGGCTTGCTAGCACTTCACGAGTTTCTCGAAAGAGGGTTTAATGCGTTTAAAGCCATTGGCGATGTGCAGAGTTTTATTCAACCTGTGCTTGAACGTGAAAGCGCGCTAATGCACCGCTTGTTTGATGACACAATAACGCTGCCGGATGACAATCCGCTGCCTGACGTTTTATAACCTTAAGGAATCACATTGACCGATCTAGCGTTACCTTGGATGCATGATGCGCCATTTATCGAGCAGTGGCATATAGATGAGACCCATATTGATCACTATCAGCACGTGAATAATGTGGCCTATTTAACGCAACTTGAAAAACTCGCGTGGGCTCATTCAAACGCGCTCGGCCTTCACTTTTCAGACTACCAGTCACTCAATCGCGGCATGGTGATTAAGCGCCACGAACTGAATTATCACTTGCCCACCCATTTAGGCGATAGCTTATATTGTGCAACGTGGATTGTGCACTGTGATTCAAAACTAACCCTTAAACGACAATTTCAATTTATTTGCCCCAAGCGTATGAAAACCGTGTTTGACGCGGTTACCACATTTGTATGTGTAAGTTTAGATACGGGCGCCCCCAAGCGTATGCCTGCACAATTTACCGAGGCCTACGGCAAGGCTTGTATCCATGTGGAGCAGCCTTAATGAGGGCCACGCTGGCAGTGCTACTTATCGGTCTTTTGGTGCTATCACTTGGGCTTAACGTTTATTTATGGTTTGCATTAAATCAAAGTGACAGTATCTCGCGTCTACCCACCTCAAAGCATACAGAAAATAGCACCGCTCCGACGATACCTCGAGAAGTAAACAACAATAGTGGTGAAACGAGTTGGCAGACAGACGTAGCCACAACGACAAGACAAATAAATGAAAAGCAATGGATGCAAACGCTGCTGAATGACGGCGACTACGAACAGTTGTCTCAATACCTAACAGAACAGCTAAAAGCCTCCCCTTTTGACGAATCGCTATTGCTAATGGAAGCTGAGCTTATCAAGCTCACCAAACCGCTACCGACGGCATTGGTTCACTACTACGACCTACTGGAACTTCCCCTTTCACTTGAAGCTCAAGACGACATAAGAGCAAAAGTGACACAGCTGTACCAACAAGCCCAAGCGCAGTTAAGTAAAGAAGCCCAGTGGGAGCTTGTGGCCATGCTCAATGAGCCTTTGTTCCAACGTTTACCTGATGTCCGTCTTTTTGCGCTTAATCTGGCCGAGGCTTACGCTCATCAACAAAAACTTACGCTAATGGAAGACGCGCTTGCCGCGTTACCTAGCTTTGACGCTCAAGCAGAGGCCATTCGAGATTTAGCTTATGCCACAAACAATAAAGAGCCTGAACAAGCGTCACCTTTTAAAACGCCATCCATGCAAGGCAGTGAAAAACGCATTGCTCTCACTCGCGTAGGTGACCAATACCGTGTTCAGGCAAAAGCGCTGAATCAGAAAGCGGTGATGATTTTAGATACAGGCGCCACGACAACCGCAATTTCATCAAGGTTGTACGCGCGACTAGGCCGTACGCGCAGGCTTACCTTTTTAGGTATCTTTAACGTTGGTACGGCATCGGGCACCATTGAAGCCCCCTTAGTGCAAATACCGCGCTTTTACTTTGCAGGTTATGAATTTGAAAACGTATCAGCCATCGTTTTACCAGAAGCGGCACTGCCTGACACCGATGGTTTACTAGGTATGAATGTATTGGGCGAATTCGACTTCTCCATTAAGCCACAATCTAGCGAGCTTTGGCTGTCGAAACGAAACAATCAATGAATAACACTTTAAACATATCATGTTTAAAGTGTTAATATATGGAGTTTGCGATATGCTAGCGCTTAAACAGATTACTGTCTAACAAATGGTTGCCATGTTCAGAACCCTTACCCTTTTATTGATAACTGTCTTTCAATTTGTACACGCTTCACAAATCAATGATGCGCGCTGCACAATATGCCATGAATATGAGGTTAAAAATTGGGAAGCATCTGATCATGGCAAAGCGATGGACTATGCAAACTCAAGTACAGTTTTAGGTGACTTTGATGGCGTTGTTGCTCAACATTTTTCTCAAACTGCTCACTTTTTAACGCAAGACAATAACTATTTTGTTTCACTTGAAGAAAACAATACGACAACCCAGTATCAAGTAGTCTACGTTTTTGGCCACTACCCTCTACAACAGTACCTCGTTGAAACAAAACAAGGGGAGTTTCAAGTATTGCCATTTGCGTGGGACTCGAGGAGTAAACTAGAAGGTGGACAGCGCTGGTACGCAAATTATCAAGAAGATATAGGTATTAACGACAGATTGCACTGGAAACAACCTATGCAAAACTGGAATGGTATGTGTGCTGACTGCCATTCTACAGGTTTAAAGCGAAACTTCGACGTAGATTCTAGAAGCTTTAGCAGTCATTTTGATACGATAGACGTGTCATGTGCTTCATGCCACGGCAATATGGCGGACCATTATCCTTCGCATGACTCTGAATCGTCGGAAGTCAACTCTAGCAAAGAACATTCTCATAGCTCGTTGTCACCTAGTGAGCAGCAGGCAATCGGTCAATGGCTTCTCAAAAAAGGCGACAAAATTGCAAAGTGGCAAAAGCTAGAAAATGGCAAGTATACTCCAGCGAAACGAGACAATAGTTTTATGGATACTTGTTTTGGCTGCCACTCGTTGCGCTCTCCTTTAACTGACGGCATAAATCCTGAGCACCATTTTCTAGATCAGTTCACACCCTCGTTACTCATTTCCCCACTTTACTTTGCTGACGGGCAAATAAAGGAAGAAGTGTATGTGTATGGCTCTTTTCTTCAAAGCCGGATGTATGAAGCAGGAGTAAATTGTATTGACTGCCACAATCCACACACAATGAAGCTGAAAGTAGAAGGTAACGGGCTGTGTTTGCAGTGCCACTCTGCACAAGCATACGAAGGTGAAAAGCACACCAAACATCCTAGTGACAGTGAAGCAAGCCAGTGTGTAAATTGCCACATGCCGACGCGCACCTATATGGGCGTGGACGCCAGACGGGACCACAGCTTTAGCATACCTACCCCACATGTATCAGAACAAACGGGCGCGCCCAACGCCTGCCTTAACTGCCATAAAAACGACAATAATTGGGTATCAAAGCAATTAAATAGGTGGTACGGCAGAGATTCAACATTAAATAGTGATGAGGAAAAATACATTGCTTTTATGCATGGCGAGGGTATGAGTAAAAACGAAGTGCTAAGACTTGCCCATGCTAAAACGCTGCCCGTTATAAAGCGTGCGACAGTGGTCACAATGCTACCTAGTCGTATTGAGACGCTGAGCGATAAAGATCTTAGACCATTTATTAGAAATAAAGAACCGTTACTGCGACTTGCAGCGGCCCAAGCTGGCAGGGCTCTTCCAACAGGCGAACGGCTGAAATCCTTTAAAGGTTTACTAAACGATAAATATAAAAGTGTTCGCGTTGCCGCGGTTAATAATTTAATTGGCCTTGGGATCGATTCGGCTGCGTTTCAAAAAGCGCTCGACGAACTTAATGCATCTAACGCTATTAATCAGTGGCGTGGCGAAGGTAATCTCAATCAGAGTTTAGTTGAATACCAGCTAGGGAACGCACAAGAAGCAGAGGCGCTTTTAAAACAAGGTATTGAAGTAGACCCCTTCTTTGAAGCTAATTACATTAATCTTGCCGAACTGTACCGCAGCCAAAATAAAGCAAAGCTTGAAAAACAAACCCTGGAAGATGCGGTAAAGGCTGTTCCTACTAGTGATATCGTGTACTACTCACTTGGAATGCTTAATATTCGCCAGCAGAACAAACCTGCTGCAGTTGAATTATTTAAAAAAGCTTCTGAGTTAGCACCGACGAATACTCAAAACTGGTACATTTATGCCCTTGCTCTTGACAATATAGGTAAAACACACCGCGCAATTACCGTCCTAAAAGAAGGTCTTTCTTATGTAAAAGAGAGAAGACTAATTGAATTAGGTATGTCCTTTTCCCAAAAATTAGGGGATAGAAACTCGTTCGCATATTTCAGATCTCTCGCTAATTACTAAACGCTCTGTTCCTTACGCTAGATTCATCCATCACAGCTTTTCAAAACACGTTGCGATTAGAAAGTAACTTTTCTTGCCTCGTGTGCATTTCTGTTAAAATAATATTACAAACACAAACATATTATGTTTAAATAGAATTGTTTTTATTTCAATCAAAAGTGTAGTCCTAGTGACCTCGGAGGTGGTGGTGCTGAAAAAAAATAGAATTGCTTCTTTAATCGTAGTAGCAGGCTTCTGCAATGCCTGCTCAATTGAACATGCGCCTGAGGTCTCTCCTATTCTCAACGAGAATAGAGTCCGTGCCTACCAATTAGTTTGGCATGACGAATTCAGTGGTAACGCAATTGATGAAAGTAAATGGCAATACCGCTTAGATTGCAAACATTGGAGTAAACAAGAAAAAGCAAACAATGTAGTGTCTGATGGGATTTACCGTATTTTACTAAAGAAGGAGCGCGTAGAATGCCCCGGCAATAAATGGCTTCAACCTGGACAAAAGAAAGGTGAGGCACCTGCTGAAGTCGTGCAATACACGGGCGGAGGCATAATTTCTAAACGCATTTTTCGCTACGGCTTTTATGAAGCACGCTTGAAAACTCCAAGTGGAGCAGGTTGGCATACCTCTTTTTGGATGATGCAATATCTCCAAAATCATGAAAATAGCGACAGTCTTGCGTTCAATCCATTGGATGACCCGACCCTTAAGAGCCATATCGAGCTCGATCCTTTCGAGAATGACTCTATCGATCCTAAGCATTACCAAACGGATGCACACCAATGGAAACCTGAGCCAGGTACCGAAGATGAAGGCCGTACTCAGAATAAAGTAGGCACTAAACAAATACGCTTCAACGAAGGCACATTACTTACCGACTTTCATATTTATGGCATGGAGTTTACAGAAACCCATGTTCGTTACTATTTTGACGGAAAAATGGTAAGTGAAACCCAGTTTCCTGCTGCTCGCTATAAGCATAATGACGTGCACATTTGGCTCACTGGCTTAGGCACTTTTCTAGGCAATACTCCCGCCATAGACGACAGCGCTCTACCCGAGCAAGTACAAGTTGACTATGTTCGTTTCTTTGAACCGAAAGAATAGATAAAGCGCTAATTGCAGGAAGCCCATTAATGAAAACTAAAAATATCAAAATCACTTTTTTAAGCATATGTCTGTTAAGTTCAGGTGTCACTTGCAGCACAAATGCAAACACCGTACTCCCCCTTTCCGACCCTATGAACAAAGGGGGTTGGGTACTAAATAAAGAAGTAAGTGATGAATTTGATGCTGATAAAGTAGATGAAGACAGATGGTTTATTGTTGGCAAATTTAAAGACGGTAAACCACAATATGTTCATCCTGACGACCCAGATAAATGGGTGTGGAAAGGTCGGGCTCCTTCACAGTTTTCAGGCCGTAACTATCGCTTAGAAGATGGCAAGCTGATGCTTGAAGCGCGCTGGGAGCCTGACTTCCCATTTACTGACGAGATTAGAAAGCCAACGTTTGGTGAACCCATGAAGCACGAAAATATCACCACACCGTGTTTTATAGGTCGCCGTTCATTCACCTATGGCTATATTGAAATTAAGAGTAAGTCTGCCGATGCGGAAGTCACCAGTGCGTTTTGGTCTATGGGACCAAAAATGGAGTTCGACTTTTTCGAGTCGTTTGGCGACAGCCGAGAAGACCCTAACAAAGACCATTTAGACAGCGAACTATGGTGGTCTATTCGCGACTGGGAAAAACCTGTCGGCGGCAAACCCAGCTACACAGAACGAAAACAACTCGGCTTTAGAATGGCTGATGACTTTCATGTTTACGGTATTGAATGGAGCGAGGACGGCATAAATTACTATATTGATGGAGAGCTATTTTCATCTGTGACGCCAGAACAAGCGACTGCATGGGCTAAGCAAAACCGAGAAGGCCTTCCTGATGACTATAATGGATACGTTGCCACCCGGCCTATTAATTTGTGGCTCGATATGGAAACCTTCCCATGGCATGGTTACCCAAATAGTCTAGAGGATTTAGAAAGGAACAGCCCTGAAGGCAAAAAGCATGATGGTGTGGTAGATTTTGAAATTGAGTATATTCGCGTATGGCAAAAGCCTGAAGATATTTATTAGTGGATAAAACTCTGCAGCTGCTTTGAATACCCTTTTATCCAAAGCAGCTCAAACATTCACTTTTACCTACTATGAAATACCGTTAACTTTATCTTTTATAGCTGTTCAAGTTATTGAAGGTATGTACGCCATTCTCTAAAGCTTAATATTTGTTCCGGCTTCGATGTTTCCTACTGACTTTTTCTCACCATTCGCCCAGATGGCATGCACATTATCAACACCATTACATTCACCAATACCAAAATGCATTTTGCTATTTAGCATATGGTGGAAGCCATCCCCAGTGGCACCTACACGTTGAGTTTGCTGATTCCCACAAGCCATAATAGTTACTTTTGCACCTGTTGGCTGAGCTTGTTGGATGGCAGATGGCCCCACTTCTACTTTGATAAAGTTACCCAAAGCATTTTCCGGCATCTGATTTTGAGCTAAATACCAGCGCCCTCTTTCATTGCCGTAAACCAAGTCCATACGGCCGTCTTGGTCGTAGTCAAAGGCGGTTACTCCAACACCTGTAGCACCAACTTCATCAGAGGTTAAACCAACATGTAGGAGCTTTTTAAACCCTTTACCTTGCTTATTCATCAATACGTAATGCTCAACGGGCAGCGCCATGTTCCCATAGGGTGTTATGGCTAAATCCATGAAGCCATCATTGTTGAAATCGGCCGCAGCAACACTCGTAGTTTGTTCTTGGATATCAATACCTAAACTATCAGTAACATCCACAAATTTACCGCTACGATTCTCGAGTAAAAGTGCTGGCATAGGCTTTCGCTTAATCTCCCCAGGGTGATCAACAACATTTTTTATTACCGCCGACAAGCGGGACTTAACTACGCCACCAACACGCCATTTACCGTTTCCCATATAGCCAATATGCATACCCTTAAGTACTTCATGTTCTGGCCACCCCATCGCATCGCTAGGTGTAATCTCAAGGCGTCCATCCATATAGTGCGCAGTACGCTCTGCTTCAACAACCTTCCGTTCGCTGCCTAGTTGAATATCATAAGTTGCATAGGTTTCTTGGATGTTTTCCAGGATAAGGTTTTCATCTTCAATGGTGATATCTTCAAACATAAAGCTGTCCCTGAACACAAAAAACGCAAAGTTTTTAGCTTTAGGGTCATAGTAAGATTCTTGTTGAAATTGATAAGGACTGCGTGCGAGAAATAGGTCAAAGTCCCCATCGTTGTCATAGTCTATTTCTGCAATATTGATCACATTGTCGGTATTAGCCAAATCACCTAAAGCTTCCTTTGTTTTATCGACATAGTTTCCGTCTCCTTGGCCTACAGATAGCGTCATGTCTTTACCTCCGAAGGTAATGACATCGGAAATATTGTCGTTATTTACATCAGTAACGAGCGCTTTTACCGAAAGCGCATCATGAGGGATAGGCAAGGTTAATGGGTGTGAAAAGCTTGTCCCTGAATTCAGATACAGTTGATTAGTGGTTAACGACTTCACCCGTTTGGGCGCGAAACCCGTTGTGAATAAGTCCAACTTGTTATCGCTATTGGCTTCTAAAAACTTAATAGCTCGCCCTCTGCTGGCACTAAAGTGTGAGAACGTGCCACCTTTAGTGATATTTCGCTGCGTATCCACACTAAAGTATACAGGTCGCCTAGGATTTCCCCCATCGCCACCACCGGGAGATACAACAATATCTATATTGCCGTCGCCATCGTAATCCGACACTCCCAAGCCATGTGTGTCGCCTGTTACTAATACAACAGGTTCGGAAAATTTTCCCTCATTATTCCAATAAATAAGTGCATTCGTACCGTGTTGCGTTGTTATTACATCATCCCACCCGTCTTGGTCGACATCTGCGGTAACCGCAGCGCCCCACTTTCTTTGAAGAGACGTAGTGAAAGGGATTACGTCGCTAGTTCTAGCAAAAAGCGTATTGTTATTCTCGAAATTGGAGAGCTTTGGCGTTGTTTTTAGTTGTGTGCAACCCAAAATAGCGATTGCACACAGCATCAAACCGGCAAAACGCTTCAGTGTTGCTTCCTTGTACCAATGTGCCTTGCTCATATTTACCTCTAGTGCGCAGATGCGGGGCGAATTAACAGCTTACCTTCTGACTCATTTTCGTCAGTTGGCTTGTGCCAGTAATGGTCCATGCGATCGATATCGTAATTTTCGAATTTGCGCTCAAGTAACCAACGAGGTCGCTCTAACGTAGATTCCCATTCGAATATTTTCTTAAACAGCATTTTCACTAGTTCTGGGTTTTCACTCGCCACGTCTTTGAACTCTTTTTCATCGTTATTGATGTAGTAAAGCTCTGCGGGGCGGTCAGGAAAGCGCATTAATTTCCAGTTCCCAGCCCGAACAGTTGCCCGCGTGTCTTTTTTCCAATAAAGGAACTCATGCGGGGGCTCTTGCAAGTTGCCTTTAACAAAAGGGATTAAGTTAACGCCGTCTATATTTTCTAATGTTGATGTATCGCCACCACCAGCAGCATAGAACGTAGGAAGTAAGTCTAAGGTACTAACCGGATGTGGATACTTAGTACCTTGTTCGAATATGCCTGGCCACTTCATAACGTATGGGACTCTTACACCACCTTCCAAATGATTAGATTTCGTTCCACTAAACGGGAAATTGTCCGAAGCATTCATATCTGTTGGGCCGCCGTTATCATTGGTAAAAACTACCAAGGTGTTATCTTCAATACCTAAGCGTTCCAGCGTGTCTAGTACCTTTCCAGATGCCCGATCCATAGCATACATCATGGCTGCAACCGTTTTGCGTTTGCCCGTTAAGTTAGGAAATTTAGCTAAGTCTTCTTTTGTTGCTTCCATCGGTGTGTGAGGCGCGTTAAACGAAAGGAAAACAAAAAATGGCTTGTCCGCTTTTGTACTACGCTCGATAAAATCTATCGCTTCATCGGCAAGTTCGTCCGTTAAATACCCTTCAGGCTCTTGGTATTGGGCAAAGTTGCGCTCCATCAATTCTAGCTTTGAAGGCGCTTTGCCTTCTTCATAAGCAAAATAACTGCGCGCGCCACCTCGGAAACCATAGAACTCATCAAAGCCGCGATTGAGGGGATGGAATTTGTCTGCCCCACCTAAGTGCCATTTCCCATAATAGGCAGATGTATAGCCTTGATCTTTTAGGTAGTCAGACATCATTTTTTCTTCAACAGGAACGCCCATTTGATCGCCATCCAGCGCAGAATTTTTACTCATATAGCCAGGAACGTTGTTTTCTTCAAAACCAAAACGTTGTTGATAGCGCCCCGTCAGTAAGCCTGCTCTAGAAGGTCCGCACGTGGGGTCTGAAACATAGCCCTGTTCAAACCGAACTCCCTCGGCAGCTAATTGATCAAGGTTGGGCGTTTTCATTACCTTACTACCGTTAAAGCCAAAATCACCATAGCCTGCATCGTCAGAAAAGATAAAAACGATATTCGGTTTTTTATGTTCCTTTGAGGGCCTTCCCTCTTTCGATTCAGTACCATGGGCAAGTGATGCCAAGGTAATCATTAATAAAAACGATACCAATACATTAAGAGTTTTATGATTTCGCGACGCCATTTCGCTGTCCTTTTTAAACAAAAATATGCATATAAAACGTTAAGAAAAATTCTCTTCTGACTGCGGGCGGATAATGAGTTCATGCACGTGAGCATGTTCGGCAGTCAGCATTAAATTAAAAATAGCCTTAGCTACGTCTTCGGCTTTTAGATATTCAGGGCGTTCAGCTTCTCTAAATGGAGTATCGACACCGCCGGGATAGACGGATAACATCTTAATGTTGTCTTTTCGAAGCTCTTTACGCATTACCTTTGTATAGGCATCAAGAGCGGCTTTACTCGCCGTATAAGCGGCTATGCCTGGATTTGAAAAATGACAGGCGGTAGAAAGTACGTTAATTACTGTTCCAAGTTTACGAGATTGCATAACAGGAACGACGGTTTGCATACAATGAATAGGCGCATAACAATTAACTTCCATCAACCAATCTAGCTCTGAAAGCTCTGTCTCAATTCCGGTCTTTCTAACATTGTTCAGTCCGGCACAGTTAACCAAAACATCTATATCGCCGTGTGTTTTGATAGCCCGTTTAATAAAACCTTCTGTTTGCTTTTTATTTGTTAGGCAAAAACTCTCACTGTATATGCGTTTATCTGGCAACGCAGCTAGCGATTTCTGTAGTTTTTCTTCATTCCGACCACACAAACTTAATAAGAAAGACTCGTTTGCTATCTGTTGGGCTAGCGCTTGTCCAATCCCCGATGAGGCTCCCGTAATCAGAATATGTTTCTTTTTATCCATTATAACGATGCCTTTAATTGATTCGCGATAAGCGTAATAATTTAGTCAAGCTATTTTCCATGCCGTATTTAGAATTCACCAACCAACATAGGTATTTGCCGTGGTAAAGGTTCGTGTAGATTGCTCATTGTTGCTCCATGAAATCTTTGCTTTAACCGGTCCAGTGCACTTACCTAAACCGAAGTGTAACGCCGTGTTTGAACTCAAAGAATATGCTGCTGAGGTTTGCCCTACTTTCTTTTTCTGCTTATTTCCGCATGCCTCTATTTCTACTACCGCACCTCCTGAATTAGCGTTTGTTTTTGGCGAGGGTGGAACGTGTATACCAATGTAGTTATTGTGTGGTTTGGTGTTGCGCAATAGGTGCCACTTGCCACGCTCATTACCTATTATTAGGTCAACAGCACCATCTAAGTCGTAGTCTAATGGCTCAATTCCAAGACCTAGTGCACCTAGTTCTTCACTGGTAATACCGTGAGCAGTAATAGCCTGGAAACCTTTTCCTTTTTCATTAAGAAAAGTGAGCGCATTATTAGAGTGAATGAGGTCGCCTTTTTTAGCTATAACAAGGTCGCTGTAGCCATCATTATTGATATCTGCTACCGCTGACGAAACCGTATTTTCTTGATAGGTAATTCCCGCTTGTGCTGAGTTATCAACAAATGTACCGCCGGTATTTAAAAGCAGCATATCGCTTAACGCTTCTGGCTTTGGCATTTCAGGGTAAGCGGTAACCCCTTTAATTACCCCAGTAGAAATTGAAAACGTTGCCGTGGCGAACTGCCATTGCCCATTCCCAATGTAGCCAATATAAGCGCCCTTTTTGTCTAATATATCTGGGAACCCAAGTGCATCGCTATTTACAAGACGAACGTCTCGTCCAATGTGGGTCTCACCTTCAAACGCAAAGGGGTAAGCTGACTCTCCAATAAATAGGTCTTTAGTTGGCCACTGACTTTGAAAGTTAAGTAATTCGATTACTGGACCTGCATGAAAAGGAGGAAACTTATGTGCTCCTCGCAACCAGTAGTAGCCTAATAATTGAAGTTTTTTATCGTAAAATGTTTGCCCTGGTTGATACTCGACTGAGCGGGTTACAAATAGGTCAAAGTCGCCATCATTATCAAAATCAAATTCGTTGATACTTGTGACATTACTTATCGAAACAGGAAAAGCGCTGCTCGTCACATCTTTGTATTCGAACGCATCATTCGCTTGATAAGCTCTGGCTTCATCGTTACCGTATACAATTAAATCGGGTAACCCGTCGTTATTGAAGTCAGTGATGAGTGTTTTCTGACCATCGCCTCTTACCGCGGGCAGTTTTGTTTCCTCAACAAACTGGCCATTCTGGATATTTTTAAATATATAGCTTTCACTTTTTCCCTGCATCTCTCGAGAAGGAAATGCAAAGTTAAGTAAATCTAGCCACCCATCTTGGTTTAAGTCGACAAACTTCACCGTTCGCCCACGCATAAAAGGCATGGGTTGTTCTAAATTTGGCACCGTTGTAATTTCACGGTTTTTCTCTACCCGAAAAAGCTTGGTATTTCTGGCGTTACTCCCTGAACCTCCGCCTCTGGAAACAGCTATTTCGATACTGCCGTCTTTATCAAAATCACCTGCTGTAATACCGTGCATATCCCCCATTATTAGGTCATACGGTTTTGCAAACCGGCCATTGTTGTTCCACAACACTTTTAAGCTAAAACCATGGTCATTTAGCAAAAGATCAGGAAACCCATCTTGGTCAAGGTCAGCTACTGTAGCTACATCCCACTTGCGCAAACTGCTGTTTGTTAGAGGTAGATGTTTTCCCTCCTGCTTAAATAAGATGCGCTCATTACTAATATTTTCGCTATTAAAGCCTACCTTGGTTTGCTCCACACCATTTGCACATGCGAAAGCGCTAGTAGTCAGTACAGCTAAGAGCACTTTAGATATTTTGTTTTTATAGTACTCGCCGCCTATAGCAGTGCTGATGAATTGACTTTTAACAAACATTTATCTTCTTCTCTATGAGATGCGTTGCGATGAAAAGAACCCACCGCCACCACGGATAAAATACGACCTTAATATACATCATATGTTTTATGAATGTTAAGTATTTTTAAACATTTATGCTTGTTCAATATAAAAAGAGGGGGCAATTAAGCCCCCTTGTCTATTTCATTTGTTAAGTGGTTATCTTTTAATACCACCTTACATCACTACAGTTTGATAATGCGGTTTGGTAATTAGAACGACACGAAGATAACGGCACAGAAAGGCTGTCTAGCTTTTCGTAATGCGCATTAGGAAAGCCGTTAAATGAGGGGTCATCAATATTAATATTGAAATTATAATCCACACCTTCTTTTTGCTCGTTTACGATAGCGGCGACAGAATCTCCGAGGAAAATTTGTCCTCTTCTCGACCATTGCTCAGGCGAAGCAATACAGATATTGTCGCAGTTAGCTATGAAATTTAAGTTATCTAGCTTCAAGTGAGCATTGATATCGAAATTAGCCGTAACGTTATAAACATAAGACTCTTCAAACCACCCTGGTTTGAGTTTAGTTCGATTATGCACTGCATCTAAACACACTTTGGTTGGCGTAATTCGGGTAGCCCATTGGTTTGCACCACGAGCATAAGTCACATCAGCGCAGCCATCACCATAAGTAGCGTTAACTTCATCGCGCCATTGGTTCCTTGTATAACTTTCACCTTGAGGGCTAAACAGTTCAACGAACCCTTCGTCTACCCTTACGGCAAAACCACAACCGTTGGAGACAACACCATTGACCTGTACCGACCCATTTTCTTGGAAATGAGGGCCAAACATAACGGGGGCTAAACAATCTGTTCCTTGAATATTTTCAGCAAAAATATCTCGAATACCGCCTTTACCGAAGTCCTTCATACTTAAGTTATCTGTTTCCATTCTTAGCGTAATACCGCCTTCGCTATGAAGATTCCTGAACAGAATATTATCGGCAGCATAAGTCTGAACTAGCCCGTAACCGAACAATGAGTTGTGCTGAGTGATGTCTTCAATAATACCGTTTACAGGCCAGTGGAGGTCGTTATCTCGCTGTGTTACGCCAACCAAGAAGGAAGCGAAGATAGTCTTGTTATCTTCAATTGTAAAATTAGCAAACCTGAAGTTTTCTATGTCACCCATTCTAAATACAGCGATGCGCTCATTGGGTTCTGGCGTTCTGTCGATAGACAAATCGATAGTAAAACCTTCGCCAAGGCCAACCATGCTCACATTTTCTGCTTTACCCTGGTCCCCAAACCCCATTTCGAACATCCAAGTGTTGTAGCCACCACCAGGTGCCATATAGAAACGTGCATCTTCATGTACCTCAATTTGAACATTTGACCGTAGATGTACACTTCTAAAGTAATAGTCGCCGGCAGGAATTAAGAGTGTACCTCCACCTAAATTGTTACTTATGTCATCAAGCGCTTCCTGCAGAACCTGAGTATCATCAATTGAATCCTGATTATTAACTGCATAATCAATTAGCAAATCACGCTGAACACCTATTGCTGATGGCGGCGTAAAGAATCTAGAGTCTTCAAAGCTGATAGGTTCAGGTCTGGGGGTTACCGTGTAAGTGCCGCTACCATCATGATAGCCGTATTCAGGCAACGGGACGTCATTTTCAATTTCACCGCTTCTGGCTAGCGCGTTGTCACCCACTAGCAGATAATCGTCGATAATTATCTTATCCCCTTCTTCTAACCCACCAAAATAGAAGGATGGAAGAACGTCAGTAATATCTTTACCCGTAGTGAGGATCCAGCTTTCCGGAACAGAGAAGCTAGGTTCATTATTGTTCGCATTTATAAAGGTTATTGTTACCCAGTCACCGAAATCCTCAGGTTCAACCGTCGCAGTGTAGTCAGCGGTTATAGCCTGCGCCGCAGCAACTTTGCCCGACTTGCCGCCGCTTAACGTTACATTCCACGGTAACAAGTGATGCTTTACCGTTACTGGGGTTATACTAGAATTGCCTACGCCTTTTACGACTTTTACATTTAAACTTACAGACTGAATTTCTGTGTCAACAGCCCCACCACCTAAAGCCTGACTCCACGGGTTAGCGCTGCCCCATTTGTGCCACAATAAAGACTGATTAACAATATCTGTGTTGACACTGGTATCGGTATAACTGATAGCACTACTGCTATTCACACCACCATTATCTTCTAGGCTAATACTACCAAAATCGGCAAGTACAAAACCCCATCCGTTGGTTTGGCTAACTGTTGCCTCTTCAAAGTCGTATGCAATAGTGAAATCTGTGGGGATGGGTAGCGGTTCGCCGACTTCTGATAAAACAAAATAGTCATCTAGATAAACTCTATCCCCTACTTCGGTGCCAGCAAATTTAAATTCAGGGTAAATATTGAACTCGTCCCCTTCATAGCCCGACCACGTGGATGGAATAATAAAATCGCCTTCTGAATCGGAAGTGAGCGTTAATGTTAACTGAACCCAGCCCCTGCTGTTCGCTGGAATAGTCCCTGTATAACGTGGCGCCGCTTCAACTGCAGCAGGATAATTATTACGCTTATTACCTGAAACCAACCCATAAGGAAGGAGGTAGTGAATAAGTTCAATGTCCTTTTCAGACACTAAGTCAGTTTTTACCCACAAAGACACTTCTTTTAATATGTGACCGTGGTTATCAAACCTGGCGGTAAACGGACTATTATTCCATTGCTGAAGGTAAAAACCGTTCTGCTCTGGATTCACATTTTCACTTGTATCTTCATAGACAAGCGCTGCGCCATTTCTCCCTTCTCCATCGGCAAAACTAAGTGCTCCTCTGTCGATAACAGAATATACCCAGCCTTGACTACCTTGGTTTGGCGCCAAGTTATTCTCATCAAACGTATAGTTAAAGTTAAGCATATCTCCGAGTTGATAATCTGGCTCGTTAGTGTCTGGTGTACTACCACTTCCTCCTGAAGAGTCGCCTTCACCATTACCGCTGTCACTATCATTCACTGGTTCACAGCAAGCCTCCTCCAAAGGCACTTCGTTTATTGCGTAGTTGTCTATGGTGACTTTGTCACCCACATCTAATCCGTCAAACAAAAACTGAGGATAAACCTGAATAGATGACTCGCCATCAAAGTGACGCCACGTATCAGGAATAGTAAAACTACGTAAGCCGGTTTTAGTATCAATAAATTCAACTTGCACCCAGTTGCCATTTTCGGAACCCGGAATAATCATTTCGTATTGTGGGCCGATATCTAAACCTGCATTAATGGTTGGTCCTTTCTTGTCATCAATCACGGGAAAGGGAATAAGATTGTGCCTTACCGTTACATTGCCAGGTTGCGCTTTTGCAACCTTCACCCACAGCGAGACTGAATTGATATTTTTCCCTATGCCACCTTCCAGTAAGGTAGTCCATGGATTGATATTGGGTTGATTTGTACGGTTGTTAAATCTAATGCCATTTTGTGTGATATTTACATTAGTACTTGTGTCTGTATAGCTAATTGCTCCTGTTTGATCTTTTCCAATTTCAGCCTCAAATACCATTTCACCTCGGTTACGCGTGGGATACACCCAACCCTCCCAGTTGTTATTTTCAAGCTGTACTTGGTCAATATTAAAATCGTAGGCAAATGTCAGAGCATTACTCGGTTGAATTTGTTGTTGAAGCTCAACGTCATAGGAAAACGCTTTCCGGGCTGGGCCAAAATAAATAGTGTGGCTGTTCTGAGCACCCGTTATACGAAAGTATGGTTGATTGAGGTTGTTGTATCCGTCTGGCTCTATCACCTCATGGCTACTTTGCGTGACGACCAAGCGTAACGTATCACTTTGGCTAACCGCCCCTGATAAAGTAAAGGTGTTTTCAGTAAAATAACCTACACCTCGCTCAACATATCGGTCACTTTGTTCCACAACGATGTCACTTATAACTTCCCACTGCATGACTTCCGCCACTTGGGCTTGCGCGACATTTAACGTTAATAACGCGGGTATAGCACTTAACAAAGACAGTGTTGAACGTGAGGAGGCGTGGTAAAGAGATCTACCAATGAAGTTTTGTATAAGTTTTTTATTAAAAATACTTAGCTTCTTAGACACAATGTTGCTAAGAGTTGGCTGTTGATTAAACATGGTATTTTCCCTGATACAAATTAGCGAAGTGTTTGACTCGAAGTTCTTTTTTTATTTCCACCCAAGTCGATGTCACAAAGTTGCGGCGAACCCACAGCCCAGCGAAGGCTATTAGCAATAGGGAGAAGCTAACCGGCTCTGAAACTGCTACTGAGGAATCAGCCAGTTGAATATTAGAAACAGTTAGCGTATCACCTAATGAAAAGTTCGTGTCACCCACTGCAAACTCTAGAGAAACCTGTTGTCCACGCAGCACTGATAAATCAGCAGTTGCTCCATCGGTATTGAAGTCATGCAGAAGATTGCTACTACTGTCGAACAATGCAACCTGAAAGAAATCAGCAGCTGCGCTGAATGCCAGTGAGAGTGAGTGCGTTGAAGCGCTTACCGTGAATGACTGAAAAAGGTACACTCCAAAAATTTCATCGGCTCCTTGAAAGTCCGTCGATAGAGAGAGCGTGCCTGCATTCGAAGAGAAGTTATTAGAAAAATCGGAAAAATTATTTATATCAACGAAAAACAATTCATTTGCCCCATCGAAAATGTCGACTTGCCCTTGCCATCCGTCAAGCGCATTGTCGAAATTGCTATTTATCAGCGTGGCTGAAGCTTTACTTGAAAGAGATAAGGCGAGCATTAATAGGGTGATACAACACCAGTACACCACTGTGGTTTGTTTTTTATTCAGCATATTTTTTCCTTTTTTGAGTAACCCAACTTAAACATATCATGTTTGATATAATCATTTGTTTAACATTTTTTCAACAAGTAACTGACATGATTTTTCGTTTTAGGGTTAAAGAATTACGTTGTCACTTTGCCCAAATGCTTGCTCTTACGTTTTTACTTAACAAAACCATCATCAAACCGTCTTTCCATAAAAAAATTAATTTCTATATTTATCAGAACGATAAATAGTCCAACTAAAAAAACGGTTAATAAATTGTGAACTAAAATTGAAATATTAAACATCATATGTTTAAACTAGTAACATCTAGCGATAGTTAGAACCTGAAGGTGCGAAGGGGTACCGATCAAGTCTTCAGGCCCGTTCAGCTTCACAATGACGTTGTATTTCCAAGCAGCGGTACGCGAAGAGATAATCTGGGGAACTTGACTGTTGTTAGTTCGATAAAAATTGGAACGCTCAAACTAGGTAGAAACCATATGTATAGAAAATTTAAGCTTAATGCGATCACAAGTGTGGTGGTCGCGTCTTGTTTGAGTCAGCCTTTGTGGGCACAAGAAGCCCCCAAAGAGTCGGACGAAGAATTGGTTGAACGTGCCGTAACTAAAGACGAAGAGTCTGATATTGAAGTTATAGAAGTTCAGGGGATAAAAGGAAGTTTACAGAAATCGGTCAACTCTAAACGTTTTAACGACAGCGTTTCTGATTCGATACATGCAGAAGATGTGGGTAAATCAACTGACCAAAATATAGCGGATGCCCTTTCTCGCGTTACTGGTGTTACTGTACAAGAAGAAGCGGGAGAAGGTACCAGAATATCGGTACGCGGTGCTGGCCCTTCTTTAAACCAAGTGTCTATTAACGGTGTGGCCTTAACAGGCGGTTTGAGCGGAGGTGGAGGCAATGGTGTTAATAATAACAGTGTTGACTTGAGTTCCTTCTCGGCAGATATTCTATCCTCTATTGATGTTGTAAAAACAGCTGCGGCCGACCAAGACGAAGGTTCTCTTGGTGCTAATATCGAACTAAAAACCGTACGTCCCTTATCGTTAAACAAACCCCGTCGCTCTTTTACTTTCGAAGGGAGGCATAACGAATTTGCTGACGATGAAGACTATCGAATTGTGGGAAGCTTTTCAGAGAAGTTATTTAATGACCGTTTGGGTTTCATTATTACTGCCACAAAAGATAGACAAAACACTCGCGTTGACAGAATAGACACAGATTGGGCAAATCAAGCTATACAAATAGCAGATGCATTTGATGAAGGCAGCCGAGCTCGTCCAGCCACGGATTTAGCAACAGGCCAACCAATTCGCGTTCTTGGCTATCAGCGAGACAACAGTGGTGAGCTTATCCTTGGCGAAGACGGCCAGCCACTATTGAACCCGATAGAGAGCCTTTTAAACTACGACCCTTCAACCCAGACCTTGGTTGAAGGTGATTTATTTGTGATGGGTCGTGAATTTATCAATTACAACTTAAATACCGACCAGCGCGACAGACTTTCTATTTCCACAGGCATTCAGTATGAAGTAAGTGACGACACTATGCTTCAGGTTGATATTACACATACGAACCAGAAAGTGTTTACCGATAACCATCGCATGTTTATGAACATCGCGCCGTTAACTCCTCTTATTCACCCTGAAGACAATAACGTCGCATTGAATGTCGTTGACCTTTCAACTAATACATTACAACGCTCGACTAGTCGCTCGATTACAGGTGGTTTCAATAGAGCAAAGGGCTTACGGGAACTTACAACTAATGTAATTACGTTAGATCTATTTCACAGCATTACCGACGATTTAACCATGAACCTAAGAGCGGGTTATTCCGGTTCTGAAGATGAAACTCCTGATAGAGCTGATCCAGACGCATTTTTTACGATTGGCACAGCAACATGGGGAACTGCCGGTCGGAATGTTGTTGAGGCCATGCCGTCGGATATTCTTGAACTCGTAGGCTACGATTGTACTCAAGGTTCTCTGTCAGACTGCGAATATTTTACTGGAAGTACACCAGCGGAGTTCGATGCCTTTGACGGGAGTGCTAACAGTGTTACGAGTCGTTTCAACCCGTTTGATTTACAACACAATCACCTTGGAAATTTAGCATTCAGAGAAAATAAATTTGAAGATACGAATAAGTCGCTGTTCATCGACTTTGATTATGCTCTCAACAATGATCACATTACAAGCATAGAATTTGGCGGAAAATATGCCCATAGAAACCGTGACGTTTCGATAAAAAATACTGCTATTACTAACGGTGAAGACCTTATTGCACTCGATGATCCTGATGCTGAATTTGAAGTGAGAGGCTTAGCATCTATCCGCGTTGCTGATATGTTGTCTGGAGACGCTTTTCCTTATGACAATTACGGTGAGGATTTGCAAGCTAATCGGGATAATGCGTTTTGGGGAGGTTGGCCATTACTTGACGCTCAAAAAGCATTAGAACTACTTTCCGGTAAAGACGCGTCTGAAGTTGGTGTGCGTTTCAGCGACCAAGGCACTCGCGAAATCACCACTGAAACTATGGCGGCCTACTTCAAGGCTAATTTTGAATTTATGGACGGCCGTCTCACCGGAAATATTGGTATTCGTTACGTAAAAGATGAAAACGAAGCGTCTGGTATTGGCGGCATCAACTATATAAGAGCCCCTCAAGTTATCGACCCGTACAACTTATTTGTGGAGAGAGATCTAGGTAACACTAGTCTTGCACCTTGCCCTCTAGGCGTACCCATCGCCAATGGCGATACCCGTTACGCGCCGCAAAACGAAGCGGAATTAAGTAACTGTTGGGCATGGCAGTTGACCCATGGATACAATTTTAATAACGCAGCGACCATACCGTTCGACGTAAACACGGGTCAATTTCTTGTTGTAGGCCCTGACGGTCAAACAGGCCTAGACGTCAACCGACTGGTATTTCAAGATGAAAATGGCAACTTTGTTTTTAACGAGTTACCTGGCCAAATTTACGACTCAAACGGGAATCTAGTACCAACTAACGCCGCCAGTTGGGCGAGATTTAACCGAACAGGCTTTGTATGGCCTTTCTTGGATAGAAGTACATCGTTCACAGGTCCAAATGGTACCGGCCAAGAAGTTCAAGTTAGAACCGCGCCAGTGTCAGATGAAGCATCAAACTCCATTTGGCTACCTAGCTTGACTTTAAATTATGCGCTGAACGAAGACACTATCGTACGATTCGCATTAACTAAAACCATGACGCGTCCGCGATTTGACTCCCTAAATCCTTCTGCTTTTATCCGTGAAAATCAGTTCGGGTTAGCATCGGGCAACGCCGGTAATACGGCACTTAGACCGCTTACGTCAAATAACATTGACTTATCTTACGAGTGGTACTTCAGCAATACTGGATTGCTGTCAGCAGCTATTTTCTACAAAGATATGGATAATTTTGAAGAAACCGTGGTTACCCCGTTCCATTATCGTGACGTGAGAGATGAAATTGATCTTCAAAGCTCTGACCTTCTTCTTGATTTTGATGAAAACCGTACCCCTGGAGGAGAAGATGACTGCCACCCACTTCGACTTGCAGCCGGATTTTTCGAACAGTGGAGAATTGAGTGTGACGTTGCCAATATCAACACATCAAAGAATGGTTCAGGTGCCACTATCGAAGGCTTAGAGCTTGGTTATACTCAGAACTACGATTTTCTACCTGGAATTTGGTCTGGTTTTGGTGCAACGATTAACTATACCTACCAGAAGTCAGAATCTGACCCAGTAGAAATTGGCAATTCTGGACGTTTCCTAAAACCACTGCCCCAACCTTTTACACCTAGGCACTCGGCAAACGCAACGCTGTTTTATGAGAAAGATGGAATTCAGTTAAGGCTAGCTCATCGTTACACCGGCCAACAACTCGTCAACCGCGGGTTGTCGGGTGTATCGCTTTGGCAAGATGATTCTCATAGATTGGATTTCAGTGCTTCATATGCGATCAACAAAAACCTGACTGTCACGTTTAACGCGCTGAATATTACAGACGATACAAGAAGAAATTTTGTAACCGCTGCAAACGCCATCAATCCAAATAATGTTAATAGCAATGAAATTGTACTTGATGAAGGCAGCGTCTACGAAGACAGCAGTATTCCTCAAGAGCGTACAGCATCGTTATTTAAATTCGGTCGTCAATTCCGAGTCGGTCTTCGCGGTACATTCTAATCATTTAACTTATTGGGCCAGATTCAATTCTGGCCAATTTCATATTTCGGAGAAGTAAGATGAAGAAAAACTTACTACAAATATCTGCTCTTGCTGCTACAGTAACAGTTGCACTCACAGGATGTGGTGGTGGAACGGACGAAGGCTTTGACCCCAAGTTTAGTGCAGACTCCCCCCTTGTAATATCTATGCCGGTGTTAATGGCAGAAATGACAGAAGAGTCGGGTGAACAAACTATCGACTTAGTGGAAGGTGTGACAGTTGATGGCCAACCAGTACAGGGGAATGTCAATATTTCTGACTTACAGTTCAGCACTACCCCCTTATATAGAACCCCTCAATCCCCTTCTATAGGTCAGCCCAATCAAACCATTTCCCCTTTTACTATAGATGGTAGAAACTTAGTTGTAGATACGGATTTATTTGCTGATCGATTAAGCACATGCGATACCAGTGACAACTTCGGTTCGACACCAGGCTCTGAACCAGACGGCCTTTTAGATAACCCACCGTCGGTCACCTATACCATCGATTTTGCCGTAGATAATGGTTTTAACTTGCAGCCAGGGGAAGCTTTACCTCGACGAACGCTTGAGCTAACAGTGAACGCTATTTTTGATGACGTAGAAAGCGTTACAGCGGAACCCATTAGAGTTTCTCTTGGTAAAGAAGGCACGTTATTTGCCACCGTACTGCCCCAAAAGGCGTGCGACCAACGTTTATCCTATAGCGTAGCGGATAATAATATTGCGACGATAGATGACAACGGCAATATCACCACCCTAGCCATAGGGGAAACTACGGTAACCGTAACAAGTTTAAGCAATCCAGAGCTGTCGACAACCGTAACCTTGGAAGTGTTTTCTGAGTTCACATTAAACCTATCGAACAAAGACATTGATGAAAATGGTTTAACAACCGACTTTAAGACTACCCCATCTTGTGTTTCTGCAGGTTTATATGTTGAGCCACAGCCAGCTTCAGGCGAAGCGCTTACTGGGGAATATACCTATGAGTGGTCTTCAGCTAACGAAATTGATTTTCCTCTAGCCGAAGCAATACATTTCGGTGAAGATGGGATTGGTCGCTTTAGCACGGGCGATATAAACAATGAAGGTTCACAATTTGAGGCAAGCGTTGCCTATTTATCTGGCGATACCGGTTCTTTCCCTAGCGATGAGGTAGAGAGTAAAAGCGCTACTGTTATTATCGAAAAGAACTTGATGTGTGACCCAGGAACATCGGCACACCCAGCAGGGTTCAACACCGACTTTAATCTAGATGGTGAAGGCGCGCCCTGGAAACCTGATGGCATAGTATCTACTGTGGACGACTCCTTGTCAGGAAGGGCTCTGGAAGTGACCATGACGAATGTAAATAACGGGTTTACTCGTATTTTGCAGCAAGTCTTTAATAAGCAGCGCAACTGGCATAGCTCTACCTATGGACTTGGTGGGGCGAGTGTGGGTAAAACCTATAAATTTGCCATGTGGGTTAAATTGCAGGAAATACCAGAAACAGAAGTTCAGCTTCGACACGTTGTGCTTCCTTTTGCTTACCAAGACGGCCCCACAGGACCAGGTTTTGACAGAAGGCTGGAAGCAGCAGGAATATTCACGTCCACACTTCGACCTACAACTGAGTGGCAGCTTGTTGAGTTCATCGACGATGCTACTGGCAATCGGGAATGGTCAGTCCCTGAAAACTGGACTGTGGTAACTGATGTATTTGTATTCTATGAATTTCTTGGGTTCCCTGTGGGCGCTAAAGTACTCATTGATGAATACTCATCGGTAGAGGTTCAATAAAACCAAAACATTTGTTTGATATTAACGCGGCCACAGGGCCGCGTTTTTGTATCTATCAAAAGTAACATTAGTGCAGTGCCTTCTTCTGCTCCACCAGCTCGCTGAGATCTGAAACTTGGGGGAAGAATAGTTATATGAGACAGAAAAAGGAAATACGGCTTGTCCTAAAGACTTGAGTCTTTTTCCTTCTTGTTAAGCCTAGCACTTTGAAATAAAGTTCAACGCAGTCGCCTGTCCCCTGGACCAATAAATAACTAACTTTAATCCGTGAAAGGTTAGCTATCAGTTATAGAGGCTGAAAAGCGGACAATGCGTTGAAGGAAATGGCATATCTAGCGCTAACGTTTCTAAGTAATCTACATAACAAAAAACCTCCTAAATAGGAGGTTTTCATGTCAATTCCGTGCTTAAGGTTTTTACTCTCTACGCAAGGGTTAACTCATAAGTATAGAGACGCGCTTGGTCGTGTAAAACTCTTGCAAACTGTATTTCGAACAGTCTTTACCCACGCCACTTTGCTTAAGACCACCATGGGGTAATTGCACAGAATAGTGCGCTTCGTTAATGCACACACTGCCAGCCTGAATGCCTTTAGCTGCGCTAAATGCTCTGCTTAAGTTCGTTGTATAGACGTACGCCGCTAGACCAAACTCAGTATCATTGGCTTTAGCAATGATGTCATCAGTTTCGGAGAACGGAATAATGGACAGTACGGGACCGAAAACTTCAGTACGCGCTACTTCCATTTTTTCTTTTACGTTAGTAAGAATAGTCGGTTCCATGTAAAAACCTGAGGTTCTGTCACTAGGAACGCCACCGCCTAAAACAATTTCCGCGCCATCATTTACCGCATCTTCAATTAATTTGAGGATACGACCACGTTCTTTTTCGCTACTTAGCGGGCCCATGAGACGTTCTGCGTCATCACCTGTACCTAACTGAATGCCACTTGCATGGGCAACTGCCTTGTTAATAAACTCGGCGACTCGTGATTCATGAACAAAGCAACGGTTGGGTGATACACAGACTTGGCCAGAATTACCGTATTTAAGGTTAACGATATCAGTCACGGCTTTATCTAAGTCTGCATCATCATAAACCACTACAGGAGCATTGCCACCAAGTTCTACCGAGAAATGTTTAACGCTGGTGCACGCTGTCTTCATTGCATTAACGCCAGCCCGGGTAGAGCCGATCATAGTGAACAATGCGGTTGTGTCGCTTGTCAGCAGCGGATTAGTATTATCATAGTTATTGCTGGTAATAATATTAATAACACCTGCTGGGAAACCAACTTGATGAGCAAGTTCTGCGCACTTAAGAGTGGCAAGTGGTGTCACTTGTGAAGGTTTAATAATACAGCTGCAGCCAGAGGCTAAAGACGGAGCTAGCTTGTAACCTAAATTAAGAAGTGGAAAATTCCACGCTAGATACCCCACCACTACGCCTAAGGACTGACGTTGAATGAAATGGTGAAAACGCTCGTCAGGATCAACAATAACGGGCTGCTCAATACGCTTAGCTTCCTCAACAAAAAAGCGAAGACAATTCGTGAGCATACCGAAATCATACTCTGCATTGTCTCGAGGCTTCCCCGTTTCCTCAATAAGTATTGCAATAATATCTTCCGCGTTTTCTTCAAGAAGCGTAGCATAGTCTAGAATAAGTTCAGCGCGCTTAGCCAGCGGCGTAGAAGACCACTGTTTAAAACCGTCATTAGCAAAGCCCAACGCTTCAATTACTTGATTTTCTGAAATATCCGGCACTTCGGTAATCACGTCTCCAGTTGAGGGGTTAAATACCGGAAAAGTTTTATCTGCGCCAGTTAACTCGCCATTAATTAGCATCTTAAATGTATGGTTCATTTTGTCTCCGTTTCGCAAAACACATAAGGTTTCATTGCGTCTAAATTGATTTCAACACCTAAACCATTTCCAGAAGGCACGTAAGCGTCGCCATTTTCCACAATTACTTTTTGTGAAAATATATCGTCGCGTAAAGGATTTTCAGTGCGATCGTATTCTAAAAAAAGTGGCTTCTCTTCAGCTCGACCTGGCTCGTGATAAGCAGTAGCAAGGAAGTGACAAGCGCTAGCTAGATTAAGCTGTGTTCCCCAAACATGAGGGATCATATTAAGCCCTTGCGACGACGCTAATGTTCTGATTTTAAGCGCTTCACTTGGTCCACCACAATAACCTAAGTCGGCTTGCACTAGCTGTACGCCACCGGCGCTGAGTAGCTTTTGAAAACCGAAGCGGGTTTGCTCGCATTCACCAGTAGCAATAGGCGTTACACATTTATCGCTTAGCTGTCTGAATTGAGCCGCATGTTCGGGGGATAGAGGCTCTTCAAACCAAGCATAATTGCACTCATCTAGAACCTGCCCCACTTTAATAGCTTCGCTTAAATCAAATGCATGGTTTGAATCCGCGGCTAAAATCGTATCAGGAAAACGCTTGCGAAGTGCGCGAATAAAAGATATATCAAAGTCAGGGTTCTTTCCCACTTTAATTTTTAATGCTTTATAACCTTCATCTACATAGCCTTGGGCCTCTTCGAGCAGATGAGGAAGTAGTTTATCTTCGGGTAAATTGATGTAATACATGCCCGTGGCATAGCAAGGTACTTTATCTCGGCATTTTCCGCCCATTAATGTACTTACACTCTGGCCTAACGCTTTGCCTTTTAAATCCCAAAGCGCCATATCAATTCCTGACATTGCTGCTGTCATAACGCCAGCTCTTGCGAAGTCTAGAGAAGCGCGCCACATATAATGCCACAATGCGTCTGTTGAAAGTGCTTCCCGTCCAATAATGCGAGGCGCGTAGAATTTCTCTACTGCTGCCTGAATAACATCCGCCGGGCCATAACATTCTCCCCAACCGCTGATACCGTCATCAGTAATGATTTCTATGACAAGTACATTTCGTTGATTGTAAAACCATTGAGAAAAACCGAAAGGCTGCTCGAGATGACACCGAAGATGGTAGGTTTTAATACATTCAATTTTCATTTTAAGACTCAATTTTCACGACAGCCATAGTGGCATACTCTGAGTCGCCACCAAATTATCTAACAAATATAAACATATGATGTTTGCATTTCAACTACATTTACAGATTTGTAACAAGAAATAGTTGAACATAGGATTTGTGATATGTAACCACCCGCGCATCTTCTCCGGGATTACGCCTATCAGACCTGAAAATATAACAGTGAATATGTTAATATTTCTTGAAAGCTCAAACATCATATGTTTACATTGATCTCAGTTGAAAACTGTGTTGTCAGTAACGCTGTGGTTGTTATATCTGAGCCACTACTTTAATTCTCCCATGTTCTGTTTTCACAATTAGAAAGTACATAGAGCTAAAAAGAGAATGACAAGACAGCGAAAAGATACGAAACAAAAAAAGTAAAACATAGAGTAAACAGTGCTTGGTAAGCGCATGTTTTATAGCGCTAAATGCGCTGGTTTTTTTATGATGAATTTAGTTATCGGTAGTGAGGTTTTCCATGCCAGAGAATTTAACGCGCAATAAGACAGAAGTTGATACGTCTAAAAGCCCTAACGTAAAGCTCAAACCTATATCCATGGGCGAATGTAAATGGAAGGACGGTTTTTGGGCCGAAAAAACTAAGCTTTGTGAAGAATCTATGATTCCGTATATGGGAAGCCTACTTACCGGTGAAATTGGCCATGCTCTAAATAACTTCAAAATCGTAACGGGAGATTTTGATGGCGAGTTCGATGGTGAGTACTGGCATGACGCTGACTTCTTTAAATGGATGGAAGCAGCCTGCTACATGTATGGATTGAACAATGACCAAAAGCTTCTGCAAGAAATGGACGAAATTATAGCCACCATTGCTAAAGCACAAGAAGATGACGGTTACCTTCATGCCTATATTCAAATCCATGGCATTGAACATTTTTCAAACCGCAAGTATCACGAAATGTACAACTGTGGTCACCTTTATACCGCTGCATGTATTCATTATCGAATGACGGGTAAAACTAACTTTTTAGATATTGCCCTTAAAAATGCTAATTTGCTGGTATCAAAGTTCGGCCCTAACCCACCTGAGTTACGTCGTTTTGGTTTTAATCAAACCCAAATTATGGGTCTTGTTGAGCTTTATCGAACTGTAGGGAATGGAGATTACCTTAAGCTTGCTGAGCAATTTATCAACAATCGCGGCCAGGCAGAAATGGTGCATGACTCAACAACTATTGGCTATCCTATCGGCGATATGGTGCAAGAGCGCGTACCACTTCGCGAAGAAACTGAAGCTGCTGGTCATGCTGTATTGGCGCTTTATTACTACGCTGGTGCAGCCGATGTTTACGCAGAGACAGGTGAAAAAGCGCTTATTGATGCCTTAGATCGTCTGTGGGTAAATGTCACGCAGAAGAAAATGTACGCCACCGGCGCCGTAGGGCAAACCCACTACGGTGCGTCTCCGCGTAGGGATATGATTGAAGAAGGTTTCATTGACGAATATATGATGCCTAACTTAACCGCTTACAACGAAACCTGTGCGAACATCTGCAACGCCATGTTTAGCCAAAGAATGCTGGGTATTCACGGCGAGTCAAAATACGCTGACATTATGGAGTTAGTTATGCACAATTCTATGATGTCTGGTATTAGTGTATGTGGTACCAAGTACTACTACGCTAACCCTCTGCGTAAAATTAACGATGCCCGCGACTACGAAAATATGAATACAGAATCGCCAGATCGCGAGCCCTATCTGTTCTGCTTCTGCTGCCCTCCTAACTTGGTGAGAACTGTTGCAAAGTCTTCATTATGGGCCTACAACCGTTCAGACAACGGCATATCAGTGAATCTATATGGCGGTAACACATTAGAAACTACACTACTCGACGGCACAGAACTTAAGCTTACTCAAAGCACTGAGTATCCCTGGGAAGGCTTGGTAAAAATCACTATTGATGCGTGCAAAGAAGACGCTTTTGACATCATGCTACGCATTCCGGAGTGGTCGAAAGAAAACACGTTGAAAATTAACGGTGAAACCCTCGATATTGCGCTTGTTCCAGGTGAATTCGCGACAATTACTCGACAATGGAAAGCCGGTGATGTGATTGAACTAGATATGCCAATGCATATTAAATTAATTGAAGGTCATGAGCGTATTGAGGAAGTACGCAATCAGGTAGCCGTTAAGCGCGGCCCGATAGTTTATTGCGTTGAGTCTCCTGATTTGCCTGAGTCAGCGAGCATTACTGATGTGTATTTACCAAGTGAATCCAACTTAACGGTAAATAGGAAGCCTTCATTCTTAGGTGGTGTCACAACCATCGACGGTGAGGTACTTTTGCGCAAAGACAAAGGTAAGGGTATGTATCGCGATGTTACGCAGCCAGATTTTGAAAGCATGCATACACAATTCGTACCCTACTTTGTGTGGAGTAACCGCGGTGAAGCTGAAATGAGCGTGTTCTTACCGGTTATTTGGCAGCAGTAAGCACTGTATAGGAAATAAAGTCTGCGATGTGTATGATTCGCAGGCTTTTTTACTTACCAATAACTAATCTTCTGTAGTTTTCAAAAACGTATTTATTGCTATGCAATATACTTGTCCTTATAGCTCAACTTTTTCAGAGGCACTCGACTCTATGCTTGTTGCATTAGCCGTTCTAGAACCTCTTCTCTCACTTGCGTTCCCAAAGTAGTTTCAGCTGAAGCTAGTAGAAATTAACTTTTCATTTTGGCTACCAAATAATTCAAACGAAAAGCCGGGCCAGTAACTTTGTCGCTAGATTCATATACGAATCACTCGCAATAAAATAAATGTTGTAAACGTTTTGCAAATCGAGTGCACCAAAAAACAGACGTATCTAGACGTCTGTTTTTTGGTTGGGCAAACATTAAAAACGTTAATCTAACTCAAAGGTTTCACCGTAACGCGGCATATCTTCACTGCGCCACTCGTCTCCTTCCTTATGAATATGGAACCATTGGGGAGGTTTGTTCGACCATGCCCAATGACCAGCATCTTTAACCATATCAGCTAAAAGCTGCGGGTATTGCGCACTTAAGTCATTGGTTTCGCCAATATCTTTAGCAACATCAAACAGTTTCCAACCTCCCGTTGAGGTAGTGCGAACCGCTTTGAAGTCATCACGACGAACAGAAACATCGTGCGCACCTTTACGGTGTCGCATTATAAACAAACTCTCCCCTTCGCGAGCACTTGTGTTATCAATAATGTGGGGAAGAATGTTTTTACCATCGAGCTTTTTACTTCTTGGAGCCTCACTTTGAGCAAGCGCCAGAAATGTTGGGTAGTAATCTAACGTTGAAACTGGTGCATCGTACTGTTTACCGCCTTTCAAACCTTTTGGCCAGTGAAAAAACATAGGTACGCGATGCCCGCCTTCTCTTGCACTACCTTTTCCTTCTTGCAAGGGTAGATTGACCCCTCCCCATTTGCGCTTACCACCGTTGTCACTGACAAAGACGATCAGCGTATTGTCATATTGTTTTGTCTTTTTAAGTGTTTCCACTATTTCCGCAATCCCGCGGTCTACGGCGTAAACCATGGCCAGATACGTACGACGCTTTTTATCTTTAATATGCGAAAAGAGAGCGAGGTCTTCTTCTTTCGCTTCTAACGGTACGTGCGGCGCGTTGTACGCTAAATACAAAAAGAAAGGCTGCTGCTTGTTCTGTCCCGACCTATCAATAAAATCAACTGCTTCTCGAGTAAATGCATCGGTCAAGTATTCGGTTTCTCGCACTTCTTTTGTGTTACGCATTAGTGGCGTAATGTAATCGTTAAAACGTTTAACACCCGATGCTTTGGCCTTTTCATATTGAGCACGATATTGATCTGGGAAGAACTTATGACCACCACCTAAAAAACCATAAAACTCGTCGAAGCCTCTACTATTTGGCTGATAAGGTGCTTCCTCACCTAGATGCCACTTACCAATGGCGCCTGTATGATAACCAACCTGCTGCAATGCTTTACTAATAAATATTTCATTAGTATCAATTCCCGTACTCGAACCATCGACCGGAAGATTGAAATCAGCACCAATTTTATGAGGGTAGCGCCCTGTCATAAGCGCAGTTCTACTTGGTCCACAAAATGGGTGTGCTACATAACCTGAACTGAACCGCACTCCTTCGTTGGCAAGGGTATCCAAACTGGGGGTTTTAACGTCATTGTCGAAGCCGTGATAACCAACATCAGCGTAACCTTGGTCGTCGGTTATAATAACCAAAATATTTGGCCTTTCTGCTTCTATCGCTACAGCAGGCAGCGCGGATAAGAAGCTCAGTGCCGCTAAAAGCTTAGTGACTTGTTTTTTCATATCTGGCGTCCTTTAAATAGTGATTAGCGTGATATTCTAATTTTGTTAATGCTGGGTCTTCAGTGCGCTTTAGTTCCGAAATCAGTAGCTTAACCATATCTGAGCGCACGTTCGCATAACGCTGATCGTTGATAAGGTTGGCGACCTCACCAGGGTCTTTTTTAAGGTCGTAAAGTTCATCTAGATTTTCACCAGGGTTCCATACAAATTTGTATTCGGGTGTGCGAATTGCACGTATACCGAACCATGACCCGTTGTACCACTCATAGGCGTAAAGTGCTGTATCAGCCTGCCCTTCTTCCGCTTTATCACCTTCTAACATGAGCGGAATTAAGCTATGACCATCGTAGTCTTCTTCTGTTTCCAAATGCATCATTTCAGTTAAGGTTGGCGT
Organism: Alteromonas sp. KC3; assembly: GCF_016756315.1. Taxonomy (NCBI): domain Bacteria; kingdom Pseudomonadati; phylum Pseudomonadota; class Gammaproteobacteria; order Alteromonadales; family Alteromonadaceae; genus Alteromonas; species Alteromonas sp. KC3. Next base: position 2,873,520 of record NZ_AP024235.1, read on the forward strand.
TACATCTATCAGCGATACTTGGCGCTTAACCACCCTAGGTGCAATATCAGGGTCCTTAATGAGAAGCGGCATTCGCATGAGCTCGTCATAAGCATAGGGCCCTTTGTCATAAAGCGTATGCTCACCAAGCATAGAACCTTGATCGCCCAACAATACAATGTGTAGGTCATCGTAAATGCCTTCTTCTTTCGCCTGTTGAATTAACTCACCAATAATCCGATCCACCATGGCGATAGCACCGTAATAATGCGCGCGTGCTTTTCGCCAGTCCATATCACTCATATGACCCACATCATGCCAAGGCCACCAGACTGCACCTTGCGCCATAGGCTTGTTAATGCGTTTGACGAGATGATTACTTGGAAGCTCGAGTTCTGATGGGTTAAACATACTGGCGTAAGGTTCAGGTACGCGATAGGCAGGATGAGGTTGATTGAAACTGATAACACCGAAAAACGGACGTTCATCATTTGCCATTTGCGAAAGCATTTTCTTACCTGCTACCACTTTTTTATAGGCTTCAGTATCCTCATAGGAACCAAGAAGAGTTCTGTAATACTCATGTTTTTCGCCGTTTGAATCGAGTTTACCTTCATAATAACCCTCAACTTGCTTAACTTTTCCTCTAGGCGTAAAAACTCGTGTAAAACGTTCCCTTGGTTCATGGCCGTGTGCCAAGTCTATTTCAGCACCGCGAAGCTCAGTACCTCGTGCACCGAGGTGCCACTTTCCTACGTGGCCGACAAGATATCCTGCCTCAGATGCTTTTTTGATGAGCCCACCTTCGTTTAAATCTAACTCTGCTAAACGGGTATGATAAAGCTCTACGTTGTCATCAAGACCAGTTTTGTGTCCCCATTTCCCTGTATAAAACGCAGCACGAGAAGGTGAACAAAGACCCGTAGTCGACATCGCATTATCGAAACGGGTACTTTCAGCTGCCAGCGCGTCAATATTAGGCGTATCCACCGGCCCTCCTCTGTAAGAAAACGTATCGAAACGCATATCATCGAACATCAAGACAAGCACGTTGGCACGCTTCTCAGTGCCGGTTACTTCTGTAACGGGTATAGTTTTCATTGAAGATGCGCCTACTGCGCTTTGACTCACACTAAAACCAAGCATGCTGCCTAAGACCACACACATTGTTTTTTTAAAGAGTGTTGATAGTGGCATTTACTTCACCTCTTTGAATGCTGATATCAATTGATTGCATTTGCCCATATCCGCTTGGACAACCTCCGGAGAATGCTATGTGTTAGCTTGCTTTCTAAAGCGCATTTATCACTACTAACCAGACATTTTGCTTTGAATCACATCACACAGTTAATTCCAAAATAGTTACCTAATCTACGCGAATTCGAATGAACGCACTAAATAGTATAACGAATTTAAACATATTATGTTTAAATGTAAAGCAAACTTGAGCGCTTGTTAATGAAAAGTTACTTAAAGTGAAGCTGGAATGAGATAGCGCGCATAACTTAGTATGTTATTTGAGCATTATATTTGAAAGCGAGAGTGTGGCTAGATTTAATGAGGTTAACTACGGCTTTTATAGCCCTTTAAAACAGAAAACCAGTGGCTATAGAAAATAGGCACTGGTTTTATCAATTTTAATTTCCTTATTCTTCTCTGAAGCTATCGCCGAAAGCCTCTTTCAACCTTCTAATAGCATCTTTGAGAAGTTTCTCTGTAAGGGCCTCTGCACCCTCTCCGTCCCCGCTTGCAATCATTTCATAAACATCTCTATGAAATTTAACTGAGTCGCTGTTTTTACGAGGATCTTGGTTAGTAATGCGAACACTTACTAGCAGGGCCGAGTAAATCATACCCTCCATAGCGGTCAAAAACTCATTGTGTGCAGCACGTAATACCGCTTGGTGAAATAAAGCATCAGCAACAATGAACTTTTCTAAAGAACCTGACTCTTGCTCCATCCGAATAACAGCATCTTCAATTTCTTTAAGTGCTTCAGGGTCAGCACGTTCAGCAGCCCAACGCGCGGCTTTAGGCTCAAATGCTAGCCTTACATCCATTAACTGACTAATGAAGTGTTCATTAGGTGGCGCTGTGATATGCCAAGCAAGCACGTCATCATCTAACAATATCCACTCGCTACGCGGGCGAACTTTAGTGCCAATCCCACGTCTGACATCCAAAAGCCCTTTGCCAACCAGAATCTTTACCGCATCGCGAATAACTACGCGGCTAACCTGATAACGCTCTGCAAGCGAGTTTTCCTCTTCTAACAAAGTACCTGGCTCTAGAGAACCAGCAACGATACGACGGCCAATTTCTTTCGCCACTTGCACAGACAGGCTTGGCGTCATTTTAGCAGCGCGTTTTAAGTCGTAATAAACTAATTCATTCATTTAATCGAACCCGATTACATTAAACATATGACAATCTAAATCATAACACCTTTAGTTGAGTCACGCCATTGCGCTAGGGTCTTTGAGCCATCAGTTGTATTTACGCCAGCTTATTGTTGTAGCCAATGAACTCTTAGGTTAACCTTTAGCATCCACCGCAAGGCAAATTCTCTAGACCACTACGATATGCGTATATCTCCTCAACATTATATTAAACTACTGCAAAGACCAAGTGTATTATCGTAACTCACTACCGAAAAAATGTCCTAGCGTAAGGAAATGCAATTAAGCAGAGATTTAAGCGCCTTGTTCGCTTGACAGTGCTTTATATGTTTTCACGAACATTTTCGCTTTCTGTCTAACTTCCTCTAAAGCCATAGACGGCTTATAAAGCTGTGAACCTAAACCAAAACCTTTAGCTCCGCAGCTCAAATAAGGAGACATGGACTCAGAAGTTGCGTCAATACCGCCAACGGGAAACAACGATATATTTGGCGGCAAAACGCTTTTTATCGCGCTCATCCCCCCCAAGCCTACCATGGAGATTGGAAATAATTTCAAATTGGTTGCCCCTGCATGCACAGCGTTAAATGCTTCGGTAGGGGTTATAACACCAGGATAGGTAACACACCCAGCATCAACAGCTGTTTTAATGACTTCTACATTGCAATTCGGTGTTACTACAAGATTTGCACCGGTATCTAACACTTGTTCAACCAAATCCAATCTCGTTACCGTTCCTGCACCTAATTCGAAGTTTTTAGTACCGTACTCATTAATAAGTAAACGTATACTTTCAAGCGCATTAGGGCTGTTCAAGGGAACTTCTATTTTGGTAAATCCTGTCGTCACGAGTACGTTTGCGACATCCAAAATTTTCTGAGGTGTTACGCCCCGCAAAATGGCAATAAGAGGTACTTCAGCGGCCTTTTCACTGTTCATTCTCAATCTCCTTGATAATTCTTGCTATGCCATTAAGGAAGCAGTTGTTCCCAGAAAACGTGTATGTTTCTATTTGCAACTCTCTAGCAGCCAACTCATACCGTGCACACAATGCTTTGCCGCCGACCAAGTAGATATTTCTTTGTGTCGAGCTGTGAAGTTCATTACCAATCAAAATTCCAGACAGGTAATCAGCCACTTCGTGATCGGCTAATTCTCCAAATAGCCTAAGCGCTCGGGCAGAAAAGATGTCATTGAGCAAAGCCCCCTCAGCAGTCCTTTTCACCCCCTTTATAAATGCACCTTCATTAATAACTTCCTGTGCTGGTAATGGCGGCTTTACTGATGAATAGTGACTTAGTAAAGCGTAAAGCTCACCTGTGAAATATGTAGAAAAGCTTGAGATAGCACCGCTTTTAATATCGACATGCTTACTGTGAGTACCCGGCAGTACAACGCGCATATTGTTTGAATCGGTAAGCAGTGGTAAACCAAACACCTGGACTTCCTCACCACGCATAACGTCGCAATAGAGTTCAGCTGACCTATAGCTCACTCCAGGTAAAATTCTAGCTAGCGCCCCCCAGGGTAGCTCAAAACGAACCGCATTATGCGCAACATCAGATACTGATGCTGGTGCTGCAACATAAGGCACTTCTTTCCATCCCGACGCAGAGCCAACCATCCCGGCCATTAGTACTGGGATATGATGGTAGCTTGATGTCATTGCTTTTAATTTCGGCTCTAATGCTTCAGCGAACTTACCCTCTTTTATTTGTAGAAGGCCCAAAGGCGCCTCTATGGTGTCAATTAATGCCCCATTACTATCTAATCCAAAAAGCCGGAAGTTACTTGTGCCCCAGTCGACGACAAACGTGGCTATGCTGTTGTTGTTCATCTAAATCACTTAGCCCCTAACACATTTTGATTTGTTAGCTCGAGTTCTAGCGCTTCTATCGTTTTCCCCTTTGTCTCAGGTAGATAAAGGTACATAACCACTAGGCCAAATAAACCAATACCGGCATACAGTAAAAAGATGTTTGCTACGCCCATGTTATCTAGTTGCCAAGGGAAAAACTGTTGAATTGACCACGATGAAATAGTTTGAACAAGTGCAGCGAAAGGTAGCGCCACACTACGTACCTTATTAGGAAAAATCTCTGAGAATATCACCCACATAATGGGTCCTATTGATAAATTAAATGCAGCAAGGAATGCAAAAATACCGAATAAGACGAGTGGTGCATTAACACCGATAATTGTTTTTTCGATAATAGTGCCACTTACCAACGGCAGTGTCTTTTTATCAAAGTGTTTGGTTAGTTCAGTTTTCAATTCCACATCGCTATCGAAACTTTCTCCGGTAAACGGCAATAGCGACATTACGGGTAAAGCATTTTGCTCAAAATGTGACGTAAGCTCAGCCATAGCAGTCTCGCTAAATTCATAGCTTGCTTGTTTAAACCCTAAGAACGTTGAACCGTGAGCAACAACTACGAGTAAAAGACCCGCTATGGTAAGTGTCCTTCTACCAAGCTTTTCAACAAACCCAATAGCAACAAGCGTTGCAGCAAGCCCTACTACACCTGTAGAAATAGTTTGCATGAAAGTATCTTCGACACTCATACCAATTTGTTCAAACACCATTGGCGCGAAGAACAGTACTGCGTTCATGCCAGTCGCCCCTTGAACGAATGCGTACGCAACTGCGATAAATACGACAAAACGAAGCCCAGGACTAAAGAGCGCTTTAAGTTGAGAAAGGGTGTCTAGTTCACTATTGCTAGTAAGTGAACGCTTTACATCTTTTAATAACGCTGTCGCCTTTTCACCAGAGGCAATAACTTCGAAAACAAACAATGCTTCGTTGTCTTTTCCCTTTTTAGCTAGCCATCGAGGCGACTCAGGAATACACCAAATTAGGGCAATCCAAATCGCGTTGGCAATCAGCTCAGCGCCCAACATAACGCGCCAAATATTTTCGTTAGTTAACCAAGTAGATGTAGGAAGTGATTTAACAAGAATGTAGTTAACTACAAAGGCACATAGCAGACCGAGTCCAATCATAAACTGATTAATTGAAACGAATTTGCCTCGTTGGTGCGCAGGAGCAATTTCTCCAATATACATGGCAGAAACCGTGATTGATGCGAACGCCACTCCGCCTATAAAACGGCCCACAAGAAGCATTTCATAACTCACCGCGAATGCAGACAACAGAGAAGACAGCGAGTAGGTAAAACCGATAGCGAGCAATATTCTTGCTCTCCCGAACTTTTCACACAGTGTGCCTGTAAAGAAAAGAGCGAGAATAACACCAAGCAGTGCACAGCCTACAAGCGTACCTTGTTGCATTGAATCTAATTCAAACTCTGCGCTTACAAACCTGAGTGCGCCTGATATATTTGCTGCATCAAGCCCAAATACGAAGCCACCAAATGCGGCAACAAGGGCGAAAAAAGAAACATTCACGCTCGATGAGCTAAATCTAATGGGTAACCTCACAACTTCCTCATTCAAAATATACTACCAATATAAACATAGTATGTTTAAACCAGGGTTTCTGCAACCTGAATATAAACGTTTTGTTAACGTTTCGTTTTTCATAATGCTACGTGACGCAACGGTTAATGCTTATTGCTACGACGCCACAGGCTAATTCGCGTCTATGAAAGAAAAAGTCCTCAAGCAATTTCGGTATAGGGGCTTTAAAGATCTTGCTCCAATACATAATATATTCTATAACATAATATGTTTGCTTCTATATGAATCTGGTTGTTAAATTAATGTAAACAAAGAAGTGCTAGCGCTTCTTTTAGCGACTTCAGTGCATGTTAACTAAGTGGATATACCGTTTTGTATTATGTTTTAATGATCAGTGCTTTTGAAAGGTAGATGTATATGATTACCCACCCCGTAACTATTAAAGACATAGCGAAACTAGCAAACGTTTCGATTGCAACAGTTTCTCGGGTTATCAATGAAAATGGAAAAGTAAAAAGCTCGACCAAGACTAAAATCCAACAACTAATAGACAGTTTGAACTTTAAACCGAATGCGTATGCCAGAGATTTGGTGAAAAGTCGTGCTTCATCAATAGGTGTTATTTATCCGCATTTCTCGTTTGACTGTCATGAGTTCAATGGTTTAAGTCAAGCCAATAATGGCCCCCCACTCCCACCCTACTTAGCACAAACGGCACATTCGGAAGATGAAGAAAAAGCGCGAATTGAAGAATTAGACGCTCTCGGATGCCCTGGGATTGTGCTTTGCCATTCTAGAAGTTCTGCGCAAAAGCTCAATTACTGGGTGAAAAAGCTACCCTATCTTTATTGTATTGACCGTCAATTGGCCTCTTCGTCCTTTCAGAGTGTTAACTTTAATCATTTAGACGCAGGTATACTACAAGCTGAAGAAGCCCTTAGAAATGGTGGGCGATTTGGAATAGTTGTCTATTCAGTACTGTTCAATCATGCCAGTGCCCAGCGCTTTTCTGGGATTATCGGAACTCTTAGTAGTCACAAAGGACCATTGGAAGTTGAAACCTTGTCTTTAACAAAGTCTGACATAGATAGTGCTTTCGACTTAGTTACTGAAAATGATGCTTTATTCAAAAGGGCCGACTTCATTATCACTGAGAACGACTTTGCGGCCTATGGTGTAATTAACGCCCTCAAAACGATGGGACTCAGGATTCCTCACGAGATATCAGTAATAGGTTTCGGCAACCATATGATATCTACTTTGAGCTACCCGAAGTTAACCACAGTTCAATACCCATTCAACCAAATGTTGAACGAAGTAGTGTATCGAATAGGAAAAGGGAAAATACGTACTCGTGATTTTCGGCCAACGCTAGTAAAACGACAGTCCAGTTGACCACTCTCACCTAACATCTTTAAAAAGTAATCTCTTATAGAGCGAAAAAGCCTGATGAATCAGGCTTTTTTCGTTGTTTTTTATCTACTAGAAAGTATAGGTCACGCTTCCACCGATAAAGCGAGAGTAATCACGAGGATAGAACCCGCTACCAAAGCCTTCAGTGTTTGTGTTTCTGCGGGTTGTGTATTCTTTATCAAGTACGTTTCTCACGAAAACGTTGAACCGTAAATTATCTTTTCCAATACCAACAAACGCATCCCATATGCCGTACGATGGATTTGAGCGTTGATCAAAAGCAAGTTCGTTGACTGTCTGCGTTGCTTCACCTTCATACCGATAAACAATACGAACATTTCCATCCCAACTACCTAGCTCGTATTTTTGCTCAAGCGTACCTAAAAATTGCTCTTCGGCGTTGTTCGGGAACGGTAAGCCACTCAAATCTAAGCGCGGAGCACCTGCTACCTCAGAACAACGGTCGGCTAAATTACCACCGGAGCGATCGGTCCCGCTACGAGGACAATTTACCGGCGCATTGGAAAAATCTTCATAAACCGCTTCGTAATTAGCGTAGCTAGTAATAAAGCGAAGCGACTCGGTGATATCCAAAATCATATCTGCCTCAAAACCATGAGATCGAGCCTCTTCTGCATTTACATAGCCTGCAAAAGTATTGCCTTCGTCTTCGTCGAGAATCCTTACGGCACGAACTTGATAGTCCTCAACACGCATATCGAAATAGGTTAAGTTGAACAACAAACGATTGTCCAAGAAACTTGATCTTACGCCAATTTCGAAGTTGGTAGACTGCTCAGGCTTAGTAGGGAAATTATCTACATCGTCTGGGTTAGTATTACTGGTAACGAAATACGATGAACCTTTATAACCTGTTGAATAATTTACATAACCACGGAAATCATCGGAAAAATCATACCCCAATACCGCTTTATATATAACATGGGTGTCAGAGTCGGAAAACTTAGTCGGCTCTGTACGGTTTATAAACAAGCTTTCATCTTGTAGTGCACGAACAAAAACTTCTTCATAGGTATCGAGACCAACACCATCTTGGGGAGTCCTTAGGTCAGTTCGAGAGAAGCTAGCTTCACCTTCTTCTTTCAGAGCTCTAAAACCGAAAGTAGCGTCCAATTCATCTGTTATTTGATATTCTAGCTGACCAAAAATAGCGTAGTTGGTGAATTGAGTCGTGAAGTCACCACCATTTAGCAATCGACTAGGCTCCAATAATGATCGGTCATCTATGCCTGTTTCAGCATAATTAGCTAAAAACGCATTGGTTGACGGACCTGAGTAGCAACCTGCAAGTACACCATTTTCGATTAACCCTCGACGACCTGCGATACAACCGTCTCGGGTTTCAGAACGCTGGCCCTTTGTATCATGAAAGAAAAGACCAACTATCCAGTCGAGCTTTTCGTTACCGAACGAACTCAGGCGAATTTCTTGTTGAATGACTTCAACGGATTCATTTCCACCAAACGCAGAACGCTCCACAGGAAAGTTAACAGTGAAGAAGCCAGAGCTATTGAAAAGCTCGAAGTCGCGATATGAGCCTATATAAGAAAGTGTCTTGTCTTCACTTATATCATAATTAACCTCTATAGAAGCGCCAGCATTAGTAGTCTCTCCATAGTTGGCTTCAGGATTACGCGCTGTCACGGGGTTCCCAGCCTCTTCAAAAAAAGACTCTGGATTCACGCGGTTGTAAGTGGTTCCTTCAATAGTACCATCATCGCGAACATTGATAATTGGCCGTGGACCGAAGTCAGGATTTATTCCTCCAATTCGAGTAAAGGCACAGCAGTTAGTCTCTCGTTCTGAATATTCTGTTCTCAACAAGACTTCTAGATCTAAACCGTTGTCATACAAAAGCTGGCCTCTAAGCCCATAAGCATCGACTTCACCGATATCGTAATCTTCGGCGCCAGGCATCGTATTTTCAATCCATCCGTCGATGGTTTCATATTGCGCATTTACACGCATTGCCCAATTGTCGTTTATCGGTGCGTTAACGTGCCCGCTAACTTCTACTCCATTGTCTTGGGTTATTTCTAACCTTGCCTTCCCCCCAAATTCTGCAAGGTTAGGCTTTTTAGTTACATAGTGCAAAAGGCCTGTAGAGGTATTCTGGCCAAAAAGCGTGCCTTGCGGGCCACGCAAAGCCTCTACACGCTGTAGGTCAGAAACGCTAAGGTTTAACATTGATTGGCGAGGTAACACTTCCCCATCAATAACAACAAGGTTAGAAGACTGCAGGCCGATAGAGTTGGTGAAAGTGCCTATACCACGGGTTTTCAATGTTGTAGTACGAATTTCAGTGCTATCATCGATGCCGAAACCAGGGAGGTATTTGATAAGATCAAAACCATCTTGAACGTTATAACGCTCTAACAGGTCTCCTTGAATAACTTCAATTGATACAGGAACTTCTTTAAGCGCTTGCTCACGCTTCTGTGCCGATACCAAAATCACCTCAACATCTTTCTCTTCTTTTTCAGACTGCACCGTTTCTTGTGCACTAACTGACTGAGCAACTAGGCTCAGAGAAAATCCCGCAAATAAAAGCGCATCTTTTATAGAAACACCTTTCATACCTATCTCCAACACTGCGTTAACAAATCAAGTTGGATGTATATAAACATATGATGTTTATTTTAACAAGATGTAAATTTATATTTATGTAAAAATTTGAGGAGGTGTTGGTGAACTAAATAAAGAAGCCGGTCAATTGACCAGCTTCTTTATATGGCGCTAGGTTGAGTTAGTACAGCTAGGCGGTTATTTTACTTCAACTTCAAGTAATAACACTTCTTCCGAGCCTAGCTCAAAAACGCTGTTCATACTTTTACTTGTTATCAAATCTGTTACCTTTAGCTTGTTCCCACTTTCATGTGAAAGGCCAATTTGAACAGCTTCATGACCCACGCTTAATAAATTTACGAGGTATTTATTGTCGTCTGTTTTCACCACCCTCGTGATTGTAGTCTTATGCTCAACTGGGCTATCAATTTTAAACTTAATATCTCTTTCACTATTCAGTTTTATTTCAGCTAATGCAGTTTGACGAAGCTTTTCTATGTCAGCGTCTTTATCAAGTATTATTAGCCTACCTTTATGTGCCTTCAAGGTGTTTTTTCGAAGCTGCCCGTACTCATTAAAACGAAGAGACTGCCTATCTATTACCACAGAGCCCCCCGCATTTAAGTATCCTTGTAACGCGTCAAACTCGTCATCGGTAACGTTTGGCGTTTTGTATACCACTATAGTATCCCACGCAGAGTTATCTTGCTTTGCAATTATGTTTTGAGTGGCATAGCCAAGCGGGAAGCCCTCAAAAAACATAGACTTATAGAGCCTACTTTGCGTACTCATGTAGTCACTAACGTTGATAGCAGACGTTTCTGAGTAGAACAGACGTATCGGCCTATTCTGCTTTCTAAGCGCCATAATTTCTTCAGAGTAGGTATTTAAGTCGAACATGACCTGCGTTACTTCGTTAGAAACGTGAGGCTGCATATTAATTGAACCTGCGAACGCGCCCGCTAAACCAGGGTCGAAAAAGTTAAGTTCACCTTCTAAACGATCTTCGGGGGAACCATCTGGATCGCGCATCCAAAACCAGCCCATGTTCGCATCCATCCCTTGTAGCGTGGCTAACCAATATACGTTTCTCACGTAACTTTCACGTGGGTCCATTACCTTCCACTGACCAGACGACAAGAAATGAGATTCTGAATTTACGTTGATTTTGTTTGGCGACACCGACTCTGTAAAGTCGTGGATCATACTCATACCATCCCATTTATAAGTGTATTTTTCCCACCAGTCTGAGGAAATATGTGGTCTTATACTTGGGCTCCCTAGTGCTTTAGCATCATGCCCAATCATAGTAGTAAGTTCGGTTAAGGCTTCTAAGTCTATACCGTGCGAGCGAGAATCTTCGTAAAACGTACGCGGAAAAATTTTTATGTGGGTGTTTGCATCAGGGTTTACTGCATGTAGTTCATTTTGCATAAATGTGAACCAAGATGTTGCTCGATGCATATTGTAGCGATTCCAATCAAACCAAATTGGTTTTCCGCGTAACTCTGCATTGATAGGGATTTCTATCTCAACATCGTCGATGCTAGCAAACTCAGTTCCCCAGTTATCGTTGAGCTGTGCTACGTTGCCTTTATATTTTTTATTGAGCCATTTTTGGAATTCAGCTAACGTGTATGATGAGATTCCTTGCATTTCCTTGTAGTTACCTGTCCAGTGGCCTGCTTCTGAATACCAATGAGGCTCATTGGCAAGCACAAAACCTAGCTCAATGACTTTTTTGTCTTTGGTCACTTCGGAGGCTTTACGAAGAATCTTGCTCCATACTTCCCGGGCAAGTGGGTTATCCAAATCAAACCCCTGAAAAAGCGATCGCCCTTTTCTAATTTCTGGTTCTTTTGCTTCTACCCACTCAGGAATGCCCATCAGCCATGCAACTAAGTAGCCAATATTGTCATCGGGAATGTCTGTAAGTTCCTTTAGCAAAGCTTCATCAAACGTACCGTCTTCCTTAACTAAAAAAGAGTTGATAGCGCGGTCATGATCAACGGGATAAAGATTTTCGCCACCGTGATAAAGTGCACCTAAATAGTCGTTATAGATATCAGGCTGCCCCAAAGGCTGACCTACAGACTTAGAAAAGTAGTCGTATAAGAATATAGGCTTGCCGTTGCTCACAAACATATCTTCAGTAGCTTTAGTGTTTTGCCAGTCAACTTTAACAACTGGGCGACGTTTTATTTCGCCACGAAGCTCTTTGCCTAATTCTTCTATGCCAGCGTCAAGAATATCTATCACCTTTCTGCGCTCGAAATCTGGAAGTTCTGCTGCTAGCTGTGCTTTATTAGGAGCAAAATGTCGTTCATAACCAAAAGCAGCTTCTATAGCCTCAGGATTTGCTTCGTCCCAATTTGCAAATTTTAGGAACTCATTAGAAAACCAAACAACGGCTTCTTCCCGCGTTACATCTATGCCTTTTGACTTTGCTTCGTCCATCATTGTTTGAAGTACGTTAATTTTGCCGCGAGCTGTCGCTTCAAGTGAGCTTTTTGCCCCCTCTTGCTGACTTAGATTTACTGAAGAAGTACTGCTTTCTGTAATTTCTATCTGCGTGCACGCGGCACCAATCATTATAAGTGGAGCCAGAGCGGCAACCTTAAACTGACGTTTCATAATGTAGTCCCAGGTTAACAGCACGTTGGCTAAGCCTCATTTGCAAAATGCTGCGCGCCGACGTACATCAATTTATCAAGTTCAAAAACACCGAATTGATACTACATAAACAAACATCATATGTATACATCAAATTTACATTTGCACTGATATGGTTTTCTTTTTTTAACAAATCACAAAGAAATATATGCGGTGTTTGACGTGATTCTTTTTAAGCGTCTATTGTTTTGGTGTGTGAAGCGTTGTAGTCATAACTACTCATCCTTTAAGGGAAACGTCTCAAAAGCCCCCCCTTCATGACCCGTTTTCATAAAGTTGCGGATATTAGCATGGTCGTCGCCGTTAGGGTTACTGAGTACATCTTATCGATAAAAACGTCCAAATAAGGCCAGCGTTTGCGCTTGGTTTAGGTTTAAATGCTGACCCAGTGCGAGCAGTTTGCAAGAGCCGTTGTTCTGGTTTGCTTCGTTTGACACATCACCATTTGTGAAAGTAGTGGGCGTGAAAGTAAATGCGCTATCGATAAGCGCAACAACATCGTTAAATTCGATAGTATCTGGGGAATTAGTAACTGCTTGAACTAAGTCTTGGGTGTTGCTGTATGACATGTTTATCTCAAAAATAAACGATAATAGCAGGTCTAAGCTGCCATCACAGACTGAAACAAGTCTGGTTTCGTTATTTTCATAGAAAATAGTAGCCTTCGGCTGCTAGATAAAATAACCCCCTCCGAAAAAGAGGGGTTTACAATGAAGCTGAAGCACCTATTGATAAGGCGCTTATATTTCTAACCGCACGTTTGCACTAGGCAATTAAACCGCTGCGCACACTCGCGTGCCTTGATCGATAGCGCGCTTAGCATCAAGCTCTAGTGCTTCGTCAGCCCCACCTATCAAGTGGTATGGCATGTTAAGGCCTTCAACAATGTCTCGCATTGGTTCTTGACCCGCACAAATGATGATGTTGTCTACGGGTAATACTTGGCTATTGCCATCTACCGTAATATGTAAGCCTTCATCATCAATCTTGTCGTACGACACACCTGGGATCATAGTAACGCCTTTCGCCAATAATCCTGCGCGATGCGCCCATCCGGTTGTCTTACCAAGCCCAGCGCCTACTTTTGATGATTTACGCTGTAATAAGAAAATCTCTCGTGGCGATGGTTCTGGCTGAGGTTTAACACCTTCAATTCCCGCACGAGCAGAGAATGTCATATCAATACCCCACTCTTTCATAAACGCAGGAATATCTTGGCTTGGCGTTTCTTTTCCGTGAGATAAATACTCAGCGGTATCAAACCCTATGCCACCAGCGCCAATAATAGCTACCTTGTTGCCTACCGGCTTTTTGTCTTTTAATACATCAAGGTAAGTCAGTACTTTTTCGTGCTCGATACCTTCGATAGCAGGCGTACGTGGTTTAATGCCTGTTGCAACCATCACCTCGTCAAACCCTTCATCATTTAGCGCAGCGGCATCGACATAGGTATTGAGCTTAAGCGTAATATTTTTGTGAAGCTCTATCTGACGGGCAAAATAACGCAGCGTCTCATAAAACTCTTCTTTACCTGGAATTTGTTTAGCCACATTAAATTGGCCACCAATTTCACTGGCTGCATCATAAACAACAACGTCATGGCCTCGCTGGGCTGAAGTCACTGCTGCCGCTAGCCCCGCAGGTCCAGCACCGACAACCGCGACACGCTTTTTCGTTTCAGCAGGCTTAATGTTAATTTCTAACTCATGACAGGCGCGAGGATTAACCAAACAGCTTGTCATTTTGCCGTTAAATACGTGATCTAAGCAGGCTTGGTTACAGCCGATACACGTGTTAATTTCATCTGCTTTATTTTGCTGCGCTTTGCGCACAAACTCTGGGTCGGCTAAGAAAGGGCGCGCCATTGAAACCATATCTGCATCGCCGCGGGCAAGTACTTCTTCAGCCACCTCCGGCGTGTTAATACGATTAGACGTAATTACGGGGATAGACAGTGCTTCTCTAAATTTCGCCGTTACCCATGTAAAGGCCGCACGAGGTACCTTGGTCGCAATAGTAGGAATTCGCGCTTCATGCCAGCCAATACCCGTGTTGATAATAGTTGCACCCGCTTGCTCAATCTCTTTACCTAACTGAACCACTTCTTCATACGTCGAGCCCCCTTCTACCAAGTCCAGCATTGATAGGCGATAAATAATGATAAAGTTTTTACCTACCGCTTCGCGTACACGGCGAACCACTTCGATAGGCAGTCGAATACGGTTTTCATATTCACCACCCCATTCATCATCACGGTGGTTGGTGCGCTTAGCAATAAACTGGTTTAGGAAGTACCCTTCTGAGCCCATGATCTCAACGCCGTCGTAACCCGCGCGCTGCGCTTGAGTCGCTGCAGTAATGAAATCTTTAATTTGCTTTTCAATCTCGTCTGCTTCAAGTGCTTTAGGCTTAAATGGGTTTATCGGCGCCTGTACTGCAGATGGTGCAACCAGTTTTGGGCTGTACGCATAACGACCGGTATGCAGTATTTGCATGCAAATTTTGCCGCCAGCAATATGCACGGCATCGGTCACTTCTTTGTGATTTTTTACTGCTTCGTCAGTATCTAATCGAAATGTAGAAGGGTGCGTAGCGCCCTCTTCATTGGGGCCGATACCACCGGTAACGATAAGGCCAACACCACCTCTGGCACGTTCACCATAGAATGCCGCCATTCGCTTATGGCCGTCTGGCAATTCTTCTAAGCCTGTGTGCATAGAGCCCATTAACACGCGATTTTTAAGCGTCGTAAAACCTAGATCGAGTGGACGAAATAAATGCGGATAAACAGAGTGGTCAGTAACGGTCTGGTTCATGAGAAATACCTGATAATTTTATAACGTTGTATTTTTAAATGTGATGTCGCTTTAACGCGACAACGTTAATATTTATTGTTATGAATTCATTTTTTTTACCGCGCCATGTAGCGGTGGGTAATCGGGTAACACTTTTGTCTTTTGTGCTTCCATGGCCTTAAATACGTCTTCCATTTGAAACATGCCCGCTTGCCATGTCGCCATGTAATTGAGACTTTCTGCCACGGTGTGCTCTACCGCATAGTTAATCATAGTTTTGGTACCCGATACGGCGAGTGGCGAATTGGCCGCAATTTGCTTAGCAATGGTCATGACTTCTTCAAGCATGCTGGCTTGGTCGTCAAAGACACGATTAACAAACCCCAGTTGCTGCGCTTCCTGTGCACCAAAGTTGCGCCCGGTGTACGCTAATTCTTTTACGATGCCGATGGGAATAAGTTTTGGAAGGCGTTGTAACGTCCCTACATCCGCGGTCATACCAAGCTGAGTCTCTTTGATTGTAAAGAACGCATCGTTAGTGCAGTAGCGCATATCGCAAGCGCTCAGTAAATCTACCGCACCGCCAATTGCACCACCTTGCACAGCACCGATAACGGGCATACGCGCTTGCTCTATGGCAGTAAAGCTATCTTGAAGCAGCATAACCATGCGGCGCATGCGTTCCGCGCGACGTGAGGGATCGCCTTTGAAATCCTCTTTCATATTCAAAAAGACGGATAGATCCATACCCGCTGAGAAATGCTTTCCTGTAGAGGAAATCACAATAACTCTTGCCTCGGCGGCATCGTCAATGGCCCGCACCGCAGCCGGTAATTCGGTCCAAAAAGCAGGGTTCATACTGTTCATCGCTTCTGGGCGGTTTAACACAATATGGGCAATATGACCTTCGGTTGTAATCTCTAACGTAGAGTAATGCATGGTTTGCGCTGTCTCCATGGCGAATTCCTATTAACAATTTTGCAAACTAGACAGCGTCAAGATAAAAGGCTATGTTGACAGTGTCAAGATAAAAAGTAAGGTATTGGGGTGCGGTGTATTGACCTTGTGCTTTTTAAGAGGCATTGTCCGTGCACCTAGGGTAGTCGCAACACTGCCTATGGACTCAATAGTGTAGTCAATGTTTTCGGAATTCGTGTTTACTTATGGCATCAGCAGTACAAACTTATCACCACGGTGATTTGCGCAGCACACTTCTAGAGGTTGCAACAAAGCGCCTTGCACACCAAGGCGTAGACAGTCTTTCATTGAGAAAACTTGCTGAAGATGCAGGCGTTTCACGCACGGCGCCTTATCATCACTTTAAAGACAAAAGTGCTTTGCTAAGCGCAATAGCCGCCAAAGGCTTTAGTGATTGGCATAACGCTGCAAAACGCATTTTTGAACAAGAAGACAAAACACCACAGGCGCGTTTTAGAGAGTTTGTACACGAATATGTCGGGTATGCGGCAGATAATCCTGAAATGTACGAATTGATGTTTGGTCGCACCATCTGGCGCAACAACGCTGCGACAGATGATTTAAAAGAGGTGGCTTTTCCGTGCTTTCAATTCCAGGTCACCATGACACGCTACTGGCAAGAAAAAGGCTTGTTGCCAGATAATAAAGATGCCTTGCGATTGGCCCAGGTAACCTGGGGCACGTTACACGGTATTGCGCGACTTCTTATAGATGGTATTTACGCCGACAACAGTCACATTGAAGAAATGTGTGACTGTGCCGCCGATCTGTTTATGCAAAAACCCTAGCGCTTTTTGCAGTGAGTTTTTCACACCTTAGCTTGCGATGGGTATTGGTTGCCCTTCGTGTGCCGCTTTAATAAATTCAGCGGCGCGCTCAGCAATCATGATGGTAGGCGCGTTGGTGTTGCCACCAATCAAGCTTGGCATGACAGAGGCATCCACTACACGAAGCCCTTTTACGCCTCGCACATTTAATTGATTATCCACAACCGCCATTGGATCATCACTGCTGCCCATTTTGCATGTGCCTATGGGGTGATAAATCGTCTCTGCACGCTCTCGCAAAAAGTCGAGAATCTCTTCATCGGTTTGCGCGTCTTCACCGGGATACAGTTCACTGCCACCAAATTTCTCAAAATCTGGCGCTGAAAGTAACTTTCGGGCAATTCTCACACCTTCAATCATTACCTGCTGATCTTCCTCAGCAGAAAGGTAATTAGGGTCAATCAAAGCTTGATCTGCAGGATGGTTACTCTGCAGCAAAATTGTGCCGCGACTTTTGGGGTACAAGCAGCACACGTGTAACCCGTATCCATACCCAAAGGCCAGTTGTCGCCCGTGATCATTTAAAATAGCGGGCAAGAAATGGAACTGAATATCCGGCCCTTGTGTTGCAAGACTAGAACTCACAAACCCGCCAGACTCGGCAATGTTTGAAGAGAATATACCTTTGCGCTTAAAGGCATAATCAGCCGTAGCCTTAACATAAGACGGTAGTGCACCCGCTGCAACTGCGTACCCTTCGCGGGCTTTACAGGTGTATTGGACAATCGCGTCTAGATGGTCTTGTAAGTTTTGGCCTACGCCCGGCAAATCTTGTTGTACAAAGATCCCCTTTTCTTCTAATTCGGCACGTGGACCAATGCCAGATAGCATTAAAAGTTGCGGTGAATTGATAGCGCCTCCGCACAATATCACTTCGCTTTTGACAAAATAGCGGTTAACAGCGCCTTTTTCTCTTACCTGAACACCAATTGCCCTACCTTCTTTCAGCAGAACTTTTTCAGCGGCTACCTTGGTAAGTACCGTTAAGTTGTTGCGATGTTTAGCTTGGGTCAAATACCCTTTTGCAGTTGAACAACGCTGACCGTTAACCTGAGTTACGTGGTAATAGCCCAGCCCTTCCCGGTCATCTCTGTTGAAATCATCAAGTTGTCGGTACCCTGCAAACGACGCTGAATTCACAAAGGCATCTGACAGCACACTGGTATGGCGTAATTTGCTGACATTTAAAGGGCCACCTGTACCATGATATTCATCAGCGCCTTCTTCGAAATTTTCAGCACGCTTAAAGTACGGCAAGACTTCATCAAATGACCATCCCGTCGCCCCTTCTTCATTTGCCCACCGGTCATAGTCTTCTTTTTGACCCCGTATGTAGCACATAGCGTTAACGGAACTACTACCGCCAAGGGTTTTTCCACGCGGCCAGAACAGCTCACGGTCATACATCTCTTTTTGTGGTGCGGTATGATAACCCCACCCAATACCTTCAAAGCGGCTAAGCAATGATAGGCCAAAGGGAATATGAATAAACGGGTTGGTGTCTTTTGAACCAGCCTCAAGAAGCAGAATATCTAGCGCTGGATTCTCAGATAGTCGCGTGGCAAGTACTGCGCCGGCTGAGCCGCCGCCTACGATGATGTAATCGTATTTATTTAGTACTTCACTCATTACGCTTACTCCTTGCCACTAAATAGTAGTGATATACTTAGGGCATCAACTTGTTAATAAAATGTTGTGGTACGACCAGATTACCAAATAACACTACAGCGAGAAAAGTTTTATATTGTAAGTTTTAAAAAATCTAATAATCTTGGTAATTTAGAAGCTATACGTTCAAAAAAATGAACTATTAAGTATACGTGCTCTTATGTAGCTCTTATGTAGTACATTGGTAACGTTTCAACTTACCCTCTTATATACAACCTCGTGACGGACAGCGGTCAAAATAACTATGATAACAACGCAATTAACGCTTAAAGACCGCATAACACTCTTTATCGCCACATGGTTGGTAAAATTTGGAAAACTCAATCACGACGACTTTACCCAACCTGAGCTTCAAGCACTCATCGAAGAAGCCTTTCCTTACCAATTCACTTTCGATATTCCAGTTGGCGTAGGTACAGTAAATGTGCTTGAAGGCAAAGTGACTCTGGATAACGCCGCCAATCGCGTTGGGTTGCAATGCTTAGCTGCCGTTCATATTGAAGTGGCTGCAAGCACTATTTATCGTGCCCACATCGTATTTGCATTAAGTGCTACTCCGCACTACGACGCTAATGCTGAAACCCTGTACCTCACTAATTTAACTACGGACACGCTCACGTTAATTAACGACGACTATGCGTTTATTCGTGATACGCAATTTCTGTTGTCTAAGTTTTTTCCAAAAAGCTTAAACTCGCTATTGGGCAAACCTTTGCGCTCTGCCCTATCATTGTTTACGGCAGGTACGTCAGATATGGCATCAGAGTATTTAAAGCTTTATCTTTCAGGGTCAAAACAAGCTATTCTTGATTACCACAAACCACAAATAGATAACGCCATTACACGACAGCTCACTCAAGACGATTTAAGCCACCGCATGCGAGATACCCAATGGCGAGAAGTCTTGTTTGCTCGCCTGGGTAAAAACGTGCGCGTCGAAGACAACGTGCTTCGTTTTTACCTTAATGATCACTCACAATAGATACCGGCATCACCTCTACTTGTTCACCAATGTCCTCTATATTTAATCGAGGATCATCAACACTGGCTTCAAGCATATCGAATGCTTCACTAACGTATTTAGCTAGAGGCTGCAAAGACTCAATATTCTTATTACAACACACCAAACCTACATTAGCCGTGCCAGCATAGGTCATAAGGGTAATGTTAACACCGCCTCCGGGCGTCATGGTTGATATGGGATAACACGCAAGTAACTCTGCATCTTTCAAGTAACGGGTATCTTTAGGCCCTGGTACATTAGATATCAGAATATTGGCGATAGGCTTAACCACACTTGATAGCCTAAGCCACTCAAATACAAGGGCCAATGACTGAATGGCAATAGTATAGCCACTAAACGCAGCAGGCCTTGCGTGTTGCGCTGCGTGTTTCACTATACGGTGATTTACCACTATTTGTCGCAAACGCAGATACGGGTCGGTTTCGCCATGGGCTAACTGGACTGGCACAATGGCAATTTTATTGCCTGTGGTTTTCTCGCCAGGTTTTCTTAAGTTAATAGGCATGTTGGTAAAAAGGGCTTTTTTGAACACTTGTCCATGGTCTTGCAACAACTTGTGCACCCCAATATCAAACGCGCAAAGCAGCACTTCGTTGGCTGTAGAGCGCGTACGGCGGGCTAACTGTTTTACACGTGTAAAGTCTAAGTCCATCGTGGCGACTGCCCTGCCTGCTTTAACTTGCCCTGTAAGCACCGTTTTCGTGCCGGTAAAGGGAATTGGCATATAGTGAGGGTTAACTCTAAGAAGTTTCATGAATATCCGCAAAAAGATAATACACAAATCAAGTACGGTTTTTAGCGCATACCCCACGCCCACCAAACGTTTATAAAAACTGATTGGGTCGCGCTTTTTATGTCTTAGGCGTTTAACGGCCCACACAGGCGTAAATTTGGTGTCGTGAGAGTGCGGCACATAGCCTGATTGAAACCATCGCACCAATGTCGCACCATCGCCATACATGTGATGAACCCGCGCATAAATGGCAAATGTGTCGCTATTTTCGTCGAAGATAAAGTGGTACTGCCAGAGTGGCTTATCAGGGTCAAGGCGTGAAGCGTGCAAACGTGCAACAAAAGCATCCAGCGCTTCGCGGTTAGTCACATCAGCCACTTTGTGAATTTGCACATGGTAATCCATGTTGAGTTTTTTAACTGGCGAGAAGCCAACCGGGTAGCCAAGTACGGTTTTAATGGCACAATTGAACGGCGATGTCGCACGGGCAAACCCTCGAATTTCCTGAAAGAGTTCAGGTACGTATTCAGTGCTTTTGGCCCCTTTCGGCATGGCAAGTAGCTGCAAACATGCAACGTGTTTTGGGTTCTCATCAGACTCGGTTATCCAAAAAGACTTATCTAAGAAACTGAGCGTTTTTGCCATCATTATTCCTTTAAGCAAAGTCGAGGGGCGACTGGGTTTTGAAATCTTTTACAAAATCGTGCGAGTTGAGCGTTTGCTCCAACTTCAGCTTTTCATCGTCACTTAACGCTAACCTTGGCAAAATGGCTACCATCATTAATGACAAAGCGTGATACTTCTGTAAGGTGTCATCAAGATGACTGCTAAGCTCATCAAATTGGCAAGATTGCGTGATGATAAGAGCAACCAAGTCTACAAGTAACGTACTGTCGGATTTGTTCGCTAGTAATACTTCACGCAGGCGAAGCGAATCGAAAAGGTAAGTAAGCTGCGAGCGTAAACTCGATAGAATGTTTTTGCGGGAGCGAATAATTGAGGGGTATTTCTCAACCAAATCTGCTGGACTGCGATAGAAAAACCGAAACACATGAATACTATCCACCAGCAAATACAGGTAATACATAATATCTTCAGCGTGCAAGGTGTCGAGCTTGTCTTTCACAAGCAGCTTTTGCATTTGCTGTTCGTGCATTTTCATTAGCGCTGTCACAAGGCTATCCTTGCCCTTAAAGTGGTAATATAAATTGCCCGGACTGATGTCCAGCTCAACGGCAATATCAACACTGGTTACGGTATTCTCACCATGTTCGTTAAACAGGGTAAGAGCCGTCAATAAAATCCTTTGTGCGGTTTTCATATATACAAATTCAACACCTATTGCACCTCATAGGAGGCTTTTTTACTTGTGTTTATTCATCCAATCGTACCGCTAACTTATCTCGCTTGGATGCTCAACTTCTCACTATCACATAAAAACAAAGTACAACTGCGCGAAGCCTGCCACCATGCCCAATATTGCACCTGTTACAATGAGCTTCCATTCATCTTGCTGGTAAGCTGGGCGCAGTACGCCTTCAAACTCTTCAGCAGAAAGTGCCTGCATGCGCTCACTCAAGTCTTGACCTACGTGCAAAGCACCATTGGCATAGTCAAACGCATACATAAGATACTTGTCTGAATTGTCAAAGATTTGCTGCACGGCCAATGCTTTCATTTTATGGTAATTTTCCGACCCTACCCCAAGGGCAAAATACGGCTGAGCTATGGCAACATAACGCTCGATGGCATCGTTAACATGCAGCTCAATAAGCTCAAGCAGTTGTGCTGAACCAGAGCCATGTAAAATAATATTAGTAATGTTTTTAGGGGTTATCAGCTTTTCTTCGATAATTGATGAATAGACCTCAGACACTTCCTTTTGCCGTTTGAGAAACATGCCTTGTATGGTCATAGGGCCGAGTTTTCTGGGGCGCTTCGGCTCAAAGATAATTTTGATGGCAATCCAATTCGTCGCATACCCTACCAGGAGCCCGCCTAACGGCAATATCCACCATGCCTGATAGAAATACCACAACAGCATGGTTGGCAAACCAAACAGAAAACCAAAATAAAAACCCGAGCGAACGATAAACGGAAATTCTTTACTGCCGGCGGTCAAAAAGATTTCATTAATCAGTTCAGGAGAATTAACCAGTTGTTCAACAACAAGTTCTTTAATGTCCAAAATTTCAGACACATTGTGCTGAAAGTCGTCCACCATTTTGTGAACCACATTAGGTATGTCATTCTCGATTCGCTGGTATACCAAATTTTTGCCTTGTACAGGCAACGCTGCCCAAAGCTGAGGGGCAGACTCAGCCATCACATTATTGACGACTTTTCGTATCACTTGGCTTAAGCGACGCTCCATTGCCTTAGTGAGCTCGTCGGGGTCTAAACGCTGCGCTAATTCTTCAACGCTTAGTAGCTTACCCAACACCAATTCAACTTCAATCTCTGCCATTTGGCGGCGTTTGGCGGGTATTAGTCCCTGCCATCCAAATATAGGTTTAATGCCAACAAACTCTATAGGGTAAAACATCATTTTTACCGCTAAATAGTTTGTTAGCCAGCCTACTATGGCGCTTATCAGCGGGATAGATAGCAGAGTGAGCGTTTCAAAATTCCATTCCATACTGCGAGTAAGTGGTCCGATTTATTATTTTCTTTCTCAGGCTACTGAGTGCATAGGATTTGGTCAATGTAAAAGTGACATTTAGTGCTAATTGTTGATTGAAAACAAGTGAATGTGCGGCTAAAAAGTGGAATATATACACACTCAACAAATTCTGATTTTCTAGGTAGTAGATTCTAAAATTCAGACTTACACTGAACTATGTTGACATAAAAGTAGCGTGTCTGCTGGTTAAAAAGCGCGTTGCTCAGTCTTTCAAACTGAATAGGTAGTTGCCATGGCAGTATTCGATTTGCGTTTAAAAAAACTAGAACATGACATTGAGCATGCTAGTAGTAGTGATGAATACGAAGCAGCATGTCTTGCACATGATGCCCTTTCTGGTGCCGAAGAATGGAAAGCGAAAGATGCCTGTGACGACTACGATTACAAATTAATTAGAAAGCGTGTTCAACGTTTGCAGCTAGCCCGCGGCAAAGGAGACATACATGCGCTTATGTCA
This sequence comes from Alteromonas sp. KC3, assembly GCF_016756315.1. Classification (NCBI taxonomy): domain Bacteria; kingdom Pseudomonadati; phylum Pseudomonadota; class Gammaproteobacteria; order Alteromonadales; family Alteromonadaceae; genus Alteromonas; species Alteromonas sp. KC3. Next base: position 2,897,158 of record NZ_AP024235.1, read on the forward strand.
ATTCTTCACGAAGGGCTCCATGGCAATCTGGGCAATATCGCCAACCCCGTACTAATTAGTAAGTGCAAAATCGGTACGAAATACCTGATAGAGCAGTTTATTGATGAGGTTATCACTGCGCTAGAGCAAATTTATCACGCCGACGAAAACGACGTCGATTTCTACGAAAAGCTATCATTCTTTGAAGAAACAGCTCATGCGTTTGGTCGCAGTTGTCTAATGCTATCAGGCGGTGCAGGCCTTGGCTTTTTTCACGCCGGCGTGGTGAAATCGCTTAACGAGAAAAATTTACTGCCCACTGTAGTGTCAGGGGCAAGTGCGGGTTCTATTATTGCCGCTATGCTTGGCACGCGCGATCACGACGAATTACTTGAGTCGTTAAGCGCCGAATTTATTTACGAGACCTTTAAACACTGGCGCAGCTTTGCTGGGCTCGGCAAAAAGAGTTTATTCGACAGTTCAGTGCTAGAGAACGCACTTATCGAACTGTTCGACTTAACCACCTTCGAGGAGGCCTTTAAAAAGACGGGTCGCCACATCACCATCACGGTATCACCTGCCGACCTTCATCAACATTCGCGTTTGCTCAATGCTAAAACATCGCCAAATGCCATTATTACCCAAGCGGTTCGCGCCTCGTGCGCCGTGCCAATTATTTTTAGCCCAGTTCAATTACGTGCAAAGACACTAAGTGGTGAGGTGGTGCCTTACATTCCGAACAGACGCTTCGCAGATGGTTCACTTATGGCAGACTTACCATTTGACCGTCTCGCAAGGCTTTATGGCGTTAACCATAGCATTGTGAGTCAAACTAACCCGCTTGCGGTTCCGTTTATTTCATCTAATCGCATTGATCCTAATTCCTTGTGGGACATGTCTGCACGCCACATTGGTCAACTTGCTAAGACTAATAGCATTTTTGCCATAGATATCATTGAACGCTTAACTGGAAATAAAGCGGCTAAATTGGCAATCCATAAAGTACGCTCTATTATTGATCAGCAATATGTTGGCAATATCAACATACTCCCTAAGCGACAAATTAGAAACTTGTCACAGGTATTGTCTAACCCGACTTTACAAAGTATTCAACAACTCATAGCGAGTGGTGAACGCGCTTCGTGGCCACAACTGCACGTTATAAAAAGAAATACCAAAATAAGTGAAAATTTGAGGTATCATCTGGCACAATTGAAAAAACGCGAGGCGGTGGAATTAGGACACCTTGTTCGTTAGCCCAAAAAGCAAACTCATCGCCCCTAGTTATCGTAAGAATGGTTAAAGCTAGACGGTAACGCCCAGTTAGATTGGTAAGGACGACGGTGAGCGCAAAAAGCCCAAACCCCGACAGCATTTACACGCAGCAAGTAAAACAACTGATAAACATGGTTTATCCTCACGAAATAGGCTACGGCTCTGTTTTTGAGGATGCTAATCATTATTTTAGCCTTACTCCGTCGCTTGAAAAGCATACACTTGACCTCGTTGCGCAACTCGACAAGATTAAAGCGCAAAAAAATAAAGAAACACTGGCTGAGCAGCTTGCTGACCAAATCAAAAACAACCGAGAAAAACTAGAAGAAGAACGGTTGTCTCGCCTAGAGCGCTTACAACAAGTCAGCGAAAAACTTATTGAACTGTGCGAAGGTGAAAACTGGCAAGAAACTCAGCATTTAAGTGGTAAACTTTTGGGTACGCTTATGTTGTTGACGCCGGGTTCTGGTCGTAAATCGCCGCGTATCCATCAAAGATTCAAGCCAATTTACAAAGCAGTACTTACGCTAAGACTAGTTGACAAATTACTAGAGCACGACACTATCGCGCATAAGTATTTGTCTAAGTACCGTGAGTCGTCGGCGCGTTTTCAGAACGATAAATACTGGCGCGAGAAATGGAAAGTTGAGTTAGGCGTTCCGTTAATTACGGCCTCGCTGTTACAGGATATTGGATTACAGTGCCCTGCTGCATTGCGCATTTTAAAAGGCGATAATGGCGATGAAGATGAATTTAGACTTTTAGAAGAATCTCAACGAAAAGATTTACTTAAACTTAATTATCACCACACGCTAAAGTATTTATCTGAAGGCTTGGGGCTGCCTAAATATGTAGGTAATGACCGTTTAGAACGTGATAAGTTTGTGCAAACTCACCGTGACGCCAACGCATTTATACTTCAGCTGGTTAAAGATGCCTTCATCTCAAAAACAGGTTTAGGGGAAGTCATTAAAATACCGCAGATTTACGCCTCAATCGTGTTTTCCACAAAGTCTGACTACTCTAGATTAAGCTTGCCCAAAGGGTATATGCTCATTGAGCAACTGGCCAAAAAAGGCAGCTTGAACAAACAGCTTGCTGAAGACTTTTTGAGTATTGTTGGCTATTTTCCACAAGGCTTTGGCATTACCTTCATTCCTACCAACGAAAATGACCAAGAGAAAGATCAGTATGAATGCGCCGTTGTGACAGGGCTGAACCCGTCCAACCCTGCTGAACCTTTGTGTAGAGTGGTTACTCGAAATTTGACGTATATCTCCAGTGGAAGCAATGAAGTTGTCCCTAAAAGCCGCAATTTATATTTCCCCGCAAACAGAAAGAAGCTAATGCGTATTGGTAAGGAGCGGCTAATGGAGATCATGAGAGAACTCTCCAGCGATTTCACACCCGATGCACTTGACGATCTTGTTCCTAGCTATTGGGAACCTTACGACTTCTTCAGTTTTAAAAACCACCAAAACATTTGGGCGAAGAATAAATAAAAAAAGCAAACCTCTGTTTGCTTTTTTATTTGATAAGGACGCTAGGCTAACGCATTAATTGTCTTCACTGTCCTTTGAAACCGTCTTAGTGTCAGCACTTTTTGACGTTTTCGTTGTAGCAGTTGTTGACGGCGCCGCTTTAGCTGCGGGTGCTTTTCGCTTTGTTGTAGATGTACTAGTAGACGCTTTCGACGCAGCTGTTTTTGTGCTCGCTTTAGGCGTAGCCGCTTTGGCTGCCGTCGCCCTTGTGCGAGTTGTCGTCTTGGCTTTAGCCGGTGCACGCTTTGTAGCAGACGCTTTCGGCGCTTCTTCTTTTGTCGTTGACTTCTCGACCTTAGCCGCCGCTTCTTTCGCCGCAAGTAATGCCACTTGCTCGACCAATAAATCTACTTTTGCATTTAGCAACGCGAGTTGTTGCTCTTTTTGCTGTCTTTTTTGACCACCCGAAAGTACGCTAAATATCGGATTGGCGGTAACAAGCTTTTGCGCGGTATCAACGAGCGAAAACGGATTAAGTGTGCGTTTCAATTCACTTTCCACTTCCATGCCCTTTGCTTGCATCGCCATAATAGTCTCATGTGTGTCGTCTATTTTTTGACTCACCATGCCAGCTGCTTGGTCTAGTTTTGCTGAAAGCAAGTCAGAACCTGCGAACAACCATCCGAAGAGCGGTGACGATTTTAATGAAGAGGATGAAGTACCGTTAATCGTAACGAGAGGATTCTCTGTCACGGTTTCGCCAGTATTTGTCGTTGTTGGCGTATTTTTGTTACTCATGATGCCTCCTTGTGAGGAGATTTTTGTAGGAATGGTCAAGGGCCAAACGTGTATCGTTTTTGGCCCTAGTCCCAACACATCAAGTGTTGATGTGTTATATGATGTCACTAACGCAGTTGTTGTAAACTTGCTATACGCCAACGTTTACTTGCTTGCAGCTAATTTAGCTACCGCTTCAGTTAGTGCATCAATTTTTGCAGATAGCTCTTCGATACGCTGGTCAGCTGGCTCTGAGTCTAAACCTAGCTTTTTACGAACGTCAGCAACACGGTTTTCAACATCATTAGTAGTAGACTTGAACTTGCTGCGCGCATCGTCTTCTAGTGTTTCACCTTTGCTTACAAGTTCGTCGAACATTTTGCTCGCTTCTTCGCTAAGCTTTTCGTAACGACCTTGTGCCTCTTCTACGCTTTTTCCATAAGCGCCAAGACCCGCTAACCAAATTTTACGAGCCATTTCTTCAGCTTCGTTGATTTTGCCTTTAATTGTATCTGTAGTAGTCATTTTCAGCTCCTATGAATGCTAAATGTGAGTGTATCTTCAACACCATGAGTTCAATTTACGCTCAACAATTAGAAACCGCATACTAAAAACTAAAAAAAATAAAAAAAGCCCGAAACAATGTCGGGCTTTTGTATTGATGTGAGGTTTTACGCTCTAGCAAACATTGTATTCGCTACAGTGAAACTCCTGCTAAATGCAGTACAAATGCGTACTCTAAAGCGGTAGACTCAAAGCGCTTAAAGCGACCCGAAGCGCCTCCGTGACCAGCCTCCATGTCAGTTTTGAAAAGCAGGAGGTTGTCATCTGTTTTCATTTCTCTTAGCTTCGCCACCCACTTCATTGGCTCAAAGTACTGTACTTGTGAGTCATGTAGACCTGTTGTAACAAGCATGTTGGGGTATGCTTTCGCCTCTACTTGGTCGTAAGGTGAGTATGACAACATGTATTCAAATTCAGCTTTATTGGCTGGATTTCCCCATTCGGTATACTCACCAGTAGTTAGAGGAATAGAGGCGTCACTCATAGTAGTGACCACATCAACAAATGGGACGTGTGCACTTACACCTCTATAGAGCTCTGGTGCCATATTGACGATAGCCCCCATTAATAAACCGCCAGCGCTTCCACCCATAGCAAAAACACGTGACTCGTCAGCATAATTTTTTGCAACTAGGCCTTTGGTTACATCAATGAAGTCGGTGAAAGTATTCACTTTGTTATCCATTTTACCGTCTTCATACCACTCTCTACCCATCATCTGACCGCCGCGAATGTGTGCGATAGCCACAACGAATCCTCTGTCTAACAACGAAATCCAGCTACTTCTGAAAGTGGGGTCAATAGTTGCGCCGTAAGAGCCATAGGCATATTGATAAAGTGGATTCGTACCGTCTTTCTTAAACTGGCTTTTGCGGTATACCAACGAAACAGGGACTTCAGTACCATCGCGCGCTTCAATCATAACGCGCTCAGACGCATAATCAGCAGATGAAAATGTCTCAGATACTTTCGTTTGCTTCATAACTTCAGTTTCGAAGGTATCAAGGTTTACGTCAATGATAGACGCTGGCGTGGTCAAAGAACTGTAGTAAAGACGCAGCTTGTTGGTATCTATCTGTGTGTTACCTGTAAAAAATGCGCCGTAAATGGGATCTTGTGTAGGTAAAACTTTTTGCTCGCCCGTAGTTAAGTTATGAACCACAAGACGCAACATGCCGTTCTCTTTTTCTTTTACAACCAAATGGTTGTTCATCACTTCAATGTCTTGAACAAATACATCTGGGCGGTGCGGAACCACCTCTTCCCATTTTGAAACATCATCGGTAGCGTCAGCTGGAGCTTTCATTACCTTAAAGTTCTTTGCATCAATATTCGTTAAGACGAAGTAAGCATTACCTAACTTTTCAACACTGTATTCTTGACCGTCTTGAAGCGGTAGAAAGACATTTGTACCGCTTGTAGGTTCGTTTGCGTCAATCAGTGTTACGCCTTTCTTATCAGTGTTGCTGTGGTAAATGTAGATGTCTTCATGATCCTTACTTTTCCCGATAAAGGTGTAAAACGTAGGGTCAGTTTCTTCATACATCAACACGTCTTCACTTTGCTGTGAACCCAGCTTGTGGCGATAAACTTGATAGCCCAGAAGCGTTTGTGGATCTTTTTTCACATAAAAAAGGTGTTGATTGTCATTCGCCCACACCACTTGTCCCGACGTACCTTCTAGCTCATCAGCAAGCATTTCACCTGTTTTTAGGTTCTTGATGTTGATGGTGTAAATGCGACGACTCAAGGTATCTACCGAGTAAGCAATAAGATTGTTATTCGTACTAACTTCATAGTCACCAATGCTGAAATATTCATGCCCTTCAGACATAACATTCGCGTTTAGCAACACTTCAGGCTGAGCGTCTAACGACGGTTTACGCAAATAAATTGGGTATTCGTTCTCGCCTGAGAAGCTCGTGTAATACCAATAGCCATTTGAAAAAGCCGGAACAGTAGAGTCATCTTTTTCAATACGCGCTATTAATTCTTCATACAGCTTTTCACGGGTTTCTTTAAGCGGCGCTAATACCGTTTCAACATAGTCATTCTCTTTTTCTAGATGACCTAGGATGGCTTCATCGGTGCGCGAATCGTCGCGCATCCAATAGTAGTTATCGGTTCGTGTGACGCCGTGCGCTGTCATCTCGTAAGGCACTTTTTTGGCGACCGGCGCTTGCGCTTGCGTATTTAATACCACGCTAGATGCCGTACTTTGTGGTTTTTCCATCGGCGTTTTTGCTACCTCGCTATCGGCACTGCAACCCGATAATAGGCCACCTGCAGCTAGTGCAATCCATACATATTTCATTCTTATTCCCAATTGTAAGGTTTGTTTTTATCAACCTATTGAGTATATCCAATTGGAATTTTTGGTCTACACGCTATGTGATTGCGCACGGGGCAAAGTATGTGAAAAGTGTTACAAGATATTTGACTGAGGCTCTGCTTCTATGACTCAAGTAACAAAAAAGCGCCTTAACGGCGCTTTTTTGTTACTTGAGGGCGATGAGTACTGACTTAGTCTACTAAGTCTTTTGGCATTTCATCTCGAATTTCTTGCCACACCTTACCACTTTCAATACCGTATTTTCTCACAACAACCGGCACGCGGTCGTACTCACCTTTTTCAGCGACTTCTAATAAGTCTGCGTAGTACTTATTTGCAACGTCACGGGCTTGTTGATAAGAGAAGAAAAAGCCACCAATTCGCGAATACAAACCTCTAAAGCCATTCATCATCAATACAAACACATTATTGTTAGAAGCTAATGCAAGGTCATGCGACATTTGATAGTCAAATTGAGCAAATGCTAAACCTTCTTGCTCAACGTTTTTGTATCGAGCAATAATCTCTGCTGACTCTTGAGGGTTGTTACGGATCGCACCTCTGATAAACACGGCACTAAGATTCGTTCTCGCTGCTAACAAATTATCAACTAACTCAGGAATACCCTCTTGATCGAGTCGAGCTAGTGTCTCAAGAATGTTCAAACCACACGTTTCCCAAAAGTTATTCACTTTGGTGGGTTTACCGTGCTGAATTGTTAACCAACCGTCGCGCGCTAGACGCTGAAGCACTTCTCGTAGTGTGGTTCTTGTCACACCGATAAGCTCAGAAAGTTCTCTTTCTGCAGGCAGAATAGTGCCTGGTGGAAAACGTCCACTCCAAATTGATTCAACAATATATTCTTCGGCGAATCCAGCTGGACTCTGAGCCTTATAAATCATAACTAATCGCCTGCACGTTATTGTTATTTTGTAACTGATTGTACCAGATGCTCATTTATTATCACACTGAAATATGCCGCGTCCAGTAAAGCTTTTAACAACTTATTAAAAAATGACCGCTAGCAGGAGCAAAAGAACAAACCGCTGCTCACAAAACCAGCAACATTGTTCTATTTTGAATTTAAATAATAAACATCAAGGAAAAATCGATAAATATTCAGTGACTTTCACAGGGTGGGGTCTGTGATTTGCTTTCTCAAGGCGTTAATATCATGTACGCTTAATTTCCGACTATAATGACAGCAGCAAAACCGCAAAGCGAGTGAGAACCTCTTTCGCTAACAGCAGTTTATGTATGCAATACCCGGAACTACACAGTATGAAAGTGCGCAAAAACGTGCGCTTTGTTGTAAAAGGAACAGGAACTCATGCAAACCTCAATGATCGCGGCGATCTATAAGAACTTCCTGGGACACGCGCCCGACTGGTATAAAAAAACGATTATTGCCTTTCTCATTGTAAACCCCGTCCTCTTTATGGTGGACCCTTACATTGCAGGCTGGACGCTTGTTATTCAGTTCATATTCACGCTGGCTATGGCACTTAAGTGTTACCCCTTACAGCCTGGAGGTTTGTTACTGATTGAAGCCATGTTCATCGGTATGACATCGCCGGGACATATGATGCACGAAATCGAAGTCAACCTTGAAGTACTGTTACTCCTAGTCTTCATGGTGGCTGGCATCTACTTCATGAAAGACCTGTTGATGTACCTTTTCACAAAGCTTGTGATCAAGGTGCAAAATAAACTGGTATTGTCGCTTTCATTTATTTTTGCCTCAGCGTTCCTATCAGCGTTTCTCGACGCATTAACGGTAGTTGCAGTAATCATCAGCGTGGGCTTGGGTTTTTACTCAATTTACCACAAGGTCGCATCGGGCAAAGAATTTCACTCTGACCATGACCACACCAGCGACGATGAGCTTGGTAGCCACGATTTGGAAGATTTTAGGGCGTTTCTGCGTAACCTAATGATGCACTCAGCTGTTGGTACAGCACTGGGCGGCGTAATGACAATGGTAGGTGAACCACAAAACCTGATTATCGCTGATAAAGCAGGCTGGAACTTTGTTGAGTTTTTCATCCGCATGGCCCCGGTAACTATCCCAGTGTTTGTTTGTGGCCTACTGACCACCGTAGTGCTTGAAAAAACCGGTCTATTCTCTTACGGCGCCAAGCTGCCTTCTGCAGTGCGTCAGATTCTTGTAGATTACAACGACCACATGGACAAAGGGCGCAGCAAGCGAGAATCCGCTAAGCTTGTTGTTCAGGCACTGATTGGCGTGTGGTTAATTGTTGGTCTAGCGACTCACATGGCATCAGTGGGCCTTATCGGCTTATCAGTTATCGTTCTTGCGACCTCAATGAGTGGTGTAATTGAAGAGCACGCCCTTGGCAAAGCATTTGAAGAGGCCCTACCGTTTACAGCGCTGTTGTGCGTATTCTTTGGCGTGGTTGCAGTTATTATCGACCAAGGATTGTTCCAACCAGTTATCCACTGGGTTCTGTCGTTCGAGGGCGAAACACAAATGGTAATGTTCTACCTCGCAAACGGTGTGCTCTCTATGGTGAGTGACAACGTGTTTGTAGGCTCAGTGTACATTACAGAAGTCACTGCTGCTCTACAGTCTGGGCAAATCACCCGTGACCAATATGATATGCTTGCCGTTGCCATTAACACGGGTACTAACTTACCAAGTGTAGCAACACCAAATGGACAAGCCGCATTCCTATTCCTGCTAACCTCGGCAATAGCGCCTTTGCTTCGTTTGTCTTACGGCAAGATGGTAATGATGGCATTACCCTACACTATTGTACTTACAATTGTAGGTTTGCTTGCCACTTACCTTGGTCTGGCAGATGCAACGCAATGGTTATACGACATGCACTTGATTGAACATCACAGTGTGACGGATGTTGGCACTGGTACGGTAAGCCACTAAGCCATGCGTTCACTTATTCACAATATTAGTCAGTGGGCAGAGCATAAGTCATCGTGGCTTGTGCTTTTCGCCACCTCGCTGGCCCTCGAAATAGCCGCGCTGTATTTTCAATATGGTATGGGGCTTAAGCCTTGTATTATGTGTATTTATCAGCGTACGGCAATGTATGGCATTGTTATATCTGCTCTTGTTGTTTTGATTAAAAACAATGGACTCACTCGTATGGTGGGCTTTGCAGGTTGGGCAGTGTCTAGTGCATGGGGCTTTTTAATTGCTAAAGAGCATATCGGTATTTTAAACGCAGCCAATCCATTTTTTGCTACCTGCGAAATTGTGCCGAACTTTCCGTCTTGGTTACAGCTTCACGAGTGGATACCTGCTGTATTTGCCGCTGAAGGCGACTGCCTAGAAGACAGTTGGCAATTTTTATCAATGGGCATGGCTGAGTGGATGCAAATTATCTTTGCGGCCTACTTTGTCGTTTTCGTTGTTGTTTTTTGCAGCCGCTTGTTGGATAAGAAACCCTTTTGATTGACCTGTCCATACTTCCTTCTAGGCTCCCGCCCATTCACACCGAGCAAGGGCCTGTCACTATCCAACGCATTGCACACAAACATTGCAATGCGTTGTGTGAAGCTGGTCAACACTCTATTCACCACGTCAAACCGTGGTTTGGTGCATCGACTTGTCCGGTAACTCCGGCGCTGGCAAAACAATGTATCGAGAATATGGAAAAGGCGCGGGACACAGGTTATGGCTTGACCTACCTTCTTATGCACGATGAAAAGTGTTTGGGGATGGGGATTATTAATTACATCAACCACACCCACCTAACTGCAAACCTTGGCTACTGGCTTAGGCCTGATGCGTGTGGTAGAGGTTTAGCAACCGCTATTTGCGAAGCCCTTAAGAAGCTCGCATTCTCTCAGATGAACTTACACCGTTTAGAATGCTTTGTTGAGCCTAATAACAAGGCTAGCATTCGAGTTGCCGAACGTATTGGCGGTAATAAAGAAGGGCTATGCCGTAAACGTGTATTCGGCAGAGATGCCCTACTCTACGCTATCGTCAACGACTAAAAATAGCGTTTAATGCAAGACTAATCCAAGTCTTCAAGCGGCCAAACTGCAATGTAATCTTCAAAATCATTTAAGTCGACATCGGTTTCAAATACCGTCTTGTTGCGCACCGACATGCCCGCTGCATGCATAGCGTGCTTTTTCCCTTTGTTCAAAAGTGGGTGCCATGAGGGTAACCCTCTTCCCTCGTGTAACCGTCTGTAAGCACAACTGGGGGGCATAAAGAAGATATCTTTCAGATTGTCTTTTGTTAGCTTTACGCAGTCTGGCACAAGCTCTGTACGCTTAGCATATTGAGTACACTCGCACTTTTTGGTATTCAGGTATGAACATACAATGTTCGTGTAATGAATTTGTTCATTGGTATTAATGTGATCGGTAGGCGAATAATCTTCTGCGCTTTCATCATCAATAAACTTGTGAAGGCAGCATTTTGCACAACCATCACACAAAGACTCCCATTCGCTTTGAGTCATTTCTTCTAATGATTTAGTTTCCCAAAAAGCGGTCGTCATTCCCCGGTTACCTTTGTTTCTAGTGTAAAATAGTCATGTAATGAGATAGACACAATGTCACCTTCAAACAGTGGACCAACGCCTTTGGGTGTGCCAGTGAGTACAACATCACCAGCATCTAACGTAAATATAGTCGACATATGAGCGATTAACGGGATAATTTTGTGTAGCATTAATGCTGTATGCCCGCTTTGACGCACTTCGTTATTTATCGTAAGTGTAAACTTAAGGTCGTCCAAATCACCAAACGCATCAATTGGAATGAATTGAGACAATGGAGCACTATTGTCAAACGATTTTGCTCTCTCCCAAGGCTGACCATCGTTTTTAAGTGCCCCTTGTACCTCGCGAAGCGTTAAGTCAAGGCCTAAGCCTATACCCCAAATGGCTTCAGCAGCTTCTTGCTCAGTGGCATTTTTCAGTCCTTTTTTCAGTAGCACCGATACTTCAAGTTCGTTATGACAAGGACCTAGTGTAGTAGGAATAGCGATGTCGTTTGCAATATTACACATTGCCGCTTTTGGCTTCATAAACAACAACGGTGCTTCTGAAATTGTCGAGTTCATCTCATTGATGTGGTCGAGATAATTTCTACCAATGCACACCACCTTGTTTACTGGAAGTGCAATAGGCTTACCGTGATTGTCAATATGTTGATAAGTCATTAATAACCTCGCTTTATACGCTCAGAAAGATAGCCCACTGACACACCAAAGTAAGAAGAACGATTCCACTTCATGAGTGTATGAAAGTTGTCGTAGACCAAGTACACCCGGCCATTCTCACCATCGGGCATAATGAGTGACGCATTGACATCGGCATTGGGTAAATCTCGACCGTCGTATCGCGTTACTCCCTGGTCGCGCCAAAATGACAAGGGTTTCATATTTGCTTTTGACAGGCCTGATATTTTTACCGGTTGAGTCAGTTTGACCTGTCGTCCCCAGGTGCCTTGATCATTCCAGCCCTCTGACGAAAGATAATTCGCAATAGAGGCAAATACATCAGCTTTCGTTTGCCAAATATCCTTTTTGCCGTCGCCGTCATAATCGACAGCATAGTTGAGAAAAGAGACAGGCATAAACTGTGTTTGCCCCATCGCGCCCGCCCACGACCCTTTAAAAGCAGTCACATCGGCATGGCCCTCATTAAGTATTTTCAGTGCTGCAAAGAAGTTGTCTTTGAAAAGCTTTTCTCTTCTACCTTCAAATGCCAGTGACGCAAGGGCCGATAACACGCTGTAGTTGCCCTGAATTTTGCCGAAGTTAGATTCATTACCCCATAATGCCACGATAAAGCGAGCTTGTACGCCATACTCTTTAGCTATGTTATCGAGCAGTGTTTTGTTTTCACGATAAAGTGTGACAGCTTGATTAACCTTCCAATCCGGCACACGGGTAGCAAGATAACTGTCTAAGGTAATTTTTCGTTCAGGCTGATTCTTGTCTGATTTCACCACAGTTGGACGAAAACGAATGTCTGCAAATGCGGCGTTTACAATAGCAGGGTCAAAGCCTTTGGTAGCAGCCTCACTCTTTAAAGCCGAAACATAATTGGCAAACGCAGCCTCGGTTTCCGCGCTATCGTCTAGCGCATAGGCACTGACAGAGAAAGTGGTAAGCAGAGTGACAAAAATGCATACCCCTGCACCTGAATAATGATGTACTTGCTTTGCACACAATGCACTTTGCCAGCGTTTAAGACTGGTAATTAGATAATGTAACATGGATAACTTAGAACTTTTTGTCAGGCGTTTTAGACAGGCCAAGTGACTCGCGATACTGCTCTAACAAGTTGTCTTCTTTGGGCGGCATTTGTAAATAGAAACCTTTGTCATTGAGCTCATCGATCAACTTCTGTTTATCTACAAGACCCAAACGTTCGCGCTTTTCCAACGCTAATATGGTCACCAATTCTGGTGAACCAAAGCGCGCCATCAAAGGCTCTGGCACATCGCTAAAGTCACCTTTTTTAGGTACGTATAAATACATACCTTCTTTTCTTCGGGTTTTATATACCGCACATAGCATAATACGTCTCGCCTTGTGTTAGAGGTAAATTTTATTCGTTGTTATGGGGCATCGCCCAACAGTTTTGATACATAAGGTTGAAATAACGGCGCTCGCCACGTAGACAACACGTCAGGCTTAAGCCCCTGCACTCGCGTTTCATCAACTTGAAACCAGTACCATTTTAGCAATTGATTTAACTGCTTTTTAGAGGCAATAACGTCGCTACTTACACCATTTTCATCAGCAATTTGCTCAGAAACACTCTTTAACTCAGCCAGCGTCTTTTTATATTTAGGAATATCAATTAGACGCAGTACAACAGGCAACCTGAACTTTTCAGGCGTTTGCGCGAATTTAGTACGGGCTTCTTCAATAATTGCAACAATGGTATCGCCATAACGGCGCACCGATTGATGATTAACACCATTGATTCGAGATAATGCAGATTTGCTATCTGACAAACGCTGTGCCGCTTCAAATAAGTGCCCTTCTTTAAACACAAAGTTAAGCGCTAAGTCTTTCTTTCTTGCAGTATTCAAGCGCCATGCAGCTAACGCTTGTAAAACCGTTAACTGCTCTGCATTTAAACGCCAGCTATTTTTAATTTGTAGGTATGCGAAGTCTTCAGGCATTTGCGCTCGTTTTTTTGCACCTAGCAACGCGATTTCTTCAAACACCCAGTCTGCTTTACCTACTGCCTGTATTTCACTGGCTAACTGCTGATAACACGGCAGTAGATACAGTACATCATTAGCTGCGTAGCTTAGTTGCGCTTCTCGCAGCGGACGGGCTAACCAGTCTGTTCGAGACTCTCCTTTGTCCAGCTCTACGTCACAAAGCATTTCAACGAGCTTTGCGTAACCCAGCGTTGGCCCTTTTCCAAGTACGCTTGCGGCGAATTGCGTGTCAAAAATGGGGGTTGGAATAGTATCAAATGCAGTTAAGAACGTTTCTAAGTCTTCGGAACACGAATGCAATACCTTAACAACATCAGTATTTTCAAGCAGCGCAACAAATGGCTGCATATTTTCAATAGCGATCGGGTCGATTAACACCAACTGATGGCCGTCATACAGTTGAATGAGTCCTAAGTGGGGAGTAAGTGTACGTGTTCTTACAAACTCGGTATCAAGGGCTATTGCTTCTTGACGCTGCGCTGTAGTACATACTTTTTCTAGTTGTTCAAATGTCGTTATTAATTGATATTGCATAGTTTTGCACAGTAATAAAAAAGCCGGCTCACGCCGGCTTTAAAAAACTAATTCTAAAAATAGTTGATTAGTCTCTAAGCTCCCGACGCAGAATTTTTCCTACATTGGTTTTAGGTAAGTCATCTTTGAAAACAACTTGTTTAGGTACTTTGTAACCTGTTAGGTGATTACGGCAGTGCGCAATTACCTCTTTTTCAGTCAGTGATTCATTGTTGCGTACTACAAATAACTTAACAACTTCACCACTTACTTCGTGTGGAACCCCAACTGCAGCAGCTTCTACAATGCTTTCATGCATGGCAGCCACTTCTTCTATTTCGTTAGGGAACACGTTAAAGCCCGATACGAGGATCATATCCTTTTTACGGTCAACAATATACAGATAACCTTCATCATCAATCGTTGCAATGTCACCAGTTGCCAGCCAACCGTCTTTCAACACTTCCTCTGTTGCTTCAGGGCGATTCAGGTAGCCTTTCATTACTTGTGGGCCTTTCACCCACATTTCGCCTGGCTCACCTTTTTCAACAGGGTTTCCGTCGTCATCAAGCAGCTTAATATCCGTTGACGGTACAGGCATGCCAATAGCGCCTTTGTACGCTTCTATTTGTGGAGGGTTTACCGCCACAACAGGAGAGCACTCAGTCAAGCCGTAACCTTCAAGCAATACCGTTCCGGTAACCTTTTCCCATTTTTCAGCCACAGGGCGCTGGACTGCCATACCGCCGCCAAGACCAAACTTAAATTTGCTAAAATCAAGTTCGTCAAACCCTGGGGTGTTTAACAAGCCATTAAATAATGTGTTTACACCTGGCAAAATGGTGAATGGGTATTTGCTCAGTTCGCTTACAAACCCTGGCATATCGCGCGGATTAGTAATAAGTAGGTTGCGACAACCATACTTTACGAACATTAGGCAGTTCGCGAGCAAAGCGAATATATGATAAAGAGGCAGGGCCGTAACAACAAAGTCTTCCCCTTCCTCGATAACTGTTTCTAGAATACCCGAAACCTGTTCAAGGTTTGCTACCATGTTGCGATGCGTCAACATTGCGCCTTTTGAAACGCCAGTTGTACCACCGGTATATTGCAAAAATGCTAAGTCAGTATTTGCAATTTCAGGGCGCTTGTATTCCAGCGACTGTCCTTTCTTAACGGCAGCAGTGAAAGATGTAGTCTCTGGCAAGTTGAAAGCAGGAACCATCTTTTTCACGTACTTCACTACGGCATTAACAATCCAGCGTTTTGGCGCTGGTAACATGTCACCTAGTGCAGTAAGAAAGACTTCTTGTAGATTAGTCTCTGCGATAACTTCTTCTAATGTACACGCGAAGTTTTCAACAATAACGATGGCTTTTGCATTTGCATCGTTAAGTTGGTGTTTTAATTCGCGGGCAGTGTAAAGCGGGTTTACGTTAACAACCACCATACCTGCACGCAAAATCCCGAACATAGCCACAGGATACTGAAGAAGGTTTGGCATCATGATTGCCACAGCATCGCCACGCTTTAATCCACTTGCTTGCAAATAAGCCGCAAACTGCGCCGACAACGTATCGAGTTCTTCAAAGGTAATAGAATGCCCCATGTTAATGAAGGCTTCTTTATTTTTAAACTTTTTAACCGACTGCTCGAAAATGTCTACAACAGACGCATAGCGATCTGCATCAATTTCTGCGGATACACGAGGGTCATAATGCTTAAGCCAGGTTTTTTCCACCAAAACCTCCTCTACTTTATTCTTATACTACTTTTATGAGCGCAAAGAGACCGCGTCTCATATAACTGGTCTGATAACTTGCGAATAGTATAGGATGTGTAAAAAAAAATAAACGGCCCAATTTACAATTGCTCAACAAATTGCCGAATTAGTAGGCCTACATCGTCAGTATTTTCCATATGAATATGGTGACCGCCTACGAATTGCACATATTGTGCATTTTTGAACCACGGGGCTCTTTTAGGAAAAACAGTCTCTAAATGCTTAAAACTGTTCGATGCTCCGATAAATAGTACAGGGCATCGAATCTCTCTCATTAAGTTTTCAGCTTGGTCTTCAGTAAGACGCAGCACCGACTTAGTTCTTAATCTTGGATCAGAGGACCAAAAACAATGTCCACCCGCATCTTGCGTAAGATTACGTGAGAGTATCACTCGCGCGTGGTCAGGTGGAATGTCAGAGACTTTGCATCGCGCCTTCACCGCCTCGTCCAAATCTACAATTCGCAATTTGTTACGGCGTTTTGTGTGTCGACTTAGCACAGCCTCACGCATTTGCTCAGAGGTCGTAGTTACAGGCTGAGTGAGCGGGCCGCACGCATCGATGCTGATTACTGCTGACACTTTTTCTGGGAATAAAGCTGCGAACATCGTTGCCAATATTCCCCCCAATGAATGCCCTAATAGTATGACCGACTCCCATCCATTTTCCTCAATAAGCGCATACAAATCTTGAATATAGTCAGCTTGATTATACTGAGCACCGATCGGCCGATGCTGTGAACGGCCATGTCCAGCAAGATCTAAGGCAATAAATCGGTACGATTGCAAATAGGGAGAAAGAGGGCGCAAGCTCTCGGCATTATCTAGATAGCCATGAAGACCAACAACAACAGGTCCACTTCCTTGATTATCTAATGCAGCGAGTTGCAACGGTCCAGCATTAAATTCTGTTTCCAACATTGGCAGTTCCTTTTGCGGCAACTATTAGCATATAACAACGACCAATTATTGCCATGACATACGAAGAAGGCGGCAATTATATGCCGCCTTCTTTTATTTGCTGTTATTTTCGTTTGTAGTTTGATTGCTCGCCAGAGCGACCGGCATCATTGCTTTGCATAATTCTACCTTGAGAACGGCTCGGCATTGCGGATTTACTTGGTGCGCTTCGATATCTTATGACTCGTGTGCGGTTAAAACCGGGATGTCCCCAAGGATGATAAAACGGGCTGTAAAACCCATAAAATGGTGAGTACCAACCTGTATGATAATTAAAAAAGAAGGTATCTACCTCGTAAACATCTCGCTTTCGCCACATGTGGTAGTCATCAGCAACGATAGTCGGATATATATAAGGCTGCTCACCAACCATCCCTGCCGTTGGCGCCGTTAAGGTACCTAAAAACGTCGCAGCTCGCCCTTCTTCAAATACAATGGGATCAACAAATCCATCAATCTGTACTTTAAAGCGCCCGGCAGTTTCGCCACCTGTATTGGGTTTACCGTAGTGATTAAGCGGAAATTGAGCTAACTCAATCAAGGTTAAATTGGGCTTATTCTCGACACCTACGATAAGTCCACCCCATCGCGCTTTCTGCCCTTGCGCGTTGGCTCCTGAGGTTACTGCTTTTGAATAGCTAACAAGTTGAGTACCCTCAGGTACATCAATACTCTCTGGAACGATGGCACAACCAGAAAAAACAACAACCGCGAGTAGCAACAAGAATCGAGACATTTTACTGCTCCTAAGAATTCCCTAAAACAACATCATATGCTTGTCCGTTTCATTGGCACCTATCAAGAGGTAATGCGAGGTAATGCAAAACAACGCGCCAATTCAGTTTACTGACAGTAGCATTTTTACGCGACAACCACCACTAACGTTCTATTACAAAACGATAATTTACATAGCCGAGCTCACTTGAACGTCTCGTAAAATGGCTTTAGGTTTTAGAACTTCAACAATCACTTGTAATAGAGAGTGCCGCATGGATGTTAGAGCACAATATAGAGAAATTGTTCACCATCAAATGGCAATATACCGCGCAGAACGTAATTATGCGTAAATATCCACACCAAACATAGATTGAATAGATTCTCGCTGCTTGAGCTTCTCGAAGCTCGTATAAGAGGCAATAGCCTGCTGAGAATACGCATTCCCATCTTCTCTGATGAACTGCTGATAGGCTTTGGCGTTGTCTGTGCCTTGTTCGTCAGGCGCAACAACCATCGCCTTTAATGACGACTGTTCTTGCCCCTTTTCTTGTTGCTGCGGGTCTTTGCTTATCCTGCCAACACGCCCTTGTTCAGAGCCTGATGACGGTATAGAGAAGTTATTAGTTATGTTCATACAAGGTATGGCTACGCAATATTTATACCAGCGCCGCTGTTACGACGCTGTGAATCGATATTACTACTCTCTACCAGGCAATTTTTTCCATGTGACTTTATCGCGTAAATAGACTGGCTCAACCGCAACGGCATCTGACACATTGCCTTGTTCAAACGCGACGGCAGCAAGCTCAAGCATAAAGCGTGCATTGGGTAACGTCACCGTCGCCATCTCCTGACTCGAATTGTCTTTTAGCCAATGCGTCAATTCTTCATATGCCGTCCAGCCAGTTCCTGCTGCAACAACATCGTTAGCGTCATCAAGTGCATCTAATTGTTCAATGGCAACATTAGGTGGACACACCTGCTCTTCTATCACTAACGAAATGGCATTGCCTGAATACTTATACACCGCGAAATAAACCTCATCCATACGCGCATCTGAAGCCACCGCTATGTAGTAGTCTTTATTTGCATTTAGGTTGTCGATGCTATTTATTGTGGCAGTTTCGTGCGCCATGGCTTCTAACGTACTCACGCCAGCAACTTTGTGGCCACTTCCAAGCGCTAACCCTTGAATCATGCCCGTTGCGATCCTAACGCCAGTAAAACTGCCCGGCCCGCGCCCAAATGCAAGTAGATCCAATTCGCCTAGCGCCACGCCCGCCTCTTTTAGCACCTCGTCTACCATAGGAAGTAGACGTTGGCTGTGCTGCTGAGGACACACCTCAAATCGCGATGTAACAACATCGTTGTGTTGCAGAGCAACTGAACATGCTTCTGTAGCTGTATCAATAGCTAGAATTTTCATAATTTTCTCTTACAAAATTAGTCTTCATCGATGTTAGCAAGGAAGCGTTCTACCTCGTCGAGGCTTCTTGTACGCTTCATATCTGGCAAACTACCAATAAATGTTTTTGCGTAGGGCTTAGTCACAAGGCGATTATCACAGATAACCAACACGCCCTTATCCGACGGGTCTCGTATTAATCGTCCTGCGCCCTGCTTTAACGTAATTACTGCTTGTGGGATCTGAATGACGCCAAAAGGATTTGCTCCGCGCTTTTTTACATCTTCCATGCGTGCTTGCAGCAATGGATCATCAGGAGAAGCAAAGGGCAACTTATCAATCATCACACAAACCAAGTCATTGCCGCGCACATCTACGCCTTCCCAAAACGCGCCAGTGCCCATGAGTACGGCTTTTTCATCAGCAAGGTAGGCATCAAGCAGCGCTTGTTTTGTGGTAGTTCCTTGCACCAGTAAAGGGTTATCAACCTCATTTTCAAGCCTTTCAGCAATCTCACGGAGCATCGCGTGGCTAGTAAATAGCAAAAAGCAACGTCCGCGACTGGCTTTGATTAAACGCTTAGCGGTCTCTAAAAGCGTTTCTCGCATCTTAAAGCTGTTAGGCTCTGGCAAGTAACGTGGTACACATAGCATGGCTTGCTCAGGGTAATTAAACGGGCTATCGAGCCCTAGCGTTTCTGCCTCTTCTAGCCCCATACGTCGCTGGAAATGCTCAAAGCCACCATTCACCATTAACGTTGCTGAGGTGAAAATCCAACCTCGTGGGGGAGATGATACAAAACGTCTGAACTTTGCCGCAATTGATAGTGGCGTTAAGTGCATAATCAGATGACGCTGCGTAGTTTCATACCACAGGCTAACATTTTCTTGTTGGTTATCACTCAGCGCATCAAGCTGCTCTCGCGCGGCTACCACGCGCTCATACATATTATCTAAGTCTTTATCACGACCGATATGCAGCTTACACACCTCGTGAAGCACACCCAAGGCTTCTGCAAGCTTGCCAACTTGCAACCTCACATCATCTCTATCAAGGGCTTCAGCCCAATTGCCACGTTCAGGATTATCAGGAAACAGCAAGCGCAGGTCAGACGCTATCATGCGGCATTTGTCCGCTGCTTTATCAAGCTGTCCAGCATCTTTGAGCACAGTTCTAAATAGCAGTGTTATATCTTTTGCCATATCGTGAATTTGGCGTGTAGACAAAGACTCGCCAAAGTAATCACTAGCGATGTCAGGAATTTGATGTGCCTCATCGAAGATAATGGCATCAGCCTCAGGAATTAGCTCACCAAACCCTGTATCTTTTAGTGCCATGTCGGCAAAAAATAAATGATGGTTAACAACGATAATATCAGCATCAAGCGCTTTACGGCGCGCTTTCACCAGATAACAGTCCTCATAATCTGGACAATCTCGCCCAAGGCAATTATCAACCGTTGACGTAACCATAGGTAAAACGCGCGCATCTTCTGGCAGCATTTTAAGTTCCCCCATATCGCCTGTTTTCGTGGTACTAGACCAGCGTTTCACTTCGGATAACTGACCTAAAACATCTTTCTCCACCAGTGTAGAGTTACCACCATGCTGTGCTAAGCGGTGTAAACACAGATAGTTTGCTCGCCCTTTTAGCAACGCCGTTTTACGCTTACTGCCTAGCGCTTTTTTTACCAAAGGCAGATCTCGATGAAACAATTGCTCTTGAAGGTTTTTCGTTCCGGTTGAAACAATTGCTTTGCCATCGCTTAATAGCGCAGGTGCAAGATAGGCAAAGGTTTTTCCAGTACCTGTTCCCGCTTCAACAATCAGGCTACCGGTCGTGTCAATGGCACGCTTTACAGCTTTTGCCATTTCGGTTTGTGCTTCACGCGGCACGAATCCCTTGATGGCACTAGCAAGTAGACCGTCTGATGAGAAAACATTGTTGATTGTGGGCATGGCTTAATGCTGTTATTTCTTTTTACTTAGGGTCGCGCATTATGCCAAAAAGCGCTTTGAATGCCCATTAAAGGTTTGCATTTCCCTCAAGAGCATTCAGTTTATACCCATTGAGCGATACGCAATGATGAAAAGAATTTGTCTTCTAGAACAAAAAAATTAGCTTTTTAATATCAGCAACTAGGCGCAATATTCAGCGCGTAAATGTTAATCGTTAACTCAATGTAAGAGGTGGTTATGAAAGGTTTGTTGTTGATTGGTTTAAGCGCACTGACGTTTTCGGTATTGGCAACCGAATCTGAGAAAGCCCCGGCTGAGCTGATTGCTGAACTAAAGCAATATTGTGCAGAAGTTGCTGAAGATGAAGGTACGCAAGGCAAGCCGATAAAGGCATTTATTTTAGAGTGCGTAAATGACGAGCTAGAATCAGAGGGCTACGCAAAATTAACCTCTATTGACTAGAAAATACTTAATGAGTAGAGACCTTGCCTTTGCTTGGCAAGGTCTCTCTATCTTTCGAAATACGCATCCGCCAAATCGGCCAATGTCTCATCTAAGCTTTCTTCGAAGGCATCAATATCAATATCAAAACTTCCCATGTACTTAGTTGCATTTTCACGAGACACCACTGCGTTTTTTATCTGAAATTCAAGCTCCGGCAGCGATTTGTCATACCGCGGTTTAATTGTCCAGCGCAAACAGTGACCATGTGTGTCTTTAAGCTTTTGTTTTGCAAACACACAAAAGTCTTCCACAAAGTCTGCGCCTTGTGGACCAAGACATCCAGGTTCTATGCGATACATGACCAACAATTTCTTATATAAAGGAAGTCGAGTTTCCATGATAAATTCAAATAGCGTAAAACTATGATTATCGGAAAATGTTGGTTAGTTTGCCAGTGAGACGTTGAAATACTTGCCCTTTTATCTCGCGTTCCATTTTCCTCTCTACTCACCAAGCTCGCCGCAAAAAAGCACTTTTTTGAAAGTGCAACAAGACGCGTTGCCATTCAAATGTTGTGCAACGCCGACTTGTCGTGAGACATATCATTGTCATCAGTTTCTTGCTCAATAGTGCCGGAAGATTGCAAGGAAGCGGCTATCATAAGCGATAAGATTGACCAGAATATCCCTACCGTCCAGCCTGCAAGTACATCCGACGGCCAATGCACCCCCAAATAAACACGGCTAATACCAATACTGACAGTAAGAAGAGCAGCGACAGACATCAAAAATACTTTTACGCGCTTTCTGCCTTCAATGCGTGAAAGTAAAGTACCCAAGGTAAAGTAGACTAATGCCGACATAAGCGAGTGTCCGCTCGGAAAACTGTGGGTGTATACATAGCTGCCATGTGGCACAAGGTCGGGACGTGGGCGATCAAAACCATATTTAAGCGCAAAACTCAGCAAAGTACCCGAGACTATGGCCACCACAATAAAAAGCGCCATTTTTGGCTTCTTAATTAACAACAAATAGGCAGCTGACGCCAGCGTAAAAAAGGTGAGAATACCGACCCCGCCTAAACCTGTGATGTCTCTCATCAGTTCTTCAACCCAATGCGCACCTACAGGGTCAGAGAGATCATCAGCGGTTCGAAACAACAATAATAGCTTTTCATCAACTGCTGCGGTGCCACCACTAACCACCATTCCTGCTAATTCCAAAAATGCCCATAGGCATCCCGCGAGTATTAATCCGCCTAGCACCATAGTTATATCGGGCTTTATAAAGCTTTTCACATTCACCTGTATTGCTCCTTATGCAGGTGTTGCCGAGGCACGCTGCTTCTTCTTTGTATGCCTGTATGCAACGTAAGTTACTATTATACTAACGAGCAAACCGCCTCCTAGGATCGCCCATTGATAAGTGGGCGGATGAGCATCGCTGTTCAACATGGAGTTTCCGCCAACCCAACCAAGATATGTGTAGAGGCTAACTAAAGGTAGTTGCCCAATTAAAGTAGCCCACGCATATTGCTTAAAAGAAATTTCTGTTATGCCGAAGCCGTAGTTTTTTAATACGGCAGGAATAAATGGGTTAAGTCTGAGTAAAACAACGAGCCGCCACTCACTGTCTTTGGCCAAAGACAGCACTTCCTTACTGCTCTCATAGCGTTCCAGTTTGTGTTTGACACGTTCCTTTAACCAATACCTTGCAAATAAAAAAGTAATACACGCGCCGCTAAAAGCCGCTAATATTGAGACGGTCATTGCTGCAATAAGCCCAAACAAGATAC
The DNA here is from genome assembly GCF_016756315.1 of Alteromonas sp. KC3. Lineage (NCBI taxonomy): Bacteria > Pseudomonadati > Pseudomonadota > Gammaproteobacteria > Alteromonadales > Alteromonadaceae > Alteromonas > Alteromonas sp. KC3. Next base: position 2,920,327 of record NZ_AP024235.1, read on the forward strand.
CTGAAGCAATATTTAGAATTGTAGAAGGGAAAGAGAGTGCCACCAGAACTGTATAAGCGAAGAAATAAACAATGACAGACCAAACGCCAAATGATCGGATATAGTCCACAGCCTCTGACACTTGCTCTCGGGTGACCGCATATTTCCACAACAGAATAACTGCGGCAATAAAAAGCACCGCCATTATGCCCTTAACTATCCATACATTTCGCTTTTTCATTGCCAATCCTTCGTTCGTAACAATAAATCAGTTCACAGTTACACTTTTAAACTCCACCTATTAACGAGTTGGTACGAAGGACCTGTACAAAAGATTAAATATATTTTAATAAAGAATTAACAATCAATTAAAGGTGTAACTTCAACTTAGGATTCACCTAACCCAAATTTCAAACTGCCAAGGCGCTAGTTTAGACACGCTGCCTGCGCTAAACACCCTACTTTCATTATTGGCCCATTGCGTATACTCACCTTCAAACAATGGCTCTTCAAACGCTACCTCTACGTGGTCACTCGAGAAATTAATGACAACAAACACTTTCTCTTTCTCGTTATGGCGCACAAAACTAAATACTCTATCCATATCTGAATTGGGTATTTGAATCATTCTTGCTCCATACTCGCCATTCCCTAATACGGTTTTAGACCGTTTAAGCGATATCAGTTTGCGGTACAAAGTGCCTATGGCATGCTCTTGCCAATTGATTGGATCACGCTCGAAAAACGCCAAGCGTTTGGTCTCGCCAGCTTCTTGGCCATTATGAATGAGCGGCATACCCTCACCGATTACCGACAGCGCGATACAAGCTTCAAGAGCATCGCCAAATTGTTCTCGCTGGGTACCATCCCACGCATTTTTATCGTGATTACTTACAAACGTCATACGGTAGGCATTTAAGGGCCAACTGCGCTCGTTCCACGAATAATATTTGCGCAGCCTATCTAGTGAACATTTCCCATGGGCTAGCTCGTGAAGGGTTTCATTCCAGCTCCACGCGTATGTCATATTGAACGCTTTTTCATGAAGGTCTCTATTTTCCCACTCAGCTAGCATGAACACAGGCTTTACCGAATCGAGTGCAGTTCTTGCCTGTTGCCAGAAATCATTGGGAACATAACCTGCCACATCACAGCGAAAACCATCGATATCAAACGTTTCGACCCAGTACTTCATTGCGTCAATCATGTATTCGCGCAACCCAACTTGACCGTAATCAAACTCGATAATATCGCTCCAGTCCCACCAGGGAGATGGCCTGAAATCGCCCTTGTAGTCTTTGGCGTACCATTGGGGATTTGATTCCACTAGCGGATTATCCCACGCGCTATGATTGGGAACCCAATCTATAATGACTTTAAGTGAAAGTTCATGCGCCTTTTTGATCAATGTTCGAAAGTCTTCTTCATTACCAAATTCGGGATTGATGGCGAGATAATCTTTTACAGCGTAAGGGCTACCTAATTTACCCTTTTTATTTTTTTCACCAATTGGGTGAATAGGCATCAACCACAGTATATCTGCCCCTAACGCCTTAATTCTCTCAAGTTGTTCGGTAACGCCTGAGAAGGAGCCTGATGCTGAAAATTGTCTTGTATTTACTTGATAAATAACGCTATGTGACGACCACGACGGTTGCTTAATGGAATAGAGATTTTGAGGTTCTATCGACTGTGCCTGCATAAGCGCTCCTTTATCGTTTTGATGTAAAGAATGGCGTGCGCACGCGAAGTGCGGTTGAATTTAAAATACGGGTAAGCTAGATATGCCTAGTATTAATACCCAGAAACCGAAGAATAGTTTCAGTCGTTGTACAGAAAATGCGAGGACTAAATATTTCGCTAACATCCCTCCAACGATAGCGCCGATGCCAGCAAATAACACCACTTCCCATACAACGGTATCACTTATGAGAGCGTGATATGGCAGAGCCGAGCAAACGGTAAACGCAGATAAAATGACGGCAACAGCGATAGACATAGTAACGTTGAAACCTCGAATTATCAGGTATACGGCGACCAGTTCGCCTACCCCTACAGAAAGCCACGCTGTGATAACGCCACCAATAAAAGCTATTGCAGGAAGAACGAGAACATCTTTACGTGTGATATCTTTTTTAAAATGAGACCGTTTCATCATTGGGATCGAGGCGAATATGGCGACCGCCAGAAGTACGGAAAAGCTGCCAAACAACATATGCAAATTGCTTGCGCCACCCAATAAGTTGTTAAGTACCGCCTTGCCTTGCGTTGAAAATTGCGAAAACAAAATACCGATAATAGAAGCAGGAATAGAAAGCACTAAGGTGCTAGGCAGTGCTTTCCAATATCCATCAAACTGATGTTGGCTTCGATAGTAATGCCACCAGGTAATTGCTCCCGCAGTCATACCGCAACACTGTATTGCGAAACTTGTGGCGACTATGGCTTGTGGGGAGAATGACAAATAGTTAAAAAAAGGAACGAAAATAACCCCCCCACCCGCGCCAGTAGAGTTGGCAAAAATAGCACCAAGAATACCAAGTAGAGAAAAAAGCCCATAACCCTTCGCCAAATCGAGAGGGCTGGACTGGAAAAGCCACACACTCGCCCAAACTAATACCAGTAATATGGTTACCGACTTCTTCGATAAGTGCTTTACAACTAGTGCCACTCAACGTCCTCTTTGCTATTTCACTCAATGCTAACACTGAGTAATTTTCAATCTTTTTGCGACCTATCATTCGTATAAGGTCAATACTATGTTTAAGGGTACCAAGAAGTGAGCTTCTAATGCACAGTAAAGTCGCTGATGGCTCACTATTTATACTACGCTTTTTTAAAGAGCTAAGATGATAGAAATATCAACATTTGACGATAGCACTCAGCTTCGATTATCACCAAACCGCTCCGCGACATGGAAACAGACCAAGCTACTAATGCTTGGCTTTACCTGCTTTGTTGTTTCTATCGCAGTAGCTTGGACGCTTGTAGGCGCATGGGTCATTCTTCCTTTTGCGGGCCTCGAAGTGTTAGCACTGTCACTCATTATGTACTTAGTATCAAGAGCGACTTACCAGTGGGAAGAGGTTGTCATTAATAAAGACACGATAAGAATCATAAATTCAAAGGGCACGCAACTTGTGTTTCAGCGAGTTCAGACCTCTTTGTTTTTCATCGAAGATATTCACAACAGGCGTACACCCAAACTGGTCTTTTCCACAACCCAGGCGAAGTGTGAAATAGGTGCGTTTTTGAACGAAAAAGACAAATCACTATTACAGCATCACTTCTCTGAGGCAGGGATTATGGTGTGCAAAAACAAATGGTGGAATGGCTAAGCGGGCATGCATGACACAAAATTAATGATCATTTCCTCGCCATTGAACTAAAAATGTAAGTGGGACTAATGAGGGCACAACCATGAATTTATATATTGAATCGCTAGAAGGTGGTAACTATTTAGCATCTACCGGAATGGGCGCAACGCGTACTTTAGTGAGAGACAATAAAGCACAGCCAAAGACATTTCATTGTCTTAATGAAATTCGAGCGCATTTCGACAGCGAGTCATTCGATCATGTTTGGCTTCGCCAAAATACACCTTACGAAGAAATGGTTGGTCAACACGAGCGGCCAAGTCCTTTGGACCTTGAAATTGAATGGTAGCAAATCTGCATTTACATTGACGTAATTTCATTGCCAACAAAACTAATTTGCACGTTTATTGCGTATATCCTTAAGAAAGCAACAGTTTGGGCATGGCCATCGCATCAACAGAGCAAAATGCTATGCCATAGACTTACTTCACATGCTAAGGAGAAATGCATGAAAAATAGCAAGTTAGCAATAAAAACACTTTTCGTAGCAGCGGTTCTTACACTTGCTGCGTGTGCATCTATGGGCAACGGCACTGTCGCAGAAAAACGACAAGCTATCCTTGATATGCAAGATAATGCGTTAGCGCGACTTTACACCGAAAAACCAGACACCCGCTCGCAGATTAGAGACGCAGCCGGTTATGCCGTTTTCACTAATGCCAACGTTAATGTCATTTTCTTTGCGGCAGGCACGGGATACGGCGTCGTTAATAATAATACAACGGGTGCCAAAACCTACATGAACATGGCAGAAGGTGGTGTAGGCCTTGGATTGGGTGCAAAAGATTATCGTATTGTAATGGTCTTCCACACTCCGCAGGCGATGCGTTATTTCATAGAAAATGGCTGGACAGTGGGCGGCAACGCTGACGCCGCAGCAAAGGCGGGTAACAAAGGTGCATCAGCGGAAGGTGAAGGCTACCTTGGCAATGTCACCGTTTACACCATGACCGAAAGCGGCCTTGCACTACAAGCAACGGTAAAAGGCACGAAATTTTGGGTAGATAAAGAACTAAATTGATACTCACGATAAATGGCGCTTATTTTTGCGCCATTTTTCTTTTGCATATCATTAGTTACTTGGGCATATTTTATACTACACGGCTAAAAGGACTTCGTATGATAAGTGTAGTGTTCAATCAGAAAGGTGGTGTAGGCAAGTCAACGATTAGTACGAACTTGGCCGCACAAAGTGCCAAACTGGGTTACAAAACCCTACTGGTAGACCTAGACGCCCAAGGCAATAGCACACACTATGTGGGGGTTGATGTCAGCGAAAACACGTTGACTGTCACGGATATGTTCAAGCAAGTCGTTGGTATTTTTAGAACACCTAAGAAACCAATAGAATTTGTTCACTCCTCGGCATTTGATAACTTGTACGTAATGCCCTCTTCACCCGCGCTGGCGGAAGTAGAGAGAGAGCTTGAAACACGCTACAAGATTTTTAAGCTTCGCGATGCACTTAAAGAATTGCGAAGCAAATTTGACTACATATTTATTGATACGCCGCCCAATTTTAATTTTTACTCTAAAGCAGCACTAATTGCGGCGGATGGTTTCTGCGTCCCGTTTGATTGCGATGACTTTTCAGCACAAGCTATCCATCGCTTGCTAGAAAACGTGATGGAATTGAAAAGTGATCACAATCCAGAGCTTATATTTCAAGGTGTGATAATAAACCAATTCAACAGCCAAGCCAATTTGCCCACCCAGTTAGTTAACCAGTTAAAAGAGCAAGGTCTGCCGGTATTGGAAAATTACATAAGCGCGACTGTAAAAATAAAAGAGTCACATTCTAAACGCATTCCTCTGCCTTTATACTTGCCCAATCATAAGGTCAGTAATCAGATCGCCGCACTTTTTGAGGAGCTATATACCAGTCGCTAAACGTCAATATCGATATGTTTAAGCCCGCTACCGTCTTCGTTCTGCGAGCTTTCGCTGTCATACGATTTTTTAGAGGTTCTCTCTATGGCTTCAGCATGCTTCACATCTTGGGGTTGATCGCGATCTTCTTCTGAAAGATGGTCAGACTTTTTTGTTTTCTGCACTTTTTTCACGCGCTCATCAACTTCAACAGGCACCTTGGTGTTGCGCGGTAAAATTGGAAACAAAAGATCGTTACTCATACATTCCTCAACGTTAAATGGGACCTTTTAACCTAATCTTTATATCTGCTGAATAGCTCAAAAACATTAGAATCACAATCATTCATATCGAAAAGTTTTACTATATATACTTTTATTTAGACCCATTGACTAAAAAGAGTTCACTTTAGCCTTGCAAATCGTATGTCAAAACGATAATGTTTCAGCCGTTCAGAATTAGGAAGTAATTTTTTTAGAAATGATTAACTGCGCAGCGATTCATCACCATCACCACAAAGCATAACCTTTCAGGTTCGTGCTGGAAGGTCTATGACTCCTTCCAGTGGCGCAGATAGAACAAATTCTCGACCCTCGGAAGGAAACTTCCGAGGGTTTTTTCGTTTAAGGCGCAATCAAAAGTTTAAATACAACGTGTAAGGAACGTTTCAATGAGTAACAGCAAAAGACTTCGAATTGCCGTACAGAAATCAGGCCGTTTAAGCGATGACAGCATCGCTTTACTGAAAGCTATTGGCATCAAATTAAACATTCGTGATCGCCTGCTGATTGCGCATTCAACGAACCAGCCTATCGATTTACTTCGCGTGCGTGACGACGATATTCCAGGCCTTGTTATGGATGGCGTTGTTGACCTTGGTTTTATCGGCGAAAACGAGCTTGAAGAAAAAATGCTCGAACGTAAAGCAGCCGGCAAGCCATTTGAGTATGAAGTACTACGTCGCTTAGATTACGGCGGCTGCCGACTATCAATTGCGGTACCTAATGAAATGGAATATGAAGGCATTCAGTCTTTAGAGGGCAAAAAAGTGGCCACCACCTACCCTTACCTACTTGAGCGCTATTTCAAAGATCAGGGTATTAATGCCAAAGCCGTCATGCTTCAAGGTTCTGTAGAAGTTGCTCCGCGTGCTGGTGTAGCTGACGCTATCTGTGACTTGGTATCAACAGGCGCAACGCTAGAAGCGAACGGCCTTGTTGAGAAAGACGTTATTTTCCGCAGTAAAGCAGTATTAATTAAACGCGCTGACGGCGAACTAAGCGACGAAAAAGAAACGCTGGTTAATCGGTTAATGCCGCGTGTTGACGGTGTATTGCTAGCAAAAGAAAGCAAGTACATCATGCTACACGCACCAAAAGCCTATTTGGAGCAGGTAAAAAGCTTACTTCCAGGAGCTGAAAACCCAACCGTATTACCTCTTGCTGGAAATGACGAACAAGTGGCTATCCACGTGGTGTCTACAGAAACGTTATTCTGGGAAACCATGGAAAAGCTTAAGTCCCTTGGTTGTAGCTCGATTCTTGTAATGCCAATCGAAAAAATGATGGGCTAAAAGGCAGGCAATTATGATTACTTGGTCATCTCTTTCAGCAAATGAGAAAAAACAGGCGCTAGCCCGCCCGGCTATGGCCAATAGCCAACAGTTAAAGCAAACCGTGGGCGACATCATCGCCCGCGTTGAAGCAGAAGGCGATGCAGCTGTACTTGATTACACGCGCAAATTTGACTGCCCAGAACTCACCAGCTTGGTGCTTTCGCAAGATAATATTGATGCCCTTGCTGCTAAGGTGACACCTGAGGTAGCAGGCGCCATCGACACAGCGTTTAACAACATAAAAACGTTTCACGAAGCACAGATGCCAAGTGACATCGCATTAACCACGACACCAGGCGTTAAATGCGAGCTTCGCTTTACGGCTCTTGATGCCGTAGGACTTTATATTCCAGGCGGAAGCGCGCCATTACCGTCTACAGTATTAATGCTAGGCGTGCCTGCATTGGTGGCGGGTTGTGAAAATAAACTGCTGTGCACTCCGCCAAACAAAGAGCAGCTTATCGCGCCTGAAATTGCTTATGCGGCAAGAAAGTGCGGTATTGACAAGATATTTTTGTGTGGTGGCGCTCAGGCCGTTGCCGCTATGGCTCTTGGTACAGAGACCATTCCTCAGGTCGATAAGATTTTTGGCCCTGGTAATAGCTTTGTAACAGAAGCTAAACAACAAGTAAGCCAGCGCGCTGATGGTGCCGCTATTGATATGCCGGCGGGCCCATCAGAAGTGCTGGTACTTGCTGACGACAACGCAAACCCAGAATTTGTGGCAGCTGATCTGCTCTCTCAAGCTGAGCATGGTCCAGACTCACAAGCGATTTTGGTATCAAACAGTGCCAAGCTTATTGAAGAAGCCAAAGCTGCCGTTGAACGTCAATTGTCAACGCTCTCACGAGCAGAGATTGCACGCCCAGCTATGCAAAATGCGCGTTATATATTAGCCGACTCTGTTGAACAAGCCATTGAAGCAAGTAACGCTTATGCCGCTGAGCACTTGATTGTGCAGATAGAAAACGCTCGCGATTATTTGCCCAAAATCAAATACGCAGGTTCTATTTTCTTAGGTCCTTGGTCACCTGAATCTGCCGGCGATTATGCATCAGGTACAAACCACGTGCTGCCCACCTACGGCTATGCGAAGAATTATTCTAGCCTAGGCCTTTTGGACTTTATGCGCCGTTACACAATTCAAGAGCTAAGTGCAGATGGTATGCGTAATTTAGGCCCTGCGATCATGGCACTCGCTGCAGCAGAAGGCTTAGACGCACACGAACAGGCCGTTGCACTTCGAATGCAAGCGCTTAAGCAAGGAGACGCCTAATGTCGACGCTTATCGATAACCTTATTAACGACAACTTGGTGCCTTTAAAGCCCTATGAGTCGGCACGTCGCTTGTTCTCTGGTGGTCAAGACTGGCTTAATGCCAACGAGTCACCCTATGCAAACGATTACAGTGTGCATAGCAGTAACTTTAACCGTTATCCATCGTGTCAGCCTGAAGCGGTAGTCAATGGCTACGCAAGCTATGCTGGGCTTGATAAGTCACAACTTATTGTTACCCGCGGCGCTGATGAAGGGATTGAACTGCTAATTCGTACCTTCTGTACGCCGGGTAAAGATAACATTCTTATCTGCCCGCCAACCTATGGCATGTATGCAATCAGTGCTGAAACCTGTGATATCGGCATCAAAAAAGTACCGCTTAATGACGACTTTAGCCTTAACGTAAATGCAGTTTGCGCTGAAGAAGACGTTAACGTTATTTTTATCTGCGCGCCCAATAATCCAACCGGTACGCCTGTTGCTCGCGAAGACATTAAAGCCGTGCTCAATCATTTTGCCGATAAAGCATTGGTTGTGGTGGATGAAGCATACATTGAGTTCGATGCAGATAATACGTGGGCAAATGAAATAAACAATTACCCGAACCTAGTAGTGCTTCGCACGCTGTCTAAAGCATTTGCATTAGCTGGCCTTCGCTGCGGATTTACGCTTGCCCAAGCACCGGTTATTCAAGCGCTTTTAAAGGTAATTGCACCCTACCCTATTCCAGAGCCAGTCGCGCAAATTGCCGCCCAAGCGCTTTCAAAAGAATCACTAGCGTTACTTGAACTTCAAGTCGCTACTATTAATCGTGAAAAAGAAGCGCTAGCAGAAGCACTTCAAGCTGTAGATGGCATTGAATTGGTAGGTGATAGAAGAGCGAATTTCATTTTGTTCCGCTATGAAAAGGCGCCGGCTTTAATGCAATACCTAGTAAGCCAAGGCATGCTGATTCGCGACCAATCAAAACAGCTTAACTTACAAAACTGTTTACGCGTAAGCATCGGCACTGAAGAGCAAAACCAGCGTTTAATGCAGCTAATTAACGAATTTAAAAATAATGAGGACGCGGCATGAGTCAGCAAGCCATTTTATTTATAGACCGCGACGGCACACTTGTTGAAGAGCCGCCAGTAGATAAGCAGTTAGATAGTTTAGAAAAGCTTGTTTTCGAACCAAACGTTATTCCTGTGCTGCTTAAGCTTAAAGCAGCTGGGTTTAAACTTGTGATGGTAAGTAATCAAGACGGGTTGGGCACAGACAGCTTCCCACAGGAAGATTTCGACAAGCCTCACAACGCCATGATGGCCGTATTTGAAAGCCAAGGCGTCGTGTTTGACGACGTGTTAATTTGCCCGCATTTTGACGAAGACAACTGCACATGCCGCAAGCCGAAGCTCGGCCTAGTGCAAGAATACTTGCAACAGGGCAAGGTGGATTTCACTCGTTCATTTGTGATTGGTGACAGAATTACCGACGTTCAGCTTGCCGAAAACATGGGTATTCGCAGCTTCCAGTACAACCGTGAGAGCTTGAACTGGAACGATATTCAGAAAAGTTTGCTTGCGTCTTCACGCATTGCAGAGGTCGTGCGTACCACCTCTGAAACCGATATTCGCGTTCGCGTAGATTTGGACTCGCAAGCTAAGTCGACAATTCAAACCGGCATGGGCTTTTTTGACCACATGCTTGACCAAATTGCTACCCACGGTGGTTTCGAGTTAAATCTGACTACTAATGGCGATTTGCACATTGATGACCACCACAGCGTAGAAGATACCGCGCTTGCACTAGGTGAGGCGCTAAAAAAAGCTTTGGGCGACAAACGAGGTATTGGTCGCTTTGGATTTGCTCTGCCAATGGATGAGTGTCGTGCGGAATGTATCATGGATATTTCTAACCGCCCTCACCTTAAATTCGATGCTGAATTTAGCCGCGACCAAGTAGGCGAAATGGCCACAGAAATGGTGCCTCACTTCTTCTACTCGCTTGCGCAAAGCATGGGGTTATCGCTGCATCTTTCCACCAGCGAAGGCAATGCACACCACCAGGTAGAAAGCTTATTTAAAGTATTTGGCCGCGCACTTCGTCAAGCTATTACACGCCAAGGCGATGCACTACCAAGCAGTAAAGGAGCACTGTAATGTCAGTGGTAAATACCAGCCAGCGACAAAAAATCGTTATAGTGAATACCGGCTGCGCCAACATTTCATCTGTACGCTTTGCGCTTGAACGCTTGGGTGTTGAAGTAGAGGTATCTGACGATGTAAACGTAATAAAAAACGCTGACAAAGTGTTTTTACCCGGCGTAGGTACCGCCGCTGCTGCCATGGCAAGCATTAAACAAAAAGCGTTAGTGGAAACTCTTCAATCGCTGACCCAACCTGTACTAGGCGTATGTTTAGGCATGCAGCTTATGGTTGAAACCAGCGCCGAAGGTGGCTTTCAAGGTACAGGCAACATCGACTGTTTAAACCTAATGCCCGGGCACGTAGCGCGCATGGAATCGAAAGGCGTGCGCTTACCGCATATGGGTTGGAACACGGTGACGCATAACAATGAAAGCTTGTTCAAAGGCATCCCAAAAGATACGTACTTTTATTTTGTGCATAGCTTTGCTGTACCTGAGTACGAGCACACGCTTGCAAGCTGTACTTACGGCAACGCATTTTCAGCCGCCATAAATAAAGACAATTTTTACGGGGTGCAATTTCACCCAGAGCGTTCTGGCGAAGCCGGAGCACAACTACTGACTAACTTTGTGAACCTATAATGATTATTCCAGCGATTGATCTTATTGACGGACACGTAGTGCGCCTTTATCAAGGGGACTACGAGCAGAAAACCCAATACGAACTGGACCCAGTAGATGTGGTTCACGACTATGCTGACCAAGGTGCAACCTGGTTGCACATTGTTGACCTAACTGGCGCTAAAGACACAACTAAACGCCAACTTTCACTTATCAAGTCTATGGTCGACACCAAGCGCATGCAGTTTCAGGCAGGCGGCGGCATTCGTAGCGAAGAGGAAGTAGCGCAACTGCTCGAGACTGGCGTAAGCCGTGTGGTTATTGGCTCATTGGCGGTGAAACAGCCTGAGCTAGTGAAGTCTTGGGTAGAAAAATATGGCCCAGAGCACATTGTATTGGCCCTTGATATAAATATTAGCGACAACGGCGAAAAGCTTATTGCCACGCACGGCTGGCAAGAAAACTCTGGTGTCGCCCTTGAAGGCTTATTAGAAAACTTCGCATCAGTTGGCGCAAAGCACGTACTGTGCACCGACATCAGCCGCGACGGTACGCTTCAAGGCGCCAACACCAAGCTATATCAAGAAATGGCAGCGCGCTTCCCACATGTTAGCTGGCAAGCGTCGGGCGGTATTGGTAGCATCGCTGACATTGAAGCGCTCAAACCCACAAACGTTGGCGGCGTTATTTTAGGCCGCGCATTGCTTGAGGGAAAGTTTACAGTTAAGGAGGCTATCGCATGCTGGCAAAGCGCATAATACCGTGTTTAGACGTACGCGACGGCAAAGTCGTTAAGGGCGTTCAGTTTAGAAACCACGAAATCATTGGCGACATTGTGCCTCTTGCCGAGCAATACGCAAAAGCGGGGGCCGACGAACTGGTATTTTACGATATTACTGCAAGCTCTGATGCCCGCGTAGTGGATAAAAGCTGGGTAAGCCGTATTGCACAGGTTATTGATATTCCGTTTTGCGTTGCAGGCGGCATTAAGAGCATCGAAGACGCTGGGCGCATTTTGGAAATGGGTGCAGATAAGATTTCGATTAACTCCCCTGCCCTTAACAACCCAGACCTTATTAACCAACTGCACGATGTTTACGGTCAACAGTGCGTAGTGATTGGCATCGACAGCTTTTACAACGAAGCCACAGACCAATACGAAGTGTACAAATTCACCGGCGATGAAGCCCGTACACAAAAAAGCCAATGGCAAACCATCGATTGGATTAAAGAAGTACAGTCACGCGGTGCAGGTGAAATTGTGCTTAACTGCATGAATCAAGACGGCGTGCGCAAAGGCTACGACGTAAAGCAGCTGAAAGCCGTACGCGATGTATGTGAAGTGCCGCTAATTGCATCAGGTGGTGCAGGTGAAATTGCCCACTTTACTGATGTGTTTCAACAAGCTGACGTAGATGGCGCACTAGCGGCATCGGTATTTCACAAAGGCATTATCAATATTGATGAGCTAAAAGCAGAATTAACCAGCAATGGCGTTGCCATGCGTAAGCGTCACGGATTAACGGCGCAAGCAGAAGGAGTAAACCCGTGATCATTACTGATGACAATAGCAATAAGCTAGCGTGGGACAAAATGGATAACCTGTTGCCTGCCATTGTGCAAGACGCACTATCAGGCAAGGTATTGATGCAGGGTTATATGGACCAAGACGCCCTAGCAAAAACCCTTGAGACAGGTAAAGTGACCTTTTTCAGCCGCTCAAAGCAGCGCCTTTGGACAAAGGGTGAAACGTCAGGTAACACGCTAGATTTAGTGAGCGTTGCCTGCGACTGCGACCAAGATTCACTGTTGGTACTTGCTAACCCTAATGGCCCAACATGCCACACTGGCGTTGAAAGCTGCTGGTTTGACGGGAACACTCCGGCATTTACCTTTCTTGCAGACTTAGAGCGAGTATTGGCTGCCCGCAAAGATGCCGACCCCAAAAGCAGCTACACCGCAAGCCTATACAACAAAGGCATTAAGCGAATAGCACAGAAAGTGGGTGAAGAAGGCGTCGAAACCGCATTGGCTGCCACCGTACACGACAAAGAAGAACTGAAAAACGAAGCCGCCGATTTGCTGTATCACCTAACCGTGCTACTTCAAGCTAGCGATATGTCGCTAAACGATGCACTTAATGTGCTTCGCGAGCGTCATAAATAAAGGCTTAACCTAGCACAACCTTGTACAGCCATATGGTAAGCATATACGATGGCCTTTACAGGGTTGTGCTAACAACGTTACCCGCAGCATTATTTAAACGCACTCCACATAGATAAGTTTAGCTTATTTCCAATATGAGCTAAATAATCACTCATACGCTGTCTAACTTTAATTCTTTGCGCGCTCACAAGCGCAATAAAACGCTTAGCACCTTTAAACCCGCCTACCTTCCTTTTCATACCACTCAGCACACTAGTTAACATTGTCACACCTACCTTTTGCCTGTTCATCGAGTGCTCAGCATCCTTGATTTGTCTTTACTTCACCAACGATAAAACCTAACCTTTTATATAAGATTAACTTATATAAAAACTCATATGGACAAACGTCTACGATGGTTAAACAATTTACTGTGCTTTGAAGTAGCAGCGCGGCATCAAAGTTACAGTAAAGCCGCTGAAGAACTCTTTGTCTCTCAAGCCGCAGTAAGTCAACAAATGCGCTTGCTCGAGGAAAATATTGGCGCGGCTTTATTTAGACGACAAGGACGAAAAATGGTACTTACCTCACAAGGTAAGACATTACTTCACGCCTGTCAGGCGGGCTTTTCAGAAATTGTTAATGGGTTAAACCAAGTTCAGGAAGAGCCTATTCAAGGGAGCCTGACCATAAGCTCAACACAAGCCTATTGCGCGTTGTGGTTACTGCCTAATCTTTACGACTTTTTTAACATTCACCCCGAAATTAACATCAACGTGCAAGCGTCAAATCTATGTGAAGACTTACATGAAGGTAACGTCGATGTCGCCATTCGATTTAGCACTTCTACTTCGGCACTTCAGAAAGAAGGGTTAATTGTTGAGAAAATTGGTGAGAATGGCGTCGTTCCAGTTTGCTCTCCGTCATTTGCAAAAGACAAGCAAATACATAGCACTGAAGACTTAGTAAAAACGCGTTTGCTGGCGTTGCCCATGAGTGACAAGGTAAATTGGGAGACGTATTTTGAACACGTTCAAGTAGATACAATGAACAAGCCTCTCAACAAAACCGAGGTCTCTTCAAGTGATCTGGCGCTGAGTGCAGCACTGTCGAGCCAAGGCGTTATGTTGGCTTCTGATATGATGATTGGGCAATACATCAAGTCTGGCCAACTTATTGTGCCTGTCGATATACCTCACCCGGTCAGGTGGAAATCACACATCATTTATCTTGAACACTCTTCTAAGCACAAACGCATAACGCTTTTCTGCAATTGGCTAAAAAGGAAGATGTGGCAACACGAAATGGGCCTACCTGCCCATTGAAGGAACAGCGTGTTGCCCTTTGCAATACGTTTTTGCAGTGGTCAACACGCTCTGGCTAAGCAAAGGCTTGCAACTTCAATTAAACGTGCACAATTGCGACATGTGCTAAAGTGCAGTTATTGAGCAAGCCCTTATATGCTCTTTTACTCTTCAGTTTCGTTTAGCAATACAGGCTCTCCTAATCCGAGTGCCTTCAGACGCTCAAATTGTGTAGCCTTATCTCCAACCACCAAATAAATCATGTTATCTGGGTGGATATAGGTTTGATACAAACGCTTCATATCGTCAACCGTCAACGCTTTAACTTGCTGCTCGCGCTGCATTACGTAATCGTCAGCAAACCCAAGGTCGCTAATGTTACCCACTACATTTAGTTTTGCCCCCAATGTTTCAAAGGCACGCGCGTTAGACTTAAGCGTAAAGCCCTTTGTCACAGACAAATCTTCTGCTGAATAGTTGTTTCCGAAAGACAACAAAATATCGCGTATGGCTTCAATGGCTTCCAACGTTACGTTTGAGCGTACATTGCTTCTTAATGCAAATACGCCTGTATTCTTATCACTAGAGAATCCAGAATAGATTCCGTAGGTATACCCTTTGTTTTCACGTAATTCCTGCATTAGTTGAGAGGCAAAACCACCACCGCCTAAGCGGTAGTTCATGACACTGGCAACATAACTATCTGGGTGAGACACAGGTGGTGCTGGATGACCAAAATATAGCACTGACTGCTTTGCATCGGGCACGTCATAAAAATAAATCTTGGCTTTTTCAGCTAGCGCAACTTGAGATACTTCAGGTAACGTTACCGCTTTTGCCTTCCAATTTGTGTTTAATTTAGCCAGTGCACTGCTTACCTTCGACTGGGAAATATCCCCAGCTACATGAAGCTTGGCTAAAGTAGGCGTAAAGTTTCGCTCAAAGTACTGCTTTAAATCACTCACCTCAATGGCGGTTACGCTTTCGACTGAACCAATAACAGGTTGCGCCAATGGATGCTCTTCACCATAGAGAAGCTCACCAAACTCCACCGACGCGATTGCACCTGGATTTGCTTTAATCTGTTTAATCTCATTGATGACATCATCTTTGGCAAGATCGAACTCTGTCGCGTCGAATCGTGGGGTAAGTATGACTTGAGAAACAATATCCATCACTTTATCAAAGTGCTTTGACAGTGAAGTACCGCTGATAACAATGGCGTCATCGGTCGCTTGTGCGTCAAGTGAAGCGCCAAGCATCTCTATTTCCTGCTCTAACACTTCAGGTGCCTTGCTTTGTGTACCTTTAAGCAAAATACCAGACAGTAGATTAGCGACGCCTGTTTTATCTTGTGGGTCAAGCAGCATGCCGCCATCAATCTTAAGCTCGAACGCAACCAGCGGCACTTCATCGTTTTCTATGCCCGCTACGTGAATGCCAGAGTCTAGCGTAGTTTGCCACACCACCGGCGGTGTAATGGTAACTTGCTCACCATATGGCGGCTCTTTACTTCTGTCGAAACTAGAAGGGGTACGTTCGTAGTCAGCAGTGATAGACGCATCAAAGCTCTCTTCTGCACCTGCCACAATTTGCTCTTCAACCACTGCCGCTTCTAACGAGTTATTAAGCACCAGAGATTCTTGGCCTTTTGGTACAAAGCTTGTTGCAACAAACGGCTTATCTTTTATATATGTGCTGTAAACACGCATAACATCGTCAGCACTTACTGACAATATCTTCTGCACATCTTCACTGATGTACTGTGCCCCACCTGCAAAAATTTCGTATTGGGCCAGTTGGAATCCCTTACCAAGAACACTTGATAGCCCCTGATAGAACCCAGTTTCTTGCCCAGCTTTGATACGAGCTAAATCTTTTTCAGCAATACCGTCTTTTTCAAACGCTGCAAATGCATGGTTAATCGCCTCAGCAACCTTATTCAAGTCAGTGTCATTGAACGCCATGACTTGTAGCTGCATTTGACCTGCTATTTCAGAATCATAGCCATACATATAAACATTGCTGGTGAGTTTTTTCTCATCAATTAGCACCTTGTTTAACGGCGCGTTTTTCCCCTGCGCTAAGTACTCGGATAGGACTTCTAATGCATAATAATCAGGGTGATATTCTGGCACCGTTGGCCACACCATAGTTAGCATTGGCGCTTGGGCAAAGTTGTCGACGTGAAAGCGTTTCACTGTTTGAGTTAACGCAGCAGGTTGCTGTGCTAAGGGCTTAATACTATTGCCAGCAGGAATTTCACCAAAATAATGCTCTACCCACGCCTTGGTCTGAGCAATATCTATATCCCCAGCAATGGTTAGCACTACATTATTGGGCACATACCATTGATTAAAGAATTCTTTCACATCAGCTAGCGTGGCGTTTTGAAGGTCTTCTAGCGAACCAATGACCTGCCAACTGTACGGATGACCTTTGGGGTACAAGTTTTTATCAATGACATATTGATTGTGGCCGTAAGGACGGTTATCAACACTTTGACGTTTTTCATTTTTGACCACCTGTTTTTCTTTCGCAAGTACAGGCTCTGTCACGGTATTAATGAAATAACCAAGCTTATCGGCTTCTGCCCAAATCATTTTTTCTAAGGCATCAATAGGCACAGTTTGATAATAGTTAGTGCTGTCCCTACTAGTCGACCCGTTAGCACCAGAACCGCCAATGCGCGCACTTAGTTTATCTAGTCCGCCTTTTCCTAAATTTTCTGACTCCAAGAACAACAGATGCTCAAACAAGTGTGCAAACCCCGTTCTTCCCTCTTTTTCTCTAGCAGAGCCTACATGCGCCGTTAATGCCACGGCTGCGACAGGATCAGAACGGTCAACGTGTAGAAGTACAGTTAAGCCATTATCAAGAGTAAATCGTTCAAACTCGACATTGAACGTCGCTGAACTTTCAACGGTGGTGTCCACTTGCGAGGTTGTGGTTTTAGACCGTGATTGATCAGAGGTTAATGGTTTAGAGGTATTTGAGTGACTACAGCCAGCTATTGACGCTACTAATGCAACAGCCGCTAGCCCGGTAAAAATTTTTGAGCGTTTAAACATGGTTCCGCTTCTTTTGTCCATAAAAGCGTTAAGAATTACCACAAAGCCTTGTAGCAAGCTACATTGACAATAATGATTAAGCCACTCTCCTATACACGTTCGAACCGATATTCACTAAAGACTCCATCATTAACCCATTGTTTCAATGAGATTTTAACTTTCTTGGTACGTTTATAGCTGTCATTTTAAAGACAGCTGGGGACATTGACACGAAACATATCCTTACATTTTGCTATGAACTGATAAACACAATTGACGTCGTACATCGAGATTACCTATTACACAAGGCTGCATTTAAATGTTGAACGTAAAAAAATACGTAAAAGAAAACCTCACCTTTATATTGTTTATTGTTTTGATGTTCTCCTTTAGAAGCAGTGTTGCAGATTGGTATCACGTTCCGTCAGGTTCAATGGAGCCCACTATCCAAGTAGGCGATCGCGTCGTGGTAGACAAAATGGCGTATACACTTGATATTCCCTTTACTGACATCAGCGTTGCAAATACTGGCTCAGTGAAACGTGGCGACATTATCATTATTGACAGTGAAGCAGCACAAACTCGTTTGATTAAGCGCGTGGTTGCAGTACAAGGAGACAATATCGCTTTGCATGATAATGTGCTTCATATAAATGGAGAGAAATCGAAGCTTACACCGCTTAATGAACACGTATTTCGCGAGGACATCCTGGCAAGTTCCCGTACCATTGCCTTAAGCCCAATTAACAGTCCTGCTTCAAGTTTCGACGACGTTATTGTGCCTGAAGGTTATGTAGTGGCAATGGGAGACAATAGAAATAACAGTGTAGACTCTCGCTATTATGGCTTTATTCCACTTTCAGAGATTAGGGGTAAAGCCACTTCAATCGCCTTTTCCGTAGACAAAGAAAATGCTTACCTACCGCGTAAAGAACGCTTTTTCGTTGCATTGGAGTAACCTTCGTTACTCCTGCTATTTTCTACTCAAATACTTTCTTTCCTTCTACTTAGTACTACATGGTTTACACACTTTGTAACTAAGTGTCACATCTTTCCTTATTTTCACTATTGCAACTTAAGTGTAACCAATGCTATTCATAAATTTGCAACAGAACACTGCTTGCAAACACACAACAAGTAAATGGAAATAAGGAAATAATAATGAAACATGGTTGTAAAATAAGTGCCATCGCAGTGGGATTGGCATTTTCGGGATTAACTACACTGACACCTGCCTACGCGCAACAAGCTGACGAAGAAGCAGATAATTTAGAACGTATTGCGGTTACAGGCTCGCGCATTAAGCGCACTGATATGGAAGGCCCATCGCCTGTTCAATCTATTGATGCTGGCATGATTGATAGCATGGGCTATGAAAACCTCCAACAACTTCTTGAGCGTATGCCTGCGACTGGCGCAGGTACATTCTCAACACGAAATAACAGTCAAGACTCAACGGCTAATGGTGCTGCGGCGGTATCGCTTCGCGGTATGGGGCCAGATGCAACACTGGTACTTATCAACGGACGTCGCGTCGCGATAAGCTCTTTTGCAGAAAGTATCACCAATTCATTTGTTGATATTAACTCAATTCCTGTAGCAGCTATTGAGCGTATTGATATATTAAAAGATGGCGCTTCCGCTATTTACGGCTCTGACGCGGTAGCAGGCGTTGTGAATATTGTGCTTAAGAAAGACTTTGACGGCCTTGAACTCAATGCCGGTTACGGCGGTACAACAGGCCCGAACTATGATGAAACGACAGCCAGTATTCTATGGGGTTCGCAAAGCGAAAAAAGCAGTGCGACAGTAATCATCGACTATTTTAATAATAGTACATTAGGTGCTGATGAGATGGGCCGATTTGGTACGGCCAACCAGTCACCTTATGGCGGTATGGACTTTCGTTCATCACGAGGCTACCCAGGTTATTTTTATGTAGATGGCGTGAAAACTATCGACCCAGATTGTCCACCTGAAAATGCAACTGCATCGGGCAGTTGTTTATTTGACTATGGCCCATTTGGATTGACGATCCCAGCTTCTGAACGCGTTGGTTTTATCGGGCAATTCGACTATAAAATTTCTTCTGATACCACAGCATTTTTAGAAGTTGCCATGCAACACAACACATCAGAAGCAGGTGGTGCAGCCACACCTCTAGATGAAGATGCAGGTTTGACAGTGCCGGGGTCTCATCCTAATAACCCGTTCGGGCAAGACATTGATATTGGTCGCTATCGTCCGGTAGATGCGGGTCCTCGTCGCTGGGATATAGAGTCAGACACCCTTCGACTTGTGGCGGGTCTTCGTGGCCAAATTGCAGATTACGACTGGGAAGCATCAGTGCAAAAAGGGCGTAGCCGCTCAGAACAAAGCGGTGACCAATCACAAGGCTGGGTTCGTGTAGACTGGCTCCAAGAACAAATCAATCTTGGCAACTACAACCCTTTTGGTGGCGTGACCAACCCACAAAGTGTTATTGATGAAATTACGACTAGCCTAGTTCGTCGCGGCGAGTCGCGCATGACGAGTTTCGATGCGCATATCTCGGGTGAGGCTTTCGATTTTGGCGACGACGTCGTCATGATGGCGGCAGGTGTAGAATATAGAGAAGAAGAAGTGTCTGATGTACCAGACATTCAATTTCAACGCGGGCTAATCTTTGGTACTGAATCTGTATCTGCCGCAGCAGAGAGAGATCAATACGCTGCGTATCTAGAACTTTCAATTCCGCTCGCCGAACAACTTGAGTTACAACTAGCGGGTCGCTACGACCACTTTAGTGACTTTGGTAGCACCACCAACCCTAAAATTGCACTTCGTTGGGCACCCAGTGATCAAGTTACTGTTCGAGGTTCATGGGCACAGGGTTTCCGTGCGCCGTCATTGGCACAGATTGGCCTAGGTCCTTCACAAAAAAGTGTTTTCTTTGTTGACCAATATCGTTGTGATGCCACAGGACAAGATTGTGATTCACTCGACTACAACATTGAGTTTGGGGGTAACCCAAATCTTGATGCCGAAGAATCTGAATCGTGGAACGTAGGTGTCATTTATGCACCCATTCAAGAATTGGGCTTAAGTATTGATGTTTGGAGTATTACGCAAGACAACAAGATTGATGAGCAGCAATTCGGCCTAGTGTACGACGCTGAATGTAATAATCAGAACAGTACGGTTTGTGTGCGCCTTGCGCCTCAGCAAGGAGAGTCTCTCGGCGTAATCCAAAAAATATTTAACACATACCAAAACGTATCATCGCAAGAAGCATCGGGCATAGATTTCAATGCTAACTACAGTATGGATATGAACGAGTATGGCAATGTACGTTTCAGCCTAGATTGGTCTTATCTGAACAACTTTGAGCGAAACAATCTAGATTTCACAGGAGAATACGGCTACCCAGAACATCGCTGGTTATTTGCTACAACGTGGTCAAAAGGCGCGTTTGATGCCAACCTAAATATTAGCTTTATTGGTGAGTTTGAGGACACGCCTGACATTAATTTCGACGGTGTACTCGACTTTGAAGAGAATACCTCTCGCACCGTAGACTCACAGATGTTGGTCGACCTGCAAGTAGGCTATAACTACAGCGACAATCTTCGTCTTGTACTGGGTTCTAACAACCTACTTGATGAAGAGCCACCATTTGCTATTGGTAATGGCGATAGTGACTTGTATGGCTATGTAGGTGGCGTACACAATCCTAGAGGGCGTTTCGTATACTCAAAAGTGACCTACCGCTTTTAATGTAAAGTACATCATTTAAAATAAAACGCCCACTTCCGTGGGCGTTTTCATATTTCACAACGTCGGCTAAAGCCCAAAGTGAATAAGTATCAAATTCCCTATCGCAGCACATAGCATTGCAATAAAGGTAAGGATCATTCCAGCAAAGCGCTGCCAGCTCACTCCAGCGTGTTTACCAAGACCATATGCGTGCAACACGCGACCAAACAATAACGCGCTCCCTAGCGCATGTACTGCCCACATTTGGCCTGTATTTGCCTCAAAGCATGCAATCATGATTAGAGTAATAGGAACATATTCGCTGAAGTTACCATGTGCTCGCGCTAAACGGCTCAAATCCTCATGTCCACCATCACCGATGCCAACTTTATGCCGACGCCGTGCGCCAATCACAATTATTGATAAATAAAGGTAGCAAATACCTAACAAGCTTGCGTAAAACGCCGTAATTGGCAAAACCATGGTGTGCTCCACATGTTATTGTTATGTGCAAATCGAGACTATCAAAACCTTTATACGGTCTTGTCTAAACCCACTTCTTAAAACGTTATTAAACGTCATCAGTTGATAAGTTACAAGCCACAAAAAAGGCCGCTTTACGCGGCCCTTTTCTACAACTTAAAACGCGGGTATTTAACCCAAGCGCTCAGCCAGTTCGTTACTGACTTCTTCAACCGGACGTGTACCGTCTAGTTTGTGGTAAGCACAGTTACCTGCCGCGGCTTCTGCACTGTAATAATCTACAAGTGGCTTTGTTTGCTCGTGGTAGATTGCTAGGCGTTTACGAACAGTCTCTTCTTTGTCGTCATCGCGAACAATTAGGTCTTCGCCTGTTTCGTTGTCTTTACCTTCCACTTTAGGTGGATTGTAAACAACGTGATATACACGACCTGATGCAGGATGAACACGACGGCCGCCCATGCGCTCAACAATCACGTCGTCCGGCACATCAAATTCAATACAATGATCAACCGAAACACCTGCCTCTTTCATGGCATCAGCCTGAGGAATTGTGCGAGGAAAACCGTCTAATAGGAAACCATCTTTGCAATCGTCTTGTGCGATGCGCTCTTTAACCAAACCAATAATGATTTCGTCAGATACTAATTTCCCTTCGTCCATGACGCGCTTGGCTTGTAAGCCTAACTCTGTGCCAGCTTTGATAGCCGCACGAAGCATGTCACCAGTTGAAATTTGAGGAATACCATATTTGCCCATTAGAAACTGAGCTTGTGTGCCCTTACCCGCGCCAGGAGCGCCGAGAAGAATGATTCGCATGAGTGCGTTCTCCGCTTATGATTTTTGAACTTTTTTACTTCCGGCACTTTACACATTCAACAGTTGAGTGACAAGTGTAAGCAGCACCGTTAGGTGAATCTTAAGACTAATGGCGAATATATATTCAGCTTATAGGCGTAATTGATTATTTACGTCTACCAATATTTTATTCTGCAGGCCAATAATAGTGAGATTTTTATCTTAAGAGCCTTATAAACGCTTCGAATATAGCACAATTAAGATCACAAACTTACATTTGTTGACAACACGTATAAAAAAACGGGCGTTAAGCCCGTTTTTACCTATTTAATATTGTTAGCGCTTTACTTTGCTAACTTCATCAGCAGTGTGTTCAGGTTTTGAACAAAGGTTGATGGATCTTTCAAGCTACCTTGTTCAGACAACGCTGCTTGATCGAACAATACACCAACCCACTGATTAAACAGTTCTTCATCCTGCGTATCTGCTAGCAGTTTAACTAAGCTGTGCTCCGGGTTTAGCTCGAAGTGATATTTCACATCCGGTACAGTTTGTCCGGCTGCTTGCATCAACTTCATCATTTGCGTTGTCATGCCGTTATCGTCAGCCACGATAACCGCAGGTGAATCAGTAAGACGGTGAGTAAATTTCACATCAATAACTTTATCACCTAACGCTGCTTTAGCACGCTCTAGAACGCCTTCAACCTCTTTCTCGGCTTCTTCTTGTGCTTTTTTGGTCTCTTCGTCTTCTAAATCACCTAGATCTAAGTTTGCTTTCGCAATAGAAACGAACTGCTTTTCGTTGAACTCAGTCAAATGAGACATTAACCACTCGTCAATGCGCTCGCCCATAAGAAGTACTTCAATGCCTTTCTTACGGAAAATCTCAAGGTGCGGACTTGATTTAGCAGCTTGCAAGCTATCTGCCGTTACATAGTAAATCTTGTCTTGGCCTTCTTTCATGCGCTCGATGTAGTCAGCTAGTGATACCGTTTGCGCATCTGAGTCACCGTGCGTTGAAGCAAAGCGCAGTAGACCAGCAATCTTTTCACGATTGCTAAAGTCTTCCGCAGGACCTTCTTTTAGCACATTACCAAACTCGTTCCAGAAAGACTGATATTTCTCAGCGTCGTTTTTCGCCATTTTCTCAAGCATTTGCAATACGCGCTTGGTACAGCCTTGACGCAGTGCTTGTGTAATCTTGTTATCTTGTAGAATTTCGCGAGATACGTTAAGCGGTAAATCGTTGCTATCAAGCAAGCCTTTTACAAAGCGAAGGTACGTTGGCATGAACTGCTCAGCGTCATCCATAATGAATACGCGCTGTACGTAAAGTTTTAACCCATGGCTTTGATCGCGGTTCCACATATCAAACGGTGCTTTTGAGGGGATATACAGAAGACTGGTATACTCTGTTTTCCCTTCAACTTTGTTATGCGCCCATGCGAGTGGATCGGCAAAGTCGTGAGAAATATGCTTATAGAACTCGTTATATTCTTCATCTGAAATATCAGACTTTTCGCGAGTCCACAGCGCAGTAGCTTTGTTTACAACTTCCCACTCACCAGGCTGCGCTGCAATTTTTTCACCATCAGGACCTTCACTTTCAGGTACTTCTTCTTTCCACATTTGAACAGGAATGCTGATGTGGTCAGAATATTTGCTCACGATAGAGCGAAGACGCCACGCGTCAGCATACTCTTTTTCATCTTCACGAAGGTGAAGGGTAATCTCTGTACCTCGAGTCGGCTTGTTGATTTCAGCGATAGTGAATTCGCCTTCACCGTCTGAAATCCACTCAACGCCCGCAGAGGCGTCAGCGCCTGCTGCGCGTGTGCGAACCGTTACTTTATCGGCAACAATAAATGCTGAGTAGAAGCCAACACCAAACTGGCCAATTAGCTGTGAATCCTTGGCGCTATCGCCAGACAATTTACTAAAAAAGTCTTTAGTACCTGACTTTGCAATTGTACCTAGGTTAGCGATAACTTCGTCACGGGTCATACCAATACCATTATCGGTAATGGTGACAGTATTTGCTTCTTTATCTACGCTTAGTTTAACGTTTAAATCGCCGTCGTTTTCATAAAGGCTGTCATTTTCCAACGCTCGAAAACGGAGCTTGTCTGCAGCATCGGCGGCATTTGACACTAACTCACGTAGGAAAATCTCTTTGTTTGAATACAAAGAGTGAATCATTAGATGAAGAAGCTGTTTTACTTCTGTTTGAAAACCATGGGTTTCTTTGTGGGCTGCTTCAGCCATAATCCAATATCTCCTCATTGAATGGATTTCGCTACTGTTAGCGAGGTGAGGACGTTGGATGCATTTTTCAACGTTTAGCACAAAAATTTATTAATTAGCGGTGAAAATTTTTGGTGCACGGCGGCTTACAGACAAATAAACCGCTGTTTGAATAGAATGTTAAAGCTTTCGTCTGCCTGAAAAAGCATGAGTTAACGTATTACCGTCGATATATTCGAGCTCTCCGCCCACAGGTACGCCATGAGCAATGCGAGAAGCCTCTACATTGTGAGAGGCACATAGCTGAGCAATATAGTGTGCCGTAGCCTCACCTTCAACAGTAGGGTTGGTCGCCAATATAACTTCATTGATGCCACCAGCTTGAAGTCGAGATTCAAACTCATCAAGACCAATTTCATTTGGCCCTACGCCATCAATTGGCGACAAATGCCCCATCAACACGAAATACTGACCTTTGTAGCTCAGGGTTTGCTCAATAGCTAAAACATCTTGCGGGCTTTCAACAATGCAAAGTAACCCGCTAGCCTCTCGTTCTGGATGTCGGCAGATATCGCAAAGTTCATCCTCGGTAAAGGTTCTACAGCGTTTGCAGTGATGAATATGTTCCATCGCGTTATGCAGAACATTACTCAAGTCTATTGCGCCAGTGCGGTTTCGCTCCAACAAATGAAACGCCATACGCTGAGCACTTTTGTTCCCCACACCAGGTAAACAGGTCAATGCTTGAATAAGCTCTGAAAGTAATGGACTAAACTTCATAAAAATTTACTGCTTTATTTGTTTATTTTGATCTGAATCTTCGCGATATTTAATCACGATACGCTTTACCTGGTCGAGTTTAACTTCATATATATTTCCACCGAATAAGCCTTTGTACTCTTCGTCAGTAAATATAAGAGTATTGTCATCATAAAACGTTACCGCTTCCTTTTGAGTAACAACACCTAAGTCAATACGCGACACATCCCCACTGAAAAAGTTGTCACCTACGAAATTCTCGAACAGCCAAAGACTGGTAGAATCGAGAAGTACCAATTTCGTTCTGTCTGGACTAATGGCAGCAGACGTGATCCAACACAATTTCTCTAGTGTTGTACACGTTTTAAACTCACCGATGAGCTGTGCATCAAAATTTGCAGCATGGTCGCCGACCTTATAAAGCTTAGTAATGCCATCGAATGGCTTTGTGCGATTTTTAGTGAACAAGTACAAGTTACGCTTATATTCAACAAAAGCCTCTAAGTCGTAATTTTTGTCTTCGGGTTTTACCTTCCCCTTTGCCATTTGCGGATAGGTAAATTTGATAATCTCTGCTTCAGTGGTATCGGTTTTAATATCTATTGGGTTTTCAATTTTATATATGGTCAACCAACGACGGTCATTGTCGTTATTACCAAAATCTCCTAAGAAAAAGTGCCCAAAGCGATTTTGGGTCATATCTTCCCAGTCGACATTTTTGGCGTTGGTTACCGTTACTTCTCGAGCAATAGTGCCATCTTTATTTAGCATATACAGCTTCGGACCATCACCACTGTCATTGATAGCCCAAAGACGCTTATATTTATCAAATTCGATACCCGATATTTCTTTTAACTTTGGGTCGACATTAACAGTCTTCATGCTAAATAACTCATGAACACTTAAAAAGAACGCTGCTGCCGCTATAGGCAGCAAAAAAACGGTAGAGATAACTAAGCCTTTCCTTAGCACTACGAAAACCTCTAAAACGGAAAATAAGAATAAAAAGTGAACTGCCTTACTGTGTGCCCCAACGCACTTAGCACAGCTCTCGATAGACTACAAAAATTAAAGACCATTCTTTAACGGGTTAAATTTCGTTCTGGACCAAAATAAAGACAATATTAGAAATCTGAGTTTAAAGTTATAACTCATTTCAAACGTTCTCAATAGAGTGTGTCTGTAAATTTTACACCACCTTTAATCTATCAAAATTATCAACGTAAAAACAATACCTTACAAAGTGGCACTATTATAGCTAAAGGCATGTTACACATCTTTTTAGCAGTTAGGATAAACTCATGAAAAAATTAATTGTTGGTTTAATGTTGTTGATTTCAGGTAGTGCCAACGCTGGCTTAATTACGTTGTCTTCAATGAGCACTAGTGTCGATGGAGGGAGTATAACATATAGCAACTTGATAGCCCCTTCTACTACATTTTCCGATGCTATTTTCACTCTTATGATTGCTGGCGACTTCGACAACAACGACGCTTCAGAGTCTGTAACTATTTCTATCGATGGTTTTTCACTAGGTACCATCTTTGACAATAATGTTGGCAATGATCTCTTTAACTTTGCATCAGATGACTACGTTGGTAGTCATAGCAACATGGTATTTATGACAGGCCAAGCAACAATATCTCAAGCGACGTGGGCAAGCATCATCGCTGATGGCCTGATTAGCATCACATTTAATTTAAGCTCTGGCGTGAACTGTTGCTCTGATCCGCATGCTTTTACTAGCGGTAGCATCGCTTATACAAGTACTGTAGCAAATACAGTCTCTGCAACGAGTTCATTAGCATTAGCGCTACTTGGTGTGGCAGGTATCGCGCTAAGAAGACAACGCAAAGCTACTGCTTAACCAATCTACTCGCAACTAACTAAAGCTCAGCCAGTCTGGGCTTTTTTTATAGGCAAGTGGTATTACCAAGGCGACGGACAAGCACAATACGCCCATTACCCTGAATTTAAAGATCTTGAACGCCACATGCCCATGTTCACCAATCAGGTCTCGCTGCTATAGAAGCTCACGAGGCAGATAACGGTAGTGAACTGATTACGTACCTAAGTGAAATGGAAGAGGCCAGTTACCAAGTTTTCGAATTCCTCAACAAACTAGAACTGAGAGTGAAACGAGAAATTGGACATTAAGAAACAAAAAAACGCTGGTAATAGCCAGCGTCTTTTTAGATAAAAAGTGTCTTGTACATCGTCGCCCTTTGTAGTGAAAAAAGGCAACATTGCAGAATTCTTTTTAAAACGGCATTTTGAAACCAGGAGGTAGTGGCATTCCGCCAGTTACGTCACCCATTTTTTCCTTACTGGTTTCTTGTACTCGACGTACCGCATCGTTAAATGCCGCAGCAACTAAGTCTTCAACCATTTCTTTATCGTCATCCATCAACGACTCATCAATATCTACGCGACGCACATTGTGGTTACACGTCATGGTAACTTTAACCATACCTGCGCCTGCTTCACCAGTTACTTCTAGTTTTGCTAGGTCGTCTTGTACTTTTTGCATGCGCTCTTGCATTTGCTGCGCCTGCTTCATTATATTGCCCATTCCACCTTTAAACATATTCTTATCTCGCTTCGTTTTGGTGTTAATAAATCTACTATCTTGCTTTAACCGTGTCGGTTAATACTGAGGCATCGAAGGTCGATAGCAGTGCTTGAATTGTATCGTCGGTATTTACTACCGTATACGCATGCGCATGACGCATGGCATGTATTTCCTGTTGTAATGCAAATGGTGTCGTCGATGGTTCGCCCAACGTGATATCCACATTTACATTTTCACCCAACCCATGATGCATTGCATCTATTAGCTGTTGTTTTGTACTGTCGTTTAATAGATGCGACTGACTATGATCAATTTCAAGGGATACCGTGTTCCCATTTCTAGTAAAAGACGCATGCAATACTAGCTGCTTAAGTAAACCAGCAACAGGCATTTGCTCTACCAACTGGCTCCAGCTATCAATTTGACTGGCGTGAGTAAGCTTGTTCCCATCATTGAGGTAGGCTTTAAGACTCCCGTTATACGTTGTGGCAAGTGGTGTATCAAAATCAAATGCATCGCGAGCAAAGTCAGCATCAGATGATTCTGTTTGTTCCTCTCCATGGCCTTGCATAGTATTGTCATACACTTGAGGCGTAGTACTTTCGACGGGTAGATCATTTTCCCAATGAGGAGGGAGCTCATTGCTAGAATCTGAATGTCCTGCCGAGCTGTGTTGGCTTTCCCAAGGAGGCAAGTCATGATCAACAGCAGAAGCGGTATCGCCCCTTTGTAATTTGGGTGGCTCGATTACTTCAATCGATTCATCTTCAAAGGGCGGTGCATGGGCTTCATTTTCAAAAGGCGCTGAAGCACTGGGCTCATTCGCGTAAGGCGCGTCAGAGTCGAACTCGTCAAATGAAAAATCGTCGTTTGACGTTTCATTGCTAACTTCATGCTGCTCAGCGTTTTGTTGTTCCGCACTAGGGAAAGCATTTTTCACTACAGTATCGGCAGTTGTAGTTGCATCGTTAGTAACCTGCACAGCATCCTGTGCTGTCGAATCACCAGCAACGCTGGTCTCGGCAACCTCATCAGCGCTGGGTTCGCTAACCTCGTTGGACTCGCTGAGTTCATTATCTAGTGAAGAAGGTGTCGCAGTTTTTACAAATCGAGCCTGAATCTCGTCTGCGCTTGCCAGCCCCGAGTTAGCCCCACCGTCAGTTGCTTTGCTTTCTGAGTCTTCTGCCTTGCGCTGTTTAAGCTTTTGACGAAGCGCCAGCATGTCAGCCGTTGAAGTCAATTGTTCTTCTGCCGAAAGCGCATTTGTGCTAGCTGATGAATTGTGTTCTTCAGGTACTTTCGCTTCAGAATGGACAGGTAAATCGATATTGTCGATGCCATAATCAGCGTCATCATCTGACGACGCTGGCATATCATCCATGTATGCATCTAAAGGTGGTCCATCAAAAACGACATCTGAGACAAACGTACCTGAAGTAGTATTATCAGATGTAGATTGTTCGGCCAAAACTTGGTCATGCTCAGCGTGTTCTGACAATACTTGGTTTGATGTGGCCTGTTCAGAAACCATGGCTTGTGGCAACGGTGTCTCTAATGCGTCATTCTCAGACTCTTCATCTGGCTGGGGATTTACCGGGGTTTCTGTCTCATCAGAAACAACATGGCTGTCGTCAATAACGTCTTGCGTCTTTATTGAAGTTGCAGAAGTTTCGCTAGCATGCGTATCCTCCTGCTTACTGACGTTTCCCGGGCCACCACTTGGGTCTGGCGGCGATATCGTTGAACTACTCTGATTCGCATTGGCATTGCCACTAATCGGCAATGTAACGTTGCTGTTTCCAGACACTATATCCGAAGCCGTGTCAGCGAGTGGTTCAGATGGCGCAAACGTCATCATACGCATTAACGTCATTTCAAAAGCACTTTTACCGTCTGCAGCAAACGGCAAGTCTTTTCTGCCTTGTAGTGCAATTTGATAGAGCAGTTGAACCTGCTCTGCTGGTATTGTTTTAGCGAGTTGATAAATCGCTTTTGCAGACGTCGTCTCTAGTTTGCACGCTTCTGGAACCCACTGTGTAAGGGCAATTTGATGCAAAAGACTCGCAAGCTCACCATGTACATTGTCATAATCAGGCGCTTGCTCAGCAATGTCGTTGACCAGTTGCAGCACGTCTGCCGGGCTTTTGCTCACCACGGCATGAATGACTTTTAACAGCTGGTTTTTATCCATCAGGCCAAGCATGTCTGTCACAATTGATGCGACGACTTGATTACCACCTTGGGCAATAGCTTGGTCTGTCAAACTTAATGCATCGCGCATACTGCCTTGTGCAGCTCGTGCCAACAAAGCAAGTGCTTGAGGTTCAAACGGAAGCTGTTCGTGTTCAAGGATATGAGACAACTGCCCTACGATCTGCTCACGCGACATCGCTTTCAGATTAAACTGTAAGCAGCGCGATAAAATCGTTATCGGTAACTTTTGCGGATCGGTAGTCGCCAGCAAAAATTTGACGTGCGGTGGTGGCTCCTCAAGCGTTTTTAACAACGCATTGAAACTGTGCTTTGATAACATGTGCACCTCATCGATGAGGTACACTTTGTATCTGCCCCGTGTGGGCTTGTATTGCACATTATCAAGAAGCTCTCGTGTATCTTCTACCTTCGTTCTTGATGCTGCGTCAATCTCGAGCAAATCAACATAATTGCCCTGCTCTATCTCTTTACAGGTATTACATTGACCACAAGGGTTTGCACCTTGACCTTCTTCACAATTAAGGCTCTTTGAAAAGATACGCGCAATAGTGGTTTTCCCTACACCGCGAGTACCTGTAAATAGGTAAGCGTGATGCAAGCGATCGTTATCTAAAGCATTCGAAATGGCTGACACTACATGCTCTTGCCCTACAAGTTCGCTGAACTTTCCTGGGCGCCACTTCCTTGCTAATACCTGATAACTCATTATTACGTTTTTGGCCTTATGTGTTTTATGAGCAGTATCTGAGGCGTTTATTCGCCTTCAAACTCGCAAATTGAATAACTTTCGATGTCTAGCGCAGAAAGTTTCTCACACCCGCCCAAATCCGGAAGGTTAATGACAAAGCCTGCGTGATTCACTTCACCACCAAGAGAGCGGATAAGCTTTGCAGAGGCCGCTATAGTGCCGCCAGTTGCTAGCAAGTCATCGATAAGAAGTACTTTATCGCCCGGTACAATAGCGTCTTTGTGAATTTCCAATGTATCGGTGCCATACTCAAGCTCATAGCTTTCACTAACCACTTCACGTGGAAGCTTGTTCGGCTTTCTTACAGGAACGAAGCCAATGCCCATTTCGATAGCCAACGGCGCACCGAAAAGAAAACCACGCGCTTCTGTGCCCGCAATTTTAGTGAAGCCCATGCCTTGATACTTTTCAACAAGCAATGAGATACAGCTACTGAACGCTTTGTGATCTTCCAAAACGCTGGTTACATCTCTAAATAAAATACCCGGCTTTGGATAGTCAGGTACGGTTTTTACTACTGATTTAATATATTCTGCAGTCACAATATTGCCTTGAATGTCTGCGTTATAACCAGAAGGTAAACCAGCCGGCGATGATATGCATCAACGGAAACGCGATTAGAGTTACGAGCGATGCTAGAAAGTACCACTTATTATAGACTTCTTTGAAATCTGAATTGTCAGCCATTTGCACTACCTAAACAATTTTATGAACAAAAAAATGGTGCTAAATGTTAATCGAAAGCAAGCGCGATTGACAGCGCTAATGTGGTTGATCGCTCACTTTCGATACAGATCATGGCTAAAGTTTAATATAACGCGAATAAATGGCGTATAGTTAATCGACAGTGGCAGGCATTATGATGCCTTTTTGCAGCATTTCGGATATGGTGTGATGCATTCCAGACACCAAAGCATCCTTTGGTATTTGAGGAAGCTGGTCTTGTAATAACTCACTGAGCTCATCAAACGTCGCACCACTTTCTTGTTGTTCCAGTGTATTAAGCAGTATTGCAGTAACCGGGTTAATGTTGGCAAATTGGACATCGCACTGAGCATCGCGATAAACAACATAAAACTGCTGCTCTGGCGCGGTATCTTCAGGCATATAGTCATCGCCAATCAAATGAACTGCATAGGAATAGCCTGCTAATGAGGCATAGGGCGACACTTTTAGCTTACCTACATTCTGACCCTCTTCATAAAAATTGGCCGTATCATCATTCGAACGAATGCTGACATCTAATTCTAGCCATTCATAGTGCGCCAGCTCAGCACTGAATATCGGCAACGCTATCGCCAGTTCAGGCGAGCAAGATAAATACTCAACAAACTCTTTACTAATTTCAGCAAAATAAGGTGAACGACACTCGTGTTCTATAAAGAACTGTCTCACCAATGACTCCCACCCTTTTTCTCCATAAAGCTTAATAACTATGGATTTAAGTACGGGAAAGGCAGTGCTCACAAAGTTGTCGATGTTGTTGAAAAATAGCGACTGATAAATTTCCATTCTTCGCGACTCTTCATCACTGCGCCGCTGATAGGATGAGGGGTCTTTAATTGCATTTACAAATTCTGACTGTACAGATTGGAACGATTTATTCACGCCACGCTCCCGTTTAGCGCAGTGACATCAACATTATCAAACTGCTCTTGAATTTGCTTAATACGACGCACCTCAGACAAGAGTACGTCGATAGATGGAATATTGAAATCACGCTCAAGTAATGTAGGAAAAACACCGTGTGTTGCATAGGCGTGCTCAAGCAACTTCCACACGGGCTCAATAACGTCTGCGCCGTGTGTGTCGACTTTTAGGTCTTCGGCTTCGTCGTAGTGCCCTGCGATGTGACCATACACTATTTTGTTAGTAGGAAGCCCTTCGATAAAGCGATGAGCATCGTACTTGTGGTTGATGCTATTTACGTAAACGTTGTTTACATCAAGTAGCATTAGACAGCCAGACTCTTTTATCACCGCATTGGTGAACTCCAGCTCTGTCAGTTGTTGACCTGGTGCCATGTAATACGACACGTTTTCTAGCACCAGCGGGCGCTCAATAATATCTTGAACTTGCTTTATTCGAGAGACCACATGATGCACGGCTTCCTCAGTAAACGGGATTGGCATAAGGTCATACATATGACCATTGCCAGAGCAATAGCTTAAATGCTCACTGTACAAGTCGATATTGTGAGTATCTAAGAAGCGTTTTACGCTTTTGACAAATTCAACGTCTAATTTGTCGCTACTTCCGATAGAAAGCGATAAACCATGTGTAGTGAAAGGGGCTTGTTTTGAGGCTTGTTCAAACTGTTGTTGATAACGGCCCCCCAAAGGTATCCAATTTTCAGGGGCAACCTCCCAAAAATCGACTTCGTTTGGCAAAGACGGTAAAAGCTCGTCTAGCATTTCTCGTCTAAAGCCTAAACCAGCACCTTTGATAGCATTCATAATTTCCCCACTACTTCATTACCATTCAAAACAAAAATGGCCATCGAATGACGGCCATTTTAGCAAAGCATTTACAAGATAATAGTTTGAATCACACTTCTGTAATTGACATTATCTCGCTAAATGAGCCCTTGGTTACATGCTTCCGCACTTACCTTCGCCACATTTACCTTCTTTAGCTTTTTTGTCGCCGCCGCACTTACCTTCGCCACACTTACCTTCTTTAGCTTTCTTGTCGCCGCCGCACTTACCTTCGCCACATTTGCCTTCTTTGGCTTTCTTGTCGCCGCCACATTTACCTTCGCCGCACTTACCTTCTTTTGCTTTTTTGTCGCCGCCGCATTTGCCTTCACCACACTTACCTTCGTGAGCTTTCTTGTCGCCGCCGCATTTGCCTTCGCCACATTTACCTTCTTTCGCAGACTTATCGCCGCCACACTTGCCTTCACCACATTTGCCTTCCGCCGCGAATTGGCTGTAGCCTGATTCTAGTGACTGCATTCCAAATGGATTCACTTCAGCAACAGCAACCGTAGACGCCAAAGAGCCAATTACAACTGCACCAAGTGCTGTAGCTACAGAAGATTTTTTAATTTGTTTCATTGATCTACCCTCAATAATTTTAGTCATGTTTGACGTACGGTAAGCACGTGTATTTAAGAAGACCTTCCCACACGCGACGAAATTTCATAATTTATTAACTTTTTTTCAAGCTACCACTATCACACTGAATTTAATTGAATTTTTAAGCGACATAATGCTAATTATGTTTCATTTTGTCGCCTGGCTTAAACTACTTAAAGTAGCGGTTTACCTACTCATTCATAGTTTGCATTTGCTCTATCACTGTTCCACTTTCTGAAAGTTTAAACAGCCGTGTCAGCTTTTCCAGCAATTCAGTTTTTCTTTTGCTCTTATTAGAAATAGCAAAGAAAGTGGGAATATCTCGACGCATTGATACTGCTAAATCACTTATATTATCTGGCACACGTTCAATGTGATAAAGATAAGGTGCTTCATAAGTCAACAGATGGGTAGTGCGACCAAACTGGAATAGTTGAATGGCATCAGTGCTGTTTGGCATATCAAAAAACGTATAGTTGCTATCTACAAGTTCCTGTCTCAAGCCGACATAGTCATAACCTCTTATTGCAGCAACAGTCTTATCACCGCCCGCGCCTGTATTTGTCATTAACACTAGCGATAAGTAACTAAACGGCTTTTCAACAAATGTCACATTATTGTCTAATGCTTTTGTGCCTTTTACATTGACTGTTATGTCTACTTTACCCTTTCGAATTCGCTCAAAAAGACGAGCGGGAGGCGGACATTCGACTTCTACTTTATACCCAACTAACTCGAGTATTGTTCTAGAAATCGTTACGGCTTCACCATGGCAACCAAAACCTACGGGATCTTTAATAACCAACGGAGGGAACTCAACAACCCCTAGTACGATGGTATTATTATTTTCTAACGGTATGCTTGTCTCTTGCGCTTCTACAAAACTTGCGAGAAGCAACAAGACAACAGTCATACTACAATTTAAATACATTGAAAGGCACTGTCTCAAAATTGAAGCATTTATTATCGTTGCTCCCTTTATATAAAAGCTAGCGAATAAAAGATAGATGAGCAAGTAACTAACGCTTATAAGTAGGTATTAATAACTTTACGTATTTATTTCAACTGAGCGTCAATACAAAAAAGTAACAGTAAATTAATTTGGTATGAAGTTAAGATACTTTTAAAACAGATACAAAAAAAGCCCTTGTCGTTAGACAAGGGCTTTTCGGAATTGGGACCTGGCAGTGTCCTACTCTCACATGGGGAAGCCCCACACTACCATCGGCGCTAATACGTTTCACTTCTGAGTTCGGAATGGAGTCAGGTGGTACCGTATCGCTATGGCTGCCAGGAAAAACTGGTAACAATCTAGAAAACTGGATATCAATTCAATCAGTGAGTAACTACTTTTCACTCTACTTTCTGCTCATTTTTCAGAGCTTAGCTTGTCTACAACACTCAAAAGCCTAAAGCTTCTTGGGCGTTGTATGGTTAAGCCTCTCGGGCAATTAGTACAGGTTAGCTTAACGCCTTACAACGCTTCCACACCCTGCCTATCAACGTCATCGTCTATAACAACCCTTCCAGAACTTAAAGTTCAGGGATGACTCATCTTTGGGCCGGCTTCCCGCTTAGATGCTTTCAGCGGTTATCCGTTCCGAACATAGCTACCGGGCAATGCCATTGGCATGACAACCCGAACACCAGCGGTTCGTCCACTCCGGTCCTCTCGTACTAGGAGCAGCTCCCATCAATCATCCAACGCCCACACCAGATAGGGACCGAACTGTCTCACGACGTTCTAAACCCAGCTCGCGTACCACTTTAAATGGCGAACAGCCATACCCTTGGGACCGACTTCAGCCCCAGGATGTGATGAGCCGACATCGAGGTGCCAAACACCGCCGTCGATATGAACTCTTGGGCGGTATCAGCCTGTTATCCCCGGAGTACCTTTTATCCGTTGAGCGATGGCCCTTCCATACAGAACCACCGGATCACTATGACCTACTTTCGTACCTGCTCGACGTGTCTGTCTCGCAGTTAAGCTAGCTTATGCCATTGCACTAACCTCACGATGTCCGACCGTGATTAGCTAACCTTCGTGCTCCTCCGTTACTATTTGGGAGGAGACCGCCCCAGTCAAACTACCCACCAGACACTGTCCACAACCCCGATAAGGGGCCAATGTTAGAACATCAAACATACAAGGGTGGTATTTCAAGGACGGCTCCACACAATCTAGCGACTGTGCTTCAAAGCCTCCCACCTATCCTACACATGTAGGTTCAATGTTCAGTGCCAAGCTGTAGTAAAGGTTCACGGGGTCTTTCCGTCTAGGTGCGGGTACACAGCATCTTCACTGCGATTTCAATTTCACTGAGTCTCGGGTGGAGACAGCGTGGCCATGGTTACACCATTCGTGCAGGTCGGAACTTACCCGACAAGGAATTTCGCTACCTTAGGACCGTTATAGTTACGGCCGCCGTTTACCGGGGCTTCGATCAAGAGCTTCGCATACGCTAACCCCATCAATTAACCTTCCGGCACCGGGCAGGTGTCACACCCTATACGTCCTCTTACGAGTTTGCAGAGTGCTGTGTTTTTAATAAACAGTCCCAGCCACCTGGTCACTGCGGCCCCCATCTGCTTACCGCGCAAGGCGTTCACAAACAGGGGCGTACCTTCTCCCGAAGTTACGGTACAATTTTGCCGAGTTCCTTCACCCGAGTTCTCTCAAGCGCCTTAGTATTCTCTACCTGACCACCTGTGTCGGTTTGGGGTACGGTTCACATAATCATAAGTTTAGAAGCTTTTCCTGGAAGCAGGGCATCAACAACTTCACTACCGTAGTAGCTCGTCTCGCGTCTCAGCTTTAAGAACCCGGATTTACCTAAGTTCTCGGCCTACTCGCTTTCACTTGGACAACCAACGCCAAGCTTGCCTAGCCTTCTCCGTCCCTCCATCACTGATTATATAAGTACGGGAATATTAACCCGTTTCCCATCGACTACGCATTTCTGCCTCGCCTTAGGGGCCGACTTACCCTGCCCTGATTAGCATGGGACAGGAAACCTTGGTCTTCCGGCGTGGGAGTTTTTCACTCCCATTATCGTTACTCATGTCAGCATTCGCACTTGTGATATGTCCAGCAAGCTTTACAACTCACCTTCATCCACTTACACAACGCTCCCCTACCCAGCATGTAAACATGCTGCCGCAGCTTCGGTATATTGCTTAGCCCCGTTACATCTTCCGCGCAGGCCGACTCGACTAGTGAGCTATTACGCTTTCTTTAAAGGGTGGCTGCTTCTAAGCCAACCTCCTAGCTGTCTATGCCTTCCCACATCGTTTCCCACTTAGCAATATTTTGGGACCTTAGCTGGCGGTCTGGGTTGTTTCCCTCTCCACGACGGACGTTAGCACCCGCCGTGTGTCTCCCGGATAGTTCTCATTGGTATTCGGAGTTTGCAAAGGGTTGGTAAGTCGGGATGACCCCCTAGCCTTAACAGTGCTCTACCCCCAATGGAATTCGTCCGAGGCTCTACCTAAATAGATTTCGGGGAGAACCAGCTATCTCCCGGTTTGATTGGCCTTTCACCCCCAGCCACAGGTCATCCCCTAACTTTTCAACGTTAGTGGGTTCGGTCCTCCAGTTGATGTTACTCAACCTTCAACCTGCCCATGGCTAGATCACCGGGTTTCGGGTCTATACCTAGCAACTAAACGCGCAGTTAACACTCGCTTTCGCTACGGCTCCGTTATTCACTTAACCTTGCTACTAAATATAAGTCGCTGACCCATTATACAAAAGGTACGCAGTCACCCCGAAGGGCTCCCACTGCTTGTACGTATACGGTTTCAGGTTCTATTTCACTCCCCTCACAGGGGTTCTTTTCGCCTTTCCCTCACGGTACTGGTTCACTATCGGTCAGTTAGGAGTATTTAGCCTTGGAGGATGGTCCCCCCATATTCAGTCAAGATAACACGTGTCCCGACCTACTCGATTTCACTGTAAAGAATCCGTCGTGTACGGGGCTATCACCCTGTATCGCTCCTCTTCCCAAAGGATTCCACTAAATTCTAAACAGCTTAAGGGCTGCTCCCCGTTCGCTCGCCGCTACTAGGGGAATCTCGGTTGATTTCTTTTCCTAAGGGTACTTAGATGTTTCAGTTCCCCTCGTTCGCCTCGTTACACTATGTATTCATGTAACGATACCTATAAATAGGTGGGTTTCCCCATTCGGACATCTGTGGCTCAAATGCATTTTGTCGGCTCACCACAGCTTTTCGCAGACTTACACGTCCTTCATCGCCTCTAACTGCCAAGGCATCCACCGTATACGCTTCGTCACTTAACCATACAACCCCAAACAGCCTTTTGACTTCTGCCTGAGTTATGTCGCATGAATGACAAGCTAATCGGAAGAATTGCCTTGCTATCAAATCATCGATTGATAACAAGCAATTCAGTCAAGTAGAGTAAAAAGTCATCTTTCGATTTCTCAGTTACTCAATTTTGATTGATTACTATTAATATCAGCTTTCCAAATTGTTAAAGAACATTCGCAAAATGACGAATCATTTCACTTTAGAGTAAAAAACCCTAATCAATGCTTACTGAAACAGTAAATATTCATTAGGATTTAAATTCCGTTTTGACACATTTTCTGCCATCTATTTTCTTCTTAGACAAGGCATCGGATTGCTTAGCGTGCTAGTAGCACGTGAGCGATTCGATAACGCCGTATAAGGAGAAAATGGTAGGCTTGGGCAGACTTGAACTGCCGACCTCACCCTTATCAGGGGTGCGCTCTAACCAGCTGAGCTACAAGCCTTCAGTCTACAACCTGAAGCTTTCAAGCTCAGATTTTCAAGTAGATGGTGGAGCTAAGCAGGATCGAACTGCTGACCTCCTGAATGCAAATCAGGCGCTCTCCCAGCTGAGCTATAGCCCCATAAACTTGTGTCGTTCTTCATTTTAAACAAGACTATCTGTGTAGGCACTGCATCAAGGCGTCTATCGACGTAATGGTAAGGAGGTGATCCAACCCCAGGTTCCCCTAGGGTTACCTTGTTACGACTTCACCCCAGTCATGAAACACAAAGTGGTAATCGTCCTCCCGAAGGTTAGACTAACTACTTCTTTTGCATCCCACTCCCATGGTGTGACGGGCGGTGTGTACAAGGCCCGGGAACGTATTCACCGCAGTATTCTGACCTGCGATTACTAGCGATTCCGACTTCATGGAGTCGAGTTGCAGACTCCAATCCGGACTACGACATTCTTTAAGGGGTCCGCTCCACATCACTGTCTCGCTTCCCTCTGTAAATGCCATTGTAGCACGTGTGTAGCCCTACACGTAAGGGCCATGATGACTTGACGTCGTCCCCACCTTCCTCCGGTTTGTCACCGGCAGTCTCCTTAGAGTGCCCAACTTAATGCTGGCAACTAAGGACAAGGGTTGCGCTCGTTGCGGGACTTAACCCAACATCTCACGACACGAGCTGACGACAGCCATGCAGCACCTGTGTCAGAGTTCCCGAAGGCACCAATCTATCTCTAGAAAGTTCTCTGCATGTCAAGTGTAGGTAAGGTTCTTCGCGTTGCATCGAATTAAACCACATGCTCCACCGCTTGTGCGGGCCCCCGTCAATTCATTTGAGTTTTAACCTTGCGGCCGTACTCCCCAGGCGGTCTACTTAGCGCGTTAGCTTCGCTACGCACGATTTAAAATCACACACAGCTAGTAGACAGCGTTTACGGTGTGGACTACCAGGGTATCTAATCCTGTTCGCTACCCACACTTTCGCACATGAGCGTCAGTCTTTGGCCAGGGAGTCGCCTTCGCCACTGATGTTCCTCCAGATATCTACGCATTTCACCGCTACACCTGGAATTCCACTCCCCTCTCCAAGACTCTAGTCTGCCAGTTCTAAATGACCATCCCAGGTTGAGCCCGGGGCTTTCACATCTAGCTTAACAAACCGCCTGCGTGCGCTTTACGCCCAGTAATTCCGATTAACGCTCGCACCCTCCGTATTACCGCGGCTGCTGGCACGGAGTTAGCCGGTGCTTCTTCTGTTGTTAACGTCACGGCTAGCAGGTATTA
This sequence comes from Alteromonas sp. KC3, assembly GCF_016756315.1. Lineage (NCBI taxonomy): Bacteria > Pseudomonadati > Pseudomonadota > Gammaproteobacteria > Alteromonadales > Alteromonadaceae > Alteromonas > Alteromonas sp. KC3. The sequence continues at coordinate 2,960,385 of NZ_AP024235.1, forward strand.
ACTACTAACTTTTCCTCACAACTGAAAGTGCTTTACAACCCGAAGGCCTTCTTCACACACGCGGCATGGCTGCATCAGGGTTTCCCCCATTGTGCAATATTCCCCACTGCTGCCTCCCGTAGGAGTCTGGGCCGTGTCTCAGTCCCAGTGTGGCTGATCTTCCTCTCAGAACAGCTAGAGATCGTCGCCTTGGTGAGCCTTTACCTCACCAACTAGCTAATCTCACTTGGGCCTCTCTTTGCGCCGGAGCCGAAGCCCCGTTTGGTCCGAAGACATTATGCGGTATTAGCAGTCGTTTCCAACTGTTATCCCCCTCGCAAAGGCAAGTTCCCAAGCATTACTCACCCGTCCGCCACTCGTCAGCGATGTGCAAGCACATCCTGTTACCGTTCGACTTGCATGTGTTAGGCCTGCCGCCAGCGTTCAATCTGAGCCATGATCAAACTCTTCAATTAAATATATCGAAATATGAATCGTCGTTGTGACACTCTTAACGAGTGCCCACACAGATTGTCTTGTCTAAATTTTTAAAGAACGTCGTGCAGAATCATCGCAGATGACTTCTGCGCAAGGAGGACCAACATTACTCTCAGTTGATTTGTTTCCTTGCTTAGCAGCTTGATGTTACTCTTTGCCGCTAGCAGCCTCTTTCGAAGCGGATGCGTATCTTACAGCGCATCTTTTTTTTGTCAACAACTTTTGTTTATTTATTTTTAAACTAGGTTTTTGACATCCTCATCAGTTGGTAGCTGTTCGCTGTTCCCTGTTGAGGAGGCGCGAATTTTACGCATTCTTTCTTTATCGTCAACACCCTTTTTTAAATAAATATAAAAAAAGCGACCGTTCGGTCGCTTTTTAAACTATTCGATTAATAACGCGGCGAATTTGCGTTATTTCTTCTCTTCTGTTTGGTTTTCGCAGCCTTCAACATTAGTAGCTTTGAAGTCTGCATCTTCTTCATGGTCCCCTACCACATCGTGTAGAGTCACCTTATCGACCGTGCGAAATGTATTTATAGGTCCTGCAAGTGCATATAGTGCAAACACTAGGAATAACACAAGGGCAGGTTCGGTTGCTACCACTACGAATATAAGTAGTACTAGTAACAATGCAACGAATGGAACCTTACCGTGCCAATTCACTTCTTTAAAAGAGTTGTACTTAAAGTTACTCACCATCAAAAGACCCGCTAATCCTGTTACAGCGGCAACAACAAAGCCATAATCAGTACCGACAGCTTCATACTCAACACCAACCCATACTAGACCAGCGACAACTGCAGCAGCAGCTGGGCTCGCAAGTCCTTGAAAGAAACGCTTATCAGCAATCCCTACTTGTGTGTTAAATCGGGCAAGCCTTAATGCAGCGCCAGCAACATAGACGAATGCAGCTAACCACCCAAGTTTACCAAGTTCGGTTAGCCCCCAGTTATATGCCACCAATGCAGGTGCTACGCCAAACGATACCATGTCGGCCATTGAGTCATACTCTGCACCGAAATCGCTTTGCGTGTTTGTCATGCGTGCAACACGACCGTCGAGTCCATCGAAAATCATCGCGACAAATATTGCTACCGCTGCTGCTTCAAAACGACCGTTCATGGAAGATACTACCGCGAAGAAGCCTGAAAATAGCCCCGCTGTAGTTAATAGGTTAGGAAGTAGATATATTCCCTTTCTCTTCTGTTCAGACATACGTCCTCATTATTCAACTTAATCTTATTCAATTATTTCATATCTCGTCGGTTACGCATAGATGTGTCTTTTATACGCTAACAACCCAATCTATAGGCAAAGTAAATAACAGCGTATCAGTTTACATACCGTACACAAACCATCTTCATTTTATTATGGCGATTCCATGTTGAAGTTCCTCGCGCTCAGGCGCATGAGAGAGCTTTCCCTTATCAATTTATTTAGGATTAATTGAAATGCGGTTAAGTTCCATAACAAAGTTTTGCGTAGCGTTATCGTGCGTTGGTGTTATTAGTACGGCGTCAGCGGGATATCGGTACAACTATAATTACAGCCAGTGCGGCGGCAGCAGTACCCAAACAAGCACAGCCGAATGCAACTCGCCTCTTGGCGAGAATGTTTACAACCTTGTCGACCATGGCATCTTCGAAAGTACGTCTGCTAATTCATCTAATGTGGCTATTGGTGGCGTCAATGTAGCAGTAAGCGGATGGGCAGATACCTACGGCTATAATGACGATATTGTTGTGGGTGCCGATACCTACAAAATTTCCGATAAGTATGGTTACGGTGTAACCAACGAAGATTGGGAGTCGGCATATAACTCACCAGATCACGCTATTGATAACGTAAATACTCGCAACGGTAACTGGCAAGATTTCGACTTCGTATTATTTTCATTTAGCGATGATGTAACTCTACAAGGCGCTAATTTTTCGTGGGCCTATAGTCAGTATGACACGCAGGTGTCGATAGCGGCTCTTGATAATATAAGTTCACTAACATCAGGCAGCAGTACTTGGAGCGATATCGTAGGCACTGCGATCACGTCTTCCTATAATGTTGAAAAATGCGACTCTACCGATGAACATCTAAAATATAAGTCTGAATTCGCGCTTAATACATCATCCAAGTATTGGCTGGTTGGTGCATACAACAAGGTGTTTGGTGATATAGGTGGCTATTCAAGCAATGATGCATTTAAGCTAACTAGCATCGGTTTTTCAGTTAGTGATAAAACTCCACCTCCGGATAGCACAGCAGTCAGCGAACCAGGTACACTGGGACTACTATTCGCCTCAGGTCTTATTGTTATGTGGAGAAGAAAAAAGACTCTGATTTAACTATTATACGAAAGACTAAAACTGGCAGTTCTACACTGTCAGTTTTTTTTACTCTTCATTAATCACCCATTCAAAAAAGACACAAAAACTCAATAATAACAACAACAAAAAAACTGGCACGATTTTAGCTAACCAGAGAACTATTACTTCTTTCAAATATTCCGTTGTAGAGTTTTACTAAATGAACAAGCTGTTAAAACTATCTTTATCTTCATTACTTGTTGTTACCTCACACGCCTCTCTTGCTGATGATTCAATGCTCGAACAGTACACTTACGACATGATTGCACAGAATGTATCGAAGGGGTTTGAACCTACTGCGAGCTCGATAAAAATCAACGGTTCAGATATTTACGTTTCATATACTACGTGGGCGGATACAGCTGCGTCTTACAACGACAATGATGATCGAGTTGTTAGACAGAACGGACTAGACTATAGCCAAACATATGGCCTTGCAATGACAAACAAAGACCATGGGGGTGGCCTTAGTGACTGGCATACAATCGATAATAACCAAGACGATTGGAAATTTGATTTTGACATGGTCTTATTTTCATTTAGTGAAGCGGTAGCACTTACAAACACCAAATTTAATTACCTGACTGGTGCTGGTAATGAAAACCAACTTACCGTTGTTGGGTTTGATAATATTGATATTTTCAAAAATGCATCTAGTAGTGTAACTACGTGGACTGATATTGCAGCGTCTTCTGCGATTACATCAATTACCCACAAGAATATTTCCACTAATCCGCATAATCTTGGTAATTACGAAGTAACATATCCAACTTCACTCAAAGAAGCTAAATATTGGCTAGTAGGCGCTTACAATACATACTTCGATCCGAATAATGATGAAACTTCAATTTCAGGCTCTGGTTTTAAGCTGGCTTCATTAGGCATTTCTCAACGCAACGAAACTCCTGATGTTGATGTTAGCGAGCCTGGAGCATTTGCTCTAATGAGCCTTGGAGTGGGCTTACTTCTTTATCGTCGCAAGCGTCGCGTTTAATTGTTTAAAATTAAACAGAAAACACGTATCTTTAAAAGGTGGCTTTAGCCACCTTTTTTTATACATAAAAATACCATTTTCAGGTGGAATCTCAGGTAATCATGGATATCTCATACAAAAAAAGACGCTTTGCGAAAAACGCTTTATTTTCTATTTTCACTACAACATTTTTAGCGCTGCAAAGCCCGATTAGTTTTGCAACAACGTCGGAAGATTATGAGAAAGCACTCACCTCATTTAATAACAACGCATACGACGAAGCATACATTCACCTTAAAAACAGCCTTCAAAAAGATCCTGAAAACTTAGCAGCGAAATTGCTTATGGGGGAAATACTACTGATTAATGGTTACTTGACCGCCGCCGAAATGGAATTCGTTGAAGCGCTAGAAATGGGTGCTGATATTAACCTGCTTGCTGAGCCTTTAGGTAACACTTGGTTATTTCTTAATAAATATCAAGATATCGTAGAATTCTCAAACCTAGACAGACTATCCGGTGAAGCAGAGCGAGAGTGGCTACTTATAAGAGCTACAGCCTGCATTCGGTTAGAAGATGAGGCATGTGCATTAAGAGACTACAATACCATCATCGCCGCCTCTCCAGACTTTGTACCCGCAATAAATGGCTTAGCGTCTATAGCTCTACAAAATGAAGATCTCGATAAGGCTGCAGGGCTTATTACAAAGGCGATCAATATTGAGCCTGAAAATGCGATCACTTGGCGACTGAAAGGTCAATTAGCTTACCGTCAAGGCGACACAGCATCTGCCACATCACACCTTCAAAAAGCATTGTCATTTAATAGGGATGACCCGATAGCGCTTAGAAACCTTGTCGACCTCTACCTGGAAGCTAAGGATTATGATACTGCCAAACTTTTCGTCGATGAAATTATTGAGGATACACCGAACGACCCGTTAGCCATATTGCTAAACAGTTGGTTACAAAGCAGAGATAGCGATCAAGCCATTGATAACACTAAGCTCAAAGAGCTAAACGATTTTATGGCGCAACTTGACCCTGAGTTAATAACTTCTCAGCCTATGCTGCTTTATATAAGCGGTCTGACAAATTTCTTTAATAACAACATGGAGACCGCAGCGAAAGACTTTAACGCCTATCTGCAGAAGGAACCTGAGGACCTACAAGCTGTATTGATGCTAAGTCAGGTCTATATCGCTACTCAACAAGATAAACAAGCGCTTCTGTTGCTTGAACGTCATCAGTCTGCACTTATGGAAGATGTAGACTCTGCATTACTACTAGGCGATTTGTTCATCAGACAAAATAAAGCATTTAAAGCAGAGCGATTACTAGAAGATTTGGAAACCTTATTTCCAGAGGAAGGGAAGCTTCAATTATTTAAGATAAAACTAATGGCTGCGCGAGGCAAACAAGCGCAAGCGCTGGAAATATTGGAAAAGAATTTAGCTAACTACACTGAAAACGCGGGCTTTTTGTTCACCTACTCGTTAATGAACCTTCAAGCTGAACAATTCGACAATGCGCTCAAGGGGGCCAATCTACTTAATAGCATGTTTCCAGATAAGGCCGAAGTGTACAACCTTAAAGCTGGGATCCTAATACGACAAGGAAATCTATCGCAGGCTAAAGTTAATATTGAAAAAGCACTGGAAAAAAATCCAACGCTATTTCCCGCTAAGTTTAATTTAGCGGCAACCGAAAGCCGGTTAGGCAACACGGTAAAATCAAATGAGTTAGTTGAAGAGTTACTTCAATTGTCACCGCAGCATAACGAAACTCTGCTTTTAAAGGCATTTAACCTAACAAGAAGCGGGGATGTTGAAAAAGCGAAGCAGATTTACCTTGATGTTTTAACGCTTAATCCGTCCAATATTGGCGCTAGAGAACGGATTTCCAGCCTCTATCAAAGGCTAGGTGATACAAAAAGCGCACTTTATCACCTTGATTTATTGTTGAAAGACGATTTCGATAATGCCGATTATTTATTACGAAAAGCACAACTTCTCATCGACGCGAACCGCACATCAGATGCTGAAAAAACGCTTGGGATAGTTAGAAACTTTATTGACGATACCCCGGAAAAACTGATTGTTTACTCTGACTTAATGCGCTCCTTAGGTAAGAATGAAGCTGCGAAAAGCGCAATGGAAACTGCACACTCCGTTGCTAAGCAAAATACTTTCGTTACGTTTCGCTATGTGAGCCTATTACTAGACCTTCAAGATAACGAAAAAGCAGGTGCATTGCTTGCGTCCATACCCGCAGCACAGCAACAAAATGCAGTTTACCAGTTTTTGAAAGGGCGCCTAGAAGCAAACAAAGGTGACACAGAGGACGCCATCACTTATTACAGAAACGCCTTAGAGTTAGACCCTCGCTTCTCTCAGGCCTTTATAGCAATTTACAATTATGCGCTTAATGAGGAGTTCGTTGACGTCTTTTTAGAGATAGCGCGTGAACTATCTCAACAGGATGAAGGCAACTTATTGGCTAGAAACCTCCTTGCGCAGTATTTGTTTTTTATAAGAGAATTTGATGAATCGATTGCGCTTTACAAAGCGTTGGTTGAAGAGCCAAACTTATTAAACCCTGCTGAAGCGTTTAATCGCCTTGCCATCATGTCAATTGACTCTTCATTACAGGAAGCCAGAAAATTTGCAGAAAAAGCCTACTCTTTGCAACCGAATTCAGCGAGGGTACTCGACACTTTTGGCTACATTAAAGCCCTTGAAGGTGATTTGGAGGGAAGCTTAAGAATGCTTCGTGATGCATTTGCCCGAGACGCCAACGATCCTAACATTCGCTATCACTTAGGCTTTACGCTGGCTAAGTTAAATCGCATTGAAGAAGCAAAGAAAGAGCTTGAATACGCAGTAAATGTAGAGCGTCCTTTCTTTCTTCGTCCAAAGGCACAAGCATTACTAGAGAGTTTGTAAGACGACAAACATGTTTTACAACATAGTTAGCAACACGCACAGTTACGTGCGTGCTTTTCCATTCCACCAATACCTGGGTTGAAGGTATTGGTGGGGTCTAAAGTACGATAAAAAGTGACAAGAGAATCTTCCGCTTTGTATAAGTGACCCACATTGTGCTCCGCAGGGTACTTAGCTCCCCTATCATCAAGTAACGCTAACATGTCTGCTTTTACTTGTTTCGCATCCGCTCCTTTTTTCAACACATAGTCTTGATGGAAAACGTGGCAAAAAAAATGGCCATAGTAGAGCGACTTATCAATATGTTGCGATATGTGCTCGGGCAAAGTTTCCACCCAATAAATGTCATTGCGTCGCAGGGCAATATCAAGCGCGAGTATTTCCCCTACGTCTTTTTGTTTAAGCGTTTGGTATCTTACCGCTGCACCGGCTGCTGCAAATCTCAGTAAAAAAGCCCTATTTGCTTCATCTTCGGTACACGCTATGAATGCGCCTTTATTTGGTTTGCTTTCAAACAAATCACGGAGGTACACATTCGCTTCGTCTATACCCTTATCACTCATCTTTACAATAAGATGATGTTCGTATTTGTCACGGAATTGTCGCAAGCGAGGCGGTATGTGATCTGGAAATAAGTGGCTTAACCGCTGCATTATTCGGTCAGATAAAAATGAAGGTAGAAAGCGCAGTTTGTTAGTAAAGGCATCGACTCTTCCTTTCACTGCGAAGAGTTTAGGTAGAAAGGTGGTCCCCAGATGATGAATACTCAAAAACGTGTCTTTGCCATATTTATCAGCAATGTCGAACATGTCGCGATGCAAATATTCACCGACTTCAGGTAATGAGGAAAAGCCTTTCAGTATATCTCTTCGAATCTGGGTTAATACATCGGCATCATTGGTAGCAATGTAGAAGGTTTGCTCAGCATCAGGGACTGCGAAGGTATCTAGCACCACCGCAAATACTGCAATTTTGCCTGCACATCCGCTCGCTTCATACAATCTAGAAGGATCGGCATTGAACCGACTGGGTGTGTCTGCATCGACATTTCTAACGATATCCTCGTAATCACTTGCGGATGCTTTCTTTTCGTTAAAATCGACCTGTTTATTGAAATTGCCAGCAGATAAATTGTTCAGTATCTCTTCTGGTGAGCTCCCGAGCGCTATACCCAGATGATTGACCAGCTGAAGCTTACCTTCTCGGTTAACCTGAGCATACAATGCTAATTCGGTATAAGCAGGACCCCGCTTAACCAATGCGCCGCCAGAGTTGTTTGCAACACCACCTACTATCGATGCGCCAAGACAAGATGAACCAATAACCGAGTGAGGCGCTCTTTTAAGCGGTTTGAGTAAATTTTCCAGTTTGTGCAGTGTCGCGCCAGGAAAGCTGATGACCTGCTTGCCACCATTTAGCAGCATAATGTCGTCCATCGCCAAAGTATTTATGATCACGACAGGACGGTCATAATCATTCCCACTAGGCGTTGATCCCTCAGTTAACCCAGTTTTAGCCGCCTGCATAATTACGATACAATTTTCTTCGACACAAATTGATAACAAGTGCCAGCATGCAATCAATGTTTTAGGAAATAAAACAGCAAGCGCATCACCCTCACCAGAACGCCATCCTTTTCGATAATGTGAGGTTTGTTGATGACCATAGGCTACAGCCCCCTCTCCTACGACTGCTTTAAACTTCTCAATAATAAGAGATTCGCGCATTTGTTTTCCTTAAGCACTTTTGCTGCGCCACCAGTGTGACCAAGTGTTTATTTCTGCGTATCACTATATTGCAAAAAAGAAAGGCGCTCCATAAGAAGCGCCTTTTTAATCAACTAATGCGTGATATCAATTACTGACTCACAACAAAAAGTCCACTGTCGTCAGCATCAATGCGAATGGTCGACTCAGGCAATAATTCACCTGCCAGCAATTGTTGTGCAAGTGGATTTTCTACTTGTACTTGAATAGCACGCTTTAAAGGACGTGCACCAAATACAGGGTCGAAGCCCGCTTCTGCCAGTTTGTCCATTGCCGCTGCAGACAAGTTGAGCTTGTAACCTTTCTCAGCCAGTCTTGCTCGTAGTGACGCAAGCTGTATTTTTGCAATCGACTTGATTTCTTCTTTGCCAAGAGGATGAAACACCACTATGTCGTCGACACGATTAATAAACTCAGGTCTAAAATGCTGACCTACCACGTTCATCACGGCCGCCTTCATCTCTTCATATTGGTTTTCATTATGCTTATCTTGAATAATGTCTGAGCCCAAGTTTGATGTCATGATGACAACAGTATTCTTAAAGTCTACTGTGCGCCCCTGACCATCAGTCAAACGGCCATCGTCGAGCACTTGTAGCAATATGTTAAATACGTCTGGATGTGCTTTTTCAACCTCGTCTAACAGAATTACAGAATACGGTTTACGTCGTACTGCTTCTGTGAGGTAACCGCCCTCTTCATATCCAACATAACCAGGAGGAGCACCTACTAGCCGCGCAACAGAATGCTTCTCCATGAACTCAGACATATCAATACGCACCATGGCATCTTCGGTATCGAACATAAAGCCGGCCAGAGCCTTACAAAGCTCAGTTTTACCAACACCTGTCGGACCTAAAAATAGAAATGAGCCTATTGGACGGTCTGGATCAGAAAGCCCTGCTCGGGAGCGTCTAATGGCATTCGAAACCGCTTGAACCGCTTCGCTTTGTCCAACCACTCGCTTGTGGAGTACTTCTTCCATGCGAAGTAGTTTGTCACGCTCTCCTTCTAGCATTTTTGCTACAGGAATGCCCGTCCAACGCGACAACACATCAGCAATTTCTGCATCTGTTACTTTGTTTTTGACAAGTTTAGTTTCACGAGTTTCATTTTCTGCGGCTTGCTCTAGTTTAGCCTCTAGCTCAGGAATACGGCCATATTGCAATTCAGACATGCGGTTTAAATCTGAAGCACGTCGTGCAATTTCAAGGTCAAGCTTAGCTTGCTCAAGCTCACCCTTTATTGTTTGCGTCCCCTGCATGGCGTCTTTTTCATCTAGCCACACTTTCTCTAGTTCTGCATATTTACTTTCCGCTTGTTCACGTTCTAGCTCAATCATTTCTAAGCGCTTGTGACTAGCGTCGTCCGTCTCTTTTGCCAACGCTTGCTCTTCAAGCTTTAGCTGAATAATACGCCGTTCTAGACGGTCCATATCTTCTGGTTTTGAATCAATTTGAAGACGAATACTTGAAGCGGCTTCATCAATCAAATCGATAGCTTTATCGGGTAATTGCCTATCACTTATATAACGGTGAGACAAACTTGCCGCAGCCACAATAGCAGGGTCAGTAATATCTACAGAATGATGCAGTTCGTAGCGCTCTTTAAGCCCGCGCAGTATAGCAATGGTATCTTCAACACTTGGCTCTTCCACTAGAACCTTTTGGAATCGACGCTCAAGTGCAGCATCTTTTTCAATGTACTGACGGTATTCGTCCAGCGTTGTGGCGCCTACGCAGTGTAACTCACCTCGAGCTAGAGCAGGCTTGAGCATATTGCCTGCATCCATTGCACCGTCACCTTTACCCGCGCCTACCATGGTGTGAAGCTCGTCGACAAAGAGGATTACACGCCCCTCTTCTTTAGCGAGTTCATTAAGTACCGCTTTTAAGCGTTCTTCAAACTCACCACGGTATTTTGCTCCCGCTACCAGCGCTCCCATATCAAGCGCCAACACGCGCTTATTTTTAAGTCCTTCAGGCACTTCCCCATTAATAATACGCTGGGCAAGCCCTTCCACAATTGCGGTTTTACCCACACCAGGTTCGCCAATTAACACAGGATTGTTTTTTGTTCTGCGCTGCAACACCTGCACGGTTCGTCGAATTTCGTCGTCTCGCCCGATGACAGGGTCTAATTTTCCTTGCTCTGCACGCTCGGTTAAGTCTGTCGTATACTTTTCTAGCGCTTGCCTAACATCTTCTGCATTTGGATCTGTGACTTTTTGACCACCACGCATATCGTCAATGGCCGCTTCAATAGCGTCTTGCTTAATATTCAAGCTCTTAAGAATTTCACCTAATCGCCCTTTGTCTTGCAACGCAGCGAGTACAAAAATCTCTGACGTGATGTATTCGTCTTTGCGCTGCTGCGCTATTTTGTCACACAGATTAAGTAGCACACCGCTGTCTTTACTTAACTGAACATCACCGCCAATACCCTCGATTCTTGGAAGACGTTCGATAGCTTGACTTAATGCAGAACGCAGAGCATTTACATTGATATTAGCTTGGTCTAACAGTGGTCGTACTGAGCCGCCTTGCTGATTGAGCATGGCAGTCATTAAATGTACAGGTTCTATGTATTGATGATCTCGACCCAATGCGAGTGATTGAGCATCGGATATAGCGAGCTGAAATTTACTGGTAAATCTGTCTAATCTCATAATCTCAACCTAAAAAGAAAACATAAAATGTTTTTAATTCGATGATGTAGTTATGGGATCTGGTGATTTATGATTCAAGTACGAAAATGCAATCTTGGCTAAAAAGGTGCCGAAAGCGGCCAAAAACATCAAAATAGTTGATTTAGAACAAACTACAGATAATACAAAATGGCTTAGTCACGCGGCTTATCCAATCAGCTGCGAGAACAGAAGTACCGTTTACTTAATGCCAATTACACTCACAATGCGCCCAGTCGCACGTTTACCTTGGTGCGTTGCATGTCGATAAGAATAAAAAAGATCATTGCGGCAGTATGTACAGAGTTCACTTTGAGTTACGTTATCTACGCCTAATGCATTTAGTTGAGTTTGTGCAATAAATGGCAGGTCCAAAAGAAATTTATCAACTGAATCATTTGTAGAAAGCGCATCGGGATATGATGAAAACACCCCAGCAACACGTTCATCTACCTCGTAACACTGTTTGCAAATAGCTGGGCCAATCCATGCGAGTAATTCACTTGGCGCACTTTCGAAACGACAGACAGCGTTTGCAATCACGCCATTTTCCAGTCCTTTCCAGCCAGCATGCACTGCAGCCACTTCTGTTCCCTTGGTATTGCACATTAAAATAGGAACGCAATCAGCAGTCATTACCGCACAATAATAATGGGGTGATTGTGAGTACGCTGCATCGGCAGTTGTATCGATAGTTGGTAACGCAACAACGCGGTTAGAGTGTACCTGCTCTAACCACGTTAATTTTTCGTGCTGTGGCAGAAGTGCTCGGTTCTTTTTGACGAGCAATAAGTCATCGCCAACATGCGCTCCTACGTTTAGTCCATGATAATCACCAAGACTGACACCTCCAAGTCGCGTACTTGTGTATGCAACAATATTGTCGGGTGAGCGCCAATGTGGTTTTATCGTCTTGGTCACCGACATACGACTACAGCATATCCTGCGGGTTGTCTTCGGTGTCTTTTTTGACAGCCTTTAACAAGTCTTGCATATCCTGTGGCAACGGTGCTTTCCACGTCATCCACTCTTCTGTTTCTGGATGGAAGAGAGACAACTGCGCTGCGTGTAGCGCTTGACGCTGAAACCCTCGAAGAGCACTGATAAACGCTTCCGATGCACCTTTAGGTAAACGCGGACGACCGCCATATACTTGATCGCCCAACAAAGGATGTTTGATGTGCGCCATGTGCACACGAATCTGGTGCGTTCGTCCGGTTTCAAGTTTTAAGCGCAAATGCGTGTATGCTCGAAACTTCTCTATCACGCGGTAATGCGTTACGGCTGGTTTGCCCATTTCGCGAACCGCCATATGCGTGCGTTTGGTTGCGTGTCGACCAATTGGCGCGTCTACAATTCCACCTGCAACCATAGTTCCCAATGCAACTGCTTCGTACTCACGGCTCATCTCACGACGTTGAAGTTGATCAACAAGATGGGTTTGCGCAGGTATTGTCTTTGCCACAACCATCAATCCGGTAGTGTCTTTATCGAGACGATGAACGATACCCGCACGCGGAACTTTATCGATATCAGGAACATGATTAAGCAGTGCATTTAGTACTGTACCACTAGGATTCCCCGCACCAGGGTGTACTACCAAATCAGCAGGTTTATTGATTACCAAAATGTGGTCATCTTCATAAACAATGTTGAGGGCAATGTCTTGTGCTTTGCTCGTTACTTGAACGTCCATTTCGGCCTTGACGGTAATCACTTCGTCCATCTCCATTTTATGGCGAGGTACTGTGATAACTTCTCCGTTTACCGCTACGTTCCCATCTAAGATCCAAGTTTTTAACTTGGAACGTGAATATTCAGGGAACAAATCAGCTAAAACCTGATCTAACCGTAAACCAAAATGCGCAGCTTCCGTTGAAGCTTCTAATTGTATTGTGTTGGGCGACTGTGTCATAACACCATTGATTACGTCTAAAAAAGAGTATTATAACAACTATTCACGCTGTACACTGCGTTGTTTACGTTTTTGTATGGTTTTTCTCACCGTTAGTACGTTAGAATGCAATTAAAGTGTTGTTGTTTAACACGTGAGCTTAGACAGCGAAGTATTTAAACTGTTTAGCAGGAAACTAGAATTATTATGAAATCATTTCGTTTACTAGCGCCGGTCTTATTAGGTGCTGTGATATCTGTCGCAGGATGCAGTTCTTCAGATAATGAAGAGAAAGCCGTTTTAGCTAACATGGGTGCGCAGCAACTTTACGACAGTGCGAAGCAAAGTATGGAAGTCGGCAACTTCAGCGCGGCTGCACAAACATTGAGCGCATTAGACTCACGCTATCCTTTCGGTCCTTTATCTCACCAAGTTCAACTTGATCTGATTTATAGCTATTACAAATCAGGTAAGATTGATGAGACGTTAGCAACTATCGACCGCTTTATTCGTTTAAACCCAAATCATTCAGACGTTGATTACGCTTATTACATGCGTGGCTTGACTAATATGGAGTCTGATAGCAATTTATTTCAGGAATTGATGAATATCGATCGTACAGATAGAGACCCCTCCAAATCTCGTCAAGCATTCGAAGATTTTCGACGTCTTATTCAGCAATATCCTGATAGTAAATACGCTGCGGATGCAAAACAGCGTATGGTATACATCAAAGACCGCTTAGCACGCTATGAGATTGCCATTGCGCGTTTTTATATGCGAAGAGAAGCTTACGTAGCAGCTGCAAATCGTGGGCGCTATGTAATTGAGCACTTCCCGAATACAACGCAAGTTCAACAAGCTCTTGAAATAATGGTTTCAAGCTACGAGCAGCTAGGGCTAACGGAATTGCGTGATAACGCAATGAAGACACTAAAGCTTAATTATCCAGAAAGTGACTTTATCAGTTAGCAATAACTGAATTTTAGAAAACAAAAAACGCACTTAATAGTGCGTTTTTTGTTTGCCGAGGCTATCTAAAAAAGAGGTGGCTAAACGGATTCAACAAGCGCGCTAAACCCGATGTAAAATGAAGTGGTTGGTCTACAATGCTGAACACTAAACACCCTTCTTTTGCGTCAGCCCTTGGTGTGTGGGTTTTATCACCGTCCATATAGATAAAATCCCCTGTGTCATAAGAGTTAAGTCCATCACTGAATTCACCGTCAATGACGAGCGTGTACTCTGTACCTCTATGGGTGTGCTCAGGAACACTTCCCCCCTGCCCCATGAATATAAAGTTTGCAACGCCCTGATTACCTAAATCAACCGGGGCCTGCCACAATTTGCCGACTAGGCTTGACCAATTTCCCGTTTTTGTCACATAGCGTTGCAACGTACGCGGAAGTTTAAACGTGCGACCATCAAGCTCAATAGTGCTCATCTGTGATGTATTTTGAGTTTTAACTTGAGCGGGGATGCTCTCTCGATAAGGACGGGTGCTGACGATAACATCTGTGTCGTCAAAGTCGCCATCATAGAGTACATCATCTTGGCTGGTTTGAGCGTCGTCAGGCTCAGAAGTAATGGATGACAACATGTCACCAAAAGCAGCACCAGCATCACCGAATGCATCTACATCTGACATCAACTGTGCGGCTAGTGCCTCTGTTTCCAACTCGACTTGAGATCTACACCTACTGCACATATCACAGTGGGCTGCGACCATCAGAGATATCGCTGGAGATAGACCGCCTTCAACAAATTCGCTAAGTTGTCGAGGTGTTGGGTGAAACTTAATCATTGTCGTGTAGCATTACCTTTAAACGCTGAAGCGCTAGACGAGTTCTTGATTTCACCGTACCTAGGGGTATCGATAATTCGTCTGCCACCTCTTGCTGTGACTTCCCATCGATATAAATCGCTTCAACCACCGCTTTTTGTTTAACAGGCAGTGATTCGAATAAGTGACCAATTTGCTCTAATGTAACCTGCTCGTCAAGTGGCGCTTCATTTACGTCGGCAGTCTGCTCACACAGCACAGGCCATAAATCATCAGAGCACACATCCTCTTTTCTGTTTTGCAGCTTTCTGAGCATGTCGAATCGAATGTTGCGCGCAATGGTGAAAATCCACGTAGAAGGTGAGCCCTTCTCTGCGTTGAATAAGTGCGCCTTTTGCCACACGTTCGACATAGTATCTTGAACCAACTCCATCGCCAAAGCTTCATTACCCATCTGCTTTAATGCGTATGAACGTAAACGAGGTGCAAAGTAATTAAACACTCTTGCAAATGAACGCTTACATCTCTCGTTCGCAACCGCTACAAGGTAATCAGACATTTCGGTAGCACACTCTTTTGGTTTGATTGTGCTATTGCTTTGTTCCAATGGAATTCCAACTAACATATGATTCGTCCGCCTTTCCGTTTTGGTTCTGATATTCTACGGCGAATTGGCATAAAGTGATTGCACTATTTGAATTACGTTTTTGTAATGTACATTACCTGTAATATTTACACTCAACGTTACGCAATGAGTGCAGACAGGTAATGTAAAAGCCCTGTACATTCTTTCTGCGCCAAAAAATACTGCTTCTGCGCTCCATCAACAGGTAGTAGTTCCAACCACCTGTTGAGAACCCAGTTAGGGCAATCAAATTTTGGGGCATCGTATAAAGATGCAAGTTCTTCGTAATCGCTAAAAATCTCTTTAAGCCGCTCGTCCATAGGCGCTAACTGTTGAGGTGCTAATGTACAGTCCCACTGCGACATTGGCTTGCATGTACCTGTGCGCAAACCATCTTTTTCGGTTTGAATATCCGACACCTCGACTAACCTAGAACCAGCAACCTTTATGCCAAGCAACCCATCATCCAACATATCGAAGTCAACAACGTGTGCCATTGTTCCTATTTTATGAATATGTTCATTGAGGTCTTTATCGCCGCTGGCATTGAGCATACACATTACAAAGCCTTTGTTTTCAGCGCATGCCTCTTTGACCATCCTCAAGTATCGCGGCTCGAAAATACGCAGCGCCATACGTCCCTCAGGTAAGAGATGCGCAGACAATGGAAATAATGGAAATCGATCTTCACTCATAAATTACACTTCCGAAAACACGAAATTACCTACGCAAGTGGGTACGAATTGGATCGAATGTGAAAAATTTTCACACTTTCGCTTTAAAACGTGATCTCTTAGCAACTAGACACTGTATTGTGAACAAAGAATAAAAAAATGAAATAACTAAATCAAAGACTTGCACTGCGCACAAAAAAACACCAACCTAAAAATTGCAAATACTTAGGTTTTAATTGCAGGTTAGACTTTTGGTTAATTTTTTAATGTAACCGCTCGTTTAGAGGGAAAGCTGGATGGATGTCATCAGTCGTTTTTGTAAAATTTACACAGATATTTGTCAAATTTCTCCCGATGATTTGGCGTCTATCTATTCAGATAACATTCTTTTCATCGACCCCATAACAACACATCAGGGTCTGACAGAAGTTAAGCAGTACTTTGCCAATTTACTTACCCAAGCAGAGAGCTGCAAATTCGACATCGCCCATATTTTAGAGTGCGCAGTCAACGACTCCTCGGTAACCCATATTGCTAATTGGACAATGACACTTACGCTTACAAAAGGTAAAAAAATAATCACTCTTGATGGCACTACGCAACTCGGCATTAAAGATGACATTATTGTTTACCACAAAGATTACTACGATGTGGGCGAAATGGTGTATGAGCACGTACCTGTATTAGGTTTTGTTATCAAAAAAATAAAAGGCAGACTTGCATCGTGAAGACACTCCTTATTACAGGCGCAACATCAGGCATCGGCAAAGCGTTGGCAGAACACGCAGCGGATAGTGGCTACAACGTAATTGCTTGCGGACGCAATAAGAACGTATTGGACAGATTAAGTGAACATACAAACATTCAAGCCTGCCAATTCGATGTCACATCACTAGAAGCAACACGTGAAGCACTTCGTACTCAGACATTTGACGTCGCCATATTAAACGCAGGCACATGCGAATACGTCGATGTTGAGGACTTTGAGCCTGACATGTTTAGGCGTGTATTTGAACCAAACTTCTTTGGTGTTGTTCACTGCGTCGATGCCATTTTGCCTATTCTTAAAAAAGGCAACAAAGTAGTTATCGTAGACAGCATGGCGCGACTGCTTCCCTTTACCCGCTCTCAAGCATACGGCGCAAGTAAAGCCGCTCTACATTATTTTACGAAGTCGCTTGAAGTTGATTTACACGACAAGGGTATTGACGTTCAAGCTGTATCCCCTGGATTTGTTGAAACGCCGTTGACTGACAAAAACGATTTTGAAATGCCAATGAAGATAACCGCCAGCGAAGCAGCTAAAGCGATGCTTAAAGGTATCGAAAGTAACAAGCAAACGGTTTTTTTTCCTCGCTTGTTTGGGCTCATTTTACGATTTATGCACATATTACCAACGCCAATTCAAAAACGATTGTCTTTGGCAATGAGAGAAAAATAATAAGAGAATTACTGATGACTAAAGAAATAGCCATTATTGGTACTGGCATTTCGGGCTTAACCTGCGCCCACTTACTAAACAAACAGAATAACATAACTGTTTATGAAGCGAATAATTACATTGGTGGGCACACTGCCACTAAACAAATCACAGACGATGGCGAGGTTCACAACATCGACACAGGCTTCATCGTTTTTAATGATTGGACTTACCCCAATTTTATCAAGCTTATAACGTCATTAGGTGTAGAGTACCAACCTACTGAAATGAGCTTCTCCGTCACTAGCGAAAAAGCTAACATTGAGTACAACGGCAACAATATAAACAGTTTGTTTGCACAACGGCGCAATATATTGCGCCCTCGTTTTTGGCGAATTGTGCGTGACATATTAAAGTTCAATAAAGCGTGTAAGCAAATGGTTGCTGATAAGCGAGATACGTCTTTATTAACACTTCAGGATATTATCGAAGAGCTTCAACTGAGTGATGATTTCGCACGGTACTATATTCTACCAATGTGTGCGGCAATATGGTCGAGCAGTTTAGAGCAAACTCGACGTTTCCCTCTGACCTTCTTCCTGCAGTTTTTCAATAATCACGGGCTATTAAACATCACAGATCGCCCTCAGTGGTACACAATAAAAGGCGGTTCAAGTGAATATATTCCCCCCCTTGTCGCCGCTTTTAAAGATAAAATTAAGCTATCAACGGCCGTGGTATCAGTGTCAAAACACGAAGGCAAGTGGCGAGTGGTTGATGCACAAAACAACAGCGCGTTGTTCGACGATATAATCTTTGCTTGTCATAGCGACCAAGCATTGCACATGATTGCTGAACCAAGTGATTGGCATAAACAGGTATTGGGCAATATTCCATACGCGAATAACGATGTAGTGATGCATAAAGACACTCACCAACTTCCTAAACGAAAGCTTGCTTGGGCCAGCTGGAATTATCGTTTAAAGGAAGACAGTAGCGAAGAAATGCGTCCAGCTTCAGTGACCTATAATATGAACATTTTACAACGTCTCTCTGTGCCTTCGACTTACTGCGTGACACTCAACAACACATCAAGCATCGATAACGATACGATATTAGGCCAATATGACTATGCGCACCCTCAGTACAGTAGCGAAATGGTCGAGGCGCAGAAACAAAGAGGAAAGATTTGCGGCGTTGATAACCTTCATTTTTGCGGCGCTTATTGGTACAACGGATTCCATGAAGATGGTGTTAGAAGCGCACTAGATGTGTGTGAACGCTTTGGTGAAACACTGTGATAGAGAGCGCTATATATCGAGGAACGGTTTTCCATCAACGGTTTAAACCTACACAGCATAAATTCGACTACGACATTTATCTATTTTGGTTAAAACTTAGCGGCAATGAGCTTGAAACATTGGACAGTACCCTCTCACATTTTTCTACCTCCAAGAGAGCGCGAGCGCGTTTTAAGCGTTCAGATTACCTAGGAGATAAAGATGTGCCCCTTGCTCAAGCCGTACTGCAAAAAATGCAGTCTCTTAATAATAATGTTGCGCTAGAAGGCGATGTGTTCATGCTAGGACAAATTCGCATGTGGGGTTTGTATTTCAGCCCGGTCAATTTCTATTATCTTCGCGATGACCAAGGCACATTCACGCATCTTCTTGCCGAAGTCAGTAACACACCTTGGAATGAGCGCCATCACTATCTCGTAGATTTGAAGACACAAGCGCACACCGAAAAAGCTTTTCATGTCTCTCCTTTTAATCCGATGGATATGACCTATCACTGGCGAATTTCCCAACCTAGCCATACACTTTCTTTAGCGATGGACTGCGTACGTGACGATAAAGAATTCAGTGCAGGTATAAACTTACAGAAATTTAAGCTTGATGAAGCGAATCTTTCTAATGCGATGAAACGTATTCCAAGTATGACCATTAAAACGATGGCGGGAATATACTGGCAAGCGCTTAAATTATTTTTAAAAAGAACGCCCTTGTATTCACACCCAGAAAAGAGTCAGGAACAATAATAATGTCTTTTGGTGAATCCGTACTACTCACAACTTCAGAGGTATCACTTGCTGATAAAGTGTGCCGAAATCTATTTCTTCAATGCCTTAAGCAACTGCCTTTTGGTTGTCTTATTATTCAAGAATGCGGTGATGAGATCGCACGATTTGGCGACGACAATGATGAATTGCGCGCCACAGTGAATATTAAAGATATGAGCGCGTATCGGCGCTTGCTACTTGGTGGTAGTGTTGGTGCAGGCGAAGCGTTCATGGACGACCTTTGGGATAGTAACGATGTTACCTCGGTTGTGCGTATTTTCGCTCGAAACCTGCCCACATTAGATAAGTGGGAAAGTAAATTTAAATGGCTTTCTATGCCAATAAATAAACTACAGCATTTCGCTCGACGCAATACCCGCGACCAAGCTAAAAAGAACATCGAAGCGCATTACGACCTTGGCAACAAATTGTATACGCGTTTTTTGGACGACACCATGATGTATTCGTCGGCCATTTACCCCGACGCGAATACGTCACTCAATGCGGCACAAAATTATAAGCTGAAAACCATTTGTGACAAATTGCAGCTTAAAGAGAGCGACCACCTAATTGAGATTGGTACGGGCTGGGGCGGTCTTGCCGTCTATGCAGCTAAACACTATGGCTGCAAAGTAACCACAACCACTATTTCAGAAGAACAACATGCGTGGGCACAAGAATGGATCGCCCGTGAAGGCCTATCAGACCGCGTTACCTTGCTGAAAAAAGACTACCGATTATTAGAAGGCAAATACGACAAGCTTGTCTCTATTGAAATGATTGAAGCGGTAGGCAAACAGTTCTTAGGTAACTTTTTCGAAAAATGCTCATCGCTTTTAAAAGATAATGGCCTGATGCTACTACAGTCTATTACCATTGATGATAGACGTTATGATAGCTACTCAAACAGCGTGGATTTTATTCAAAAGTACATTTTTCCAGGCGGCTTTTTACCATCGCAATATCAATTAAATGCCCATTTGAAAAAGCATACCGATATGATGATAAGAGATTTACATGATATTGGTATTGATTACGCAATGACATTGAATCATTGGTATGAAGCGTTTATATCAGCTAAAGACGAACTGCTAAAAGACGGTTATGACGAGCGCTTTATGCGTATGTGGACTTACTACTTGAAATATTGCGAAGGTGGGTTCCTTGAGCGCACGATAAGTACTGTACAACTTGTGGTGTCAAAACCACAGTTTAGAGCAACGCTCGCTCGCTAGTAACAATCTATATTCTACACAAAAAACGGCGCTGAAAATGCGCCGTTTTTGATTGTGCTCAATGAATTACTACTGCTTATTCATCTACGACTGAGATGGGCTTTGAGAGCATGGGCTTGCCTTGATTGATATTGATTTCTACCCGCCTATTTTTGGCCCTATCTTGAGCTGTAGTTGCATTTTCAACAACGGGAGCAGTATCGGCTTTGCCCACTACAGACATTCGACTCTCATCAAAACCAGGCGCAGTGCGCATAGCCTCAGCAACCGCAACAGCACGCTGTGCTGACAAGTCCCAATTTGAACGATAAAGCTCATTGGCAATATGCTGCCCATCGCTATGTCCGGAAATTTCTATTTCGCCGGGTACATCGGCCAACAGTACACCAATCTTTCTTAAAACAGGTTGGAATTGTGGCTGTAAGAATGCAGAGCCTGCTGAGAAGGAACCATTTTCCTGAATACGTATGGTGATCTGCTGTCCCAACGACTCCATTTCTATAGAGCCATCCAAAATCTGCTTTTGAAGCTGCTGTGCAATTTTCTTCATCAATTCTGCAGTTTGTGTTTGTTCAGAGCTTTGTTCTGCCGACGATGCTGACTCATTGGCAGTTTGCTGAGATTGACCGCCACGTTGTTCACCGCGTTGCTTCTGACGACCACCTGCCGAGTCTTCATCGCCTGCTTGAAACTCTAACATCTGCTGTGTCATTTCAATGGTCTGCTGCTGAAT
This sequence comes from Alteromonas sp. KC3, assembly GCF_016756315.1. Classification (NCBI taxonomy): domain Bacteria; kingdom Pseudomonadati; phylum Pseudomonadota; class Gammaproteobacteria; order Alteromonadales; family Alteromonadaceae; genus Alteromonas; species Alteromonas sp. KC3. The sequence goes on from NZ_AP024235.1 coordinate 2,982,020, forward strand.
AGATTCAATTGGCGTTGGGTCAGGTTTACCCGGTCTAAACTCCATGGCGATAACACTTGTTCCTTTCGGAATGTCTTTAACCTCAATTTTATTTTGCACACCAAAGGCGAACTTCATTGAGCCCGCAATTTGCTTAAACTTGAGGACATCCATTTCGGAGAATGACAGAAGTAACACGAAGAAGCACATCAGCAGAGACATAAGGTCTGCAAATGTTCCCATCCAAGCGGGCAGCCCCTCGGGGGGGCATTTTGGGCATTCTTCTTCGGCCATTATTCTTCCTCGGCAGCACCGCGTTTGCTAGCTGCAAGATAGTTCTTCAAAACACCTTCAATTACACGTGGATTTTGACCATCAGCAATACCGACAATACCGTCTAATACGAGACTCTGATTGAGCTTTTCCTCACCTGCGCGTACAGCAAGTTTAAATGCAATAGGTAAACACACTACGTTGGCAAAGAAGGCACCATATAGCGTAGTCAAAAGTGCTACCGCCATTGCAGGGCCGATAGCCTTGGGGTCATCCATGTTAGACAGCATGGCCACAAGACCAATTAGGGTACCTATCATCCCCATTGCTGGCGCTACGTCTCCCATACCTTTGAAGATAGATGCGCCGAAGTCATGCCGTTCGCTTGTCATTGCGATGTCTTTGGATAAGGTTGCACGAACCACTTCAATATCGTGTCCGTCAACTAGCATGTCTACGCCTTTTTGCATAAATTCATTCGATATCTCAGCTTCTTCGAGTGCTAGAAACCCACCTTTACGCGCCGCATCTGCCATTTCTACGATTTTTTCGATAAGCTCTTCTGGCGACTCAATTTTGAACATAAAGGCCTTACCCGCCACCTTACCTGCGCCAAAGAATTGGCCAAGGGTAAACTGAGATAAGACTACGAATAAGGTTCCACCGAAAACGATAAGTATAGATTGCACGTCTATGAACATGCTCATGCTGCCGCCTAATATCATAGCCATTACTATGAAACCGATGGCGCCCAACATACCTATGACGGTTGCTAAATCCACTCACTCTTCCTCATTTATGTGCAGACAGTGCTATTGATGTACATGTATTCTATCGGCAAAGTATTAAAATACTAAAACGACATTATTGAAAAATATCACATTTATTTCAGTGTGGTAGCAATTTGCAAAAGGAATGCAACGCTGATTGCGTTAAACAATGTTTCGCATTACCACCTATTTTGAGGACTATAGCACATTTAATTTGGTACGCCCTTTTACCTTTCACAGCCCACTGAGTTTACCGATTGTTCGATTTTTGCATCGTTATAGGCAATATACGGACAAACCATTTGACCCATGTGCACCCCTCAGTTAATGTGCGCGTACATGTAATTTGGCCACAAAATTGAGTGAATTTTATGACGACTGAAAAAGACGCAACTTCTTTTGAAGAAACCCTTGCGGAATTAGAAGCCATCGTGAACGATATGGAAAACGGTGACTTGCCACTCAATGTAGCATTGGAAAAGTTCGAACGCGGAATCGCATTATCTCGCCAAGGCCAAAAGTCGCTTGAAAATGCTGAGCAAAAAGTAAAGATACTGCTTAGCGAGCAAGGTAACGACACGTTAAAAACGCTTCCTGAAAGTGAACAACCTTAAATCGTTCATTTTTAACTAACAGGTAATCTATGAATTTTTCTGCTTTGCATCAGCAAGTGAAACAACAGACTGATGCATCTCTTCTTACACTAATTGACGAGTTACCCGATTACGCTCCGCGACTAAAAGACGCAATGCGTCACGCGTTGCTCGCCGGCGGTAAGCGCATGCGTCCGCTTCTTGTTCAGGTAGTGGGCAACACGCTAGACGTGCCAAAGAAAGACCAAATGGCGATTAGTATGGCCATCGAGTGTATTCATGCGTATTCCTTAGTGCACGATGATCTGCCAGCCATGGACGACGATGACCTGCGCCGCGGCATGCCTACCTGTCATATTGCCTTTGACGAAGCCACGGCAATTCTTGCTGGTGATGCGCTCCAGTCACTTGCTTTTAGTGTGCTAGCAGATGCGCCACTTAGCAATTATGCACAAACTAAGCGCAGTAACTTGCTTTCTATTCTTGCAAAAAGTGCTGGCTATTTGGGCATGTGTGGTGGCCAGGCGATAGACCTGGCAAGTACGGGCAAAACCATTTCACTCGAAGAATTAAAACAGCTGCATAAATTAAAAACAGGTGCGCTGTTGAAAGCGTGTATAGAAATGATAGCTACAGTGAGCGAAGACCTTACTGTGCAAGCTCAGGCCGATTTAATGGCATACGCGGCTGATATAGGTCTGGCATTTCAAGTTCAAGACGATATTCTTGACGTTGAAGGCAGTAGTGAGCAGTTAGGAAAACCTGCAGGCTCAGATCAGGCACTTGGCAAGAACACGTTTCCCGCCAAGTTGGGCCTAGATGGCGCCAAGCAAGAGTTAGAAGTTCTTCATAATAATGCACTTCAAGCCTTGTCGCGTTTACCCTACAATACAGACAGTTTAATTGCGTTTAGCGAGCTTTTGGTAAAACGCGACCACTAGCCACGCGCCATGTTGAAAAAGATAATAAGTACATGAGTTTAGATCTCCAACATTACCCAACGCTTGCGCTTGCGCAAACACCAGAAAAGCTGAGACAGCTGCCTCAAGACAAGCTGCGCGAGTTAGCTGATGAGTTGCGTGAATATTTACTTAATTGCGTAAGCCAAACAAGTGGCCATTTTGCCTCAGGCTTAGGTACAGTCGAATTAACGGTGGCGCTGCACTACGTGTATAACACGCCATTCGACCGATTATTGTGGGATGTTGGGCACCAGGCCTACCCACACAAAATTCTCACCGGTCGTGCAGAGCGCATGAGCACAATCCGTCAAAAAGATGGACTGCATCCCTTTCCATGGCCTCCAGAGAGCGATTATGACACCTTTGCAGTGGGTCATTCGTCTACCTCAATTAGTGCAGCCCTGGGAATGGCGGTTGCCGCGGAAAAAGAAGGCAAAGACCGCAAAGTAGTTGCCGTTATTGGCGATGGCGCTATGACAGCAGGTATGGCATTTGAAGCGCTGAACCACGCTGGCGATATCAAAAAAGATATGGTTGTGGTGCTTAATGACAACGAAATGTCGATTTCTGAGAATGTAGGTGCATTAAATAGTCATTTGGCTAGATTACTCACCGGTAATTTCTTTAACTCTATTCGTGATGGTGGCAAAAGGCTGCTAAGTAATGTGCCGCCTATTAAAGAGTTCGCCAGCCGTGCTGAAGAGCACTTAAAAGGCATGGTAGTACCTGGTACCATTTTTGAAGAATTAGGTTTTAACTATATCGGCCCAATTGACGGCCATGATGTTAACGCTGTTGTCGATACCTTGCGCAATATGCGTAAATTTGAAGGCCCTCAGTTGCTGCATGTAGTAACTAAAAAAGGAAAAGGCTATGCCGTAGCCGAACAGGATCCTATCAAGTTTCATGCTGTGCCTAAATTCAACCCTGCTGATAATGCGCTTCCTAAATCAAAACCTTCAGCCCCTACCTATTCGGCTATTTTTGGTAAGTGGTTATGTGATATGGCAGCCCAAGATCCTAAGTTGATGGCTGTTACCCCCGCGATGCGCGAAGGCTCAGGAATGGTTGAGTTCTCGCAGCGATTCCCAGACCAATACTTTGATGTTGCCATCGCAGAGCAGCACGCCGTCACGTTCGGTGCAGGATTAGCAAAAGATGGCATGAACGCGGTTGTAGCAATTTACTCTTCATTTTTACAACGCGCTTATGATCAGCTAATTCATGATGTCGCCATTCAAGATTTACCTGTGTTATTCGCGATTGATAGAGCGGGCATTGTTGGCGCTGATGGCCCAACCCACCAGGGCGCATTTGATATCGCCTTTTTACGCTGTATCCCTAACATGGTGGTTATGGCCCCTGCGGACGAAAATGAATGCAGACAAATGCTCTATACAGGCCACAAGCTTCAAAAACCAGCAGCGGTGCGTTATCCGCGTGGCGCTGGTATGGGCATTACACCAGATGAGGAAATGACAGCGCTTGAGATTGGTAAATCTCGTCTGATACGTTCATCAAGTGTGGATGATGGCAAGCGCGTCGCTATTTTAAATTTTGGTTGTTTATTACCTTATGCAATAGAAGCGGCTGAAGAATGCAATGCCACGGTTATTGATATGCGCTTTGTGAAGCCGTTAGACGGCGAAGCTGTAATGAATGCGGCCAGTGAACACGATGCACTCATAACGCTAGAAGACGGCTGCATCATGGGTGGAGCGGGCAGCGCAGTACTGGAACATTTGCAACAAAACGGCGTATTGAAGCCAGTGAAGATGTTAGGGCTGCCTGATAGCTTTATTTTGCAAGGTACGCAGCAAGAAATGTATAACGTGCATGGTTTGGATACCAAGGGTATCGTTAGCGCAATACAGGAACTCACGAAATAAAGCGAGTTCACTAAGTTCCTATTCAAGCATATACAAAAAGCCCGCAAACGCGGGCTTTTTTATATTAGGTAAGTGTGGGGTTACACGCTTATATAAACTGCAGTGACGCAGGCCAAAACCACATTAATAGATGTAAACATCCGCAAGCCATAGCACCAGCAATTAAATCGTCTAACATGATACCTGTACCGCCGTGTAAGCGTTTATCAATGATACCTATTGGCCAAGGCTTTAAAATATCAAACAAACGAAATAAGACGAATCCAATCACTAAAGTAGACAGCGAGATTGGGACAAGCAGAAATGTCACAAACATGCCCGCTATTTCATCCCACACGATAGAACCATGATCGTGCACTTGCATATCATCTGCAGTTTTGCCGCAAAGATATATACCAACAATAGAAAATATAAGTGTGAGCGCGACGAACGAAATAATCGATACATTGGCACATAAAACAAGCAAAGGGATTGCTGCTAATGAGCCAAACGTACCTGGCATAAAAGGCACTAGACCACTACCAAAGCCAAGAGCCAGAAAATGTACCGGATTCTTCATACTGACTCTGGCGCGATACTCTGCTTGCATAGTGGTTTCTCTTATTTAGCGTAGTACTTAAAGTTTACATTGTGCAGCCTAAAAGCTGTGCTCGTAACCTGAAGGATTGGTAGGCGTATATTTTACGTTGTCTTTAAGCAAACTAAGCGAACCAGACTGCCCCGTTAACTGTCCAATACAAGTAGCCTTTACATTGGTACTCGCCAAAGATGTTTCAAGACTGCCACGCTGCTCTTCACCAACAGTAAAAATGAGCTCATAGTCATCGCCAGCCGATAATGCGTACTCAATGGCTTGCTCTGGTGAAACTGCACTAGTAAGTGCTCTGGATAACGGTAACCTGTCGACATGCACATTTGCACCGCAATTTGACGCATTAAGAATATGGCCTAAATCAGAGATCAGCCCATCTGAGACATCAATGCACGATGTTGCAATACGGCGTATAGCTGTACCTACAGCCACACGTGGTGTGGGAAAGTAATGACGATTTATTAACACGTCTTTCGCTTCACCTGCCACTTCAATATTGTTCTGCAGAATATCCAGACCTGCACCTGCATCACCCAAAGTTCCCGTTACATAAACCCAATCACCAGGCTTAGCACCACTTCGCGTTAACTCAGAGCCAGGTGGGATGAAGCCTTGGGCAGTAATGGTCATTGCCATAGGCCCTTTAACGGTGTCACCACCAATTAACTGAACTGAGTAGTATTGAGTAAGCTCATGTAACCCACTGACAAAGTCGTCAAGCCAAGGCTCATTCACTTCAGGCAAAGACAACGACAAACTAATCCAAGCTGGCTCGGCGCCCATGGCAGCCAAATCACTTAAGTTTACGGCAACCGTTTTGTAAGCTACCGATTTGGCAGGTGCATCTTTTAAGAAGTGTACGCCAGCTACCAGTGTATCTGTGGTAACAGCGAGTTGTTGATTTTCTGGAACCGTTGTTACAGCACAATCATCACCAATACCAATAACAACATCTTTGCGTTTGTGGCCACTGTTTGAGAAATAGCGGCCGATAAGATCGAATTCTTTCACGATAATTTTTAAACCCATTTAGCGGCAATCCTTGCCGCCACGGTAAGGTTAGTCGCGCTCATCTTTGCGCAATGTGCGCACAGCTTTATCCAATGCGCCATTAATGAACTTATGACTTTCTTCGGCACCAAAAGCCTTAGCAAGTTCAATCGCTTCATTAATAATTACGCGATAAGGCACATCGATGCGCTCTGTCAGCTCTAGTGTCGCAATGCGAAGAATGGCTTTTTCAATAGCGTCCAGTTCTTCAGGCAAACGGCCTAAGTAAGGCTTGATTGTCGCATCAAGATTGCTTGCATTGTGTGCTACACCACGCAACAAAGCTTGAAAATACGCCATATCCACCTTTTGCATGTCATTACTGGTTGCTAATGCCAGTTCAACTTGCTGGATATCGTTGTGACTCATTTGCCATGAATAGACGCCTTGTAGGGCTAATTCACGGGCTTTACGACGAGCTGAAACTTTCACTTAATGTTTACCTTAAAGCTTTTCAACAGCATCGATTACGTTAACCATTTCAAGCGCGCCTAGTGCAGCTTCTGCACCTTTGTTACCCGCTTTGGTCCCTGAACGTTCGATTGCTTGTTCAATTGAATCTGTTGTAATCACGCCAAATGATACTGGCACACCGTACTCTAGTGATACTTGCGCAAGACCTTTATTACATTCGCCAGCAACAAAATCGAAATGCGGCGTGCCGCCTCGAATAACTGCACCTAGCGCGATGATGGCATCAAATGACTTTTTCTCGGCGAGCTTCTTAGCCACTACAGGTAACTCGTAAGCACCAGGTACACGTACTAGCGTGATATCATCATCACTTACTTCACCGTGACGCTCTAGCGTGTCTAATGCACCTTCTAGTAAGCTTTCTACAACAAAGCTATTAAAGCGTGATACTACGATAGCAAACTTCTTACCGGTTGCTCTGATATTACCTTCAATTACCTGCATGGTTTCATTCCTCGAGAAAAAACGGCGCGAAGTATACCACAACTACGCCCAAACTAAATCGATTGTTTATTTAACTTTAACTATTCATCAAGTACTAGCTGCGCGCACTTTGGTGTGGAGGGGGCATGTCCATCGCAAACCCTCCACCGCATGGATGCGGTGGCGGAGCGTACATGGATGTATTCATTGCGTGTTTGCGATGGACATGCCCCCTCCACGCTCTTAAATAGTGCGATCTGCGGTACTAGTCGTGAACGTACTCCACGACTTCAAGGCCATAACCTGACAAGGCGTGATATTTAATGGGTTTGCTCAACAAGCGCATTTTGTGCACGCCCATCGATGCTAGAATTTGGCTACCAACGCCGATAGTGCGTGATGAGCCTTGCCAGTCTGCACCAGTAGGACGCTCACCTCTATCTTCAGCTGCAAAGCGACGTACTTGATGTTCAATATGTTCTTCCTTACCTAACAGTACCAACACACCGCCTTCTTCTGATATTTTGCGCATGCCATCAGCAAGCGTCATCGAGCGATGAATACCGCGGGTCGAGCCGAGAAGATCACTAAAGGTATTGTGAAGGTGAACACGTACTAACGTTGGCTCATCTTCTTTGATGTCACCTTTTTTCAATGCAAAATGCAGTTGGTTATCAATACTGTCTTTAAATGTGTGAAGTTCAAAGTCGCCATATTCGGTTGGCATATTACATTGTGCCACTTTCTCGATAGTGGTTTCGTTTAAGTTTCTATATTCGATAAGATCGGCAATAGTACCAATTTTAAGATTGTGCTTTTCGGCGAACTTCTCCAGCTCAGGGCGGCGCGCCATGGTGCCATCTTCATTAAGAATTTCTACAATCACGCCTGCAGGCTCAAGCCCTGCCAATCGCGGTAAATCAACCCCAGCTTCAGTGTGGCCAGCGCGATTTAACACACCACCATCTTTGGCAATAAGTGGGAAGATATGCCCAGGCTGAACAATGTCAGTAGCTTTAGCGTCTTTAGCAACCGCTGCAAGTATTGTCGTAGCGCGATCTGCCGCAGAAATACCAGTCGTTACCCCCGTAGCAGCTTCAATCGAAACCGTGAAATTAGTAGAAAACTGCGCTTCGTTTTTATCTACCATTAGCGGTAAATTCAGTGTTCGGCAGCGTTCTTGCGTCATTGGCAAACACACTAGGCCGCGTGCATGGGTAACCATGAAGTTTATGGCTTCAGGGGTGACATGCTCAGCCGCCATAATCAGATCGCCTTCATTTTCGCGATCTTCATCATCCATCAGAATAACCATCTTGCCCTGACGAATGTCTTCGATAATTTCTTGTGTAGTGTTAAATGCCATAATTTGTGCTTCTTGTAGGGTTATCTTTTTAAAAATCCGTTCTCGGCTAAAAATGCCATATCAATGCCTTTGCTTTTCGGTTCAGCCGCTTTGTCACCTAGCATTAACCGCTCTAAGTATCGTGCGATAACATCTACTTCAAGGTTAACTGCTGTACCGACTTTATACGTGCCCATAATCGTTTCTTTTAATGTATGTGGAATGATCCACAACATAAATTCAGCGCCATTAACTTCATTAACCGTAAGGCTAATCCCATCAACGGTTATACTGCCCTTGTGCGCAATATACTTGGCAAGATCTTCGGGTGCTTTCACCCAAAATTCTATGTAGTCGGCGTGTTTAATGATTTGAGTTACTGTACCAACACCATCGACGTGACCAGAAACAATATGTCCACCAAATCTGTCAGTTGGACGCATTGCCTTTTCCAAATTAACAGTAGAACCCGATGAATAATGCGCAAACCCCGTCAATTTGATGGTTTCTGCTGAAACGTCTGCACAGTAGAAGTCTTTGCCCATATCTGTAACAGTTAGACACACACCGTTAGTGGCAATGCTGTCTCCAAGCGCCACATCAGACATGTCTAAGGTAGGTGACGATACAGTAAGGCGGATGTCATTTCCGCGGTTATCCAACTTCTGGATAGTGCCTAGCGCCTGAATAATTCCGGTAAACATAGATTTCCTCTTAAGCGAAGTTAGCGTGTTGTGTTGCTAACATCTGGACGGAAGATAAGCTTAATATCGTTGCCCACCTGCCGATTTTCAATGAGCGTCAGTGAAATAGATTGATCAAGCGATGTAAAATCGGGCAAATTCACCATACTGATGCCTTTATCGCCTAATAATTTAGGCGCTTGATAACAAATAAGTTCATCAACTAAGCCTTTACTAAGTAATGCTCCAGCAAGTCCGGGCCCGGCTTCAACCCATACTTCATTGTATTGCTTGTCACCAAGCGCTTGCAAAAGCGCACTAAGATCAACTTTTCCCTCTTGCTCATCTACGCAAATAAAGTGTTCACTGGCGGTATCTGGCTGGGCCTGTGTGGTAGCAATAAGTGTGGTGTGACCATCTTTCATCAGCTGGTAGTCTTGACCTAGCGCGTTCTTGCTATCCACGACTACTCGGGTAGGTTGCCTCACTTCCTCTAAAGGGTAATCTGTAAAGCCCGCTTCATTTACTCTTACCAATAGACTTGGATCGTCGGCTTTGACGGTACCAGAGCCTGTCAGTACCGCGCAGCTTTTTGCGCGATAATGTTGCACATCGCGTCTTGCCTCAGCCCCTGTGATCCATTGGCTAACGCCATTGCTCAGCGCTATTTTACCATCCAAGCTAATGCCGAGTTTTACTCGAACAAAGGGTATACCCGTCAACATACGTTTGATAAAGCCAGGGTTCAGCGCTGCAGCTTCAGCAGCCATTACATCGCTAACCACTTCAATACCAGCATCTTGTAGAATGCGAATACCATTTCCACTTACATTAGGATTGGGGTCAGTCATCGCTATTACTACGCGTGCAACCTGCGCTTTCACTAGCGCTTCAGCACAAGGCGGTGTTCTACCAAAATGGCTGCAAGGCTCTAACGTGACATAAGCCGTAGCCCCTTTCGCGCCCTGCTTTCTTGAAAGCGCGGCTTCTCTTAATGCGTGAACTTCCGCATGAGGAGTACCGGCTTGAATATGGAAGCCTTCGCCAATCAATTGATTACTTTCATCGACAATAACACAACCAACGCGAGGGTTAGGTGACGTGGTGTAAAGGCCTTTTTTGGCAAGTTGGATAGCTTTTGCCATCCAATGATAGTCTCTATTTATAATAGCGTGGTCCACAATTTATCCTGTGATAAGCGGGTTTCGCCTCAGTCGCCCAATCGTGCTATTTCTTCTCCAAACTCTCTAATATCTTCGAAGGAGCGGTAGACCGATGCAAAGCGTACATAAGCAACTTTATCTAGCTCTTTAAGGGCTTTCATTATTAAGTTACCCAGCAGCTCACTTTCTACTTCTCGCTCACCTGTCGCGCGAAGCTCAGACTTAAGCGATAAAATACATTGCTCTACTTTTTCGGTACTGACGGGACGTTTTTCTAGCGCACGTTGTAGCCCAGCACGCAATTTATCTTCATTAAACGGCTCTCTAGAGCCATCGCGCTTGATTACGCGAGGCATAACCAATTCTGCGCTTTCAAATGTGGTAAAGCGTTCATGGCAAACGATGCATTCGCGACGTCTGCGCACTTGATGCCCTTCCGCTACAAGGCGAGAATCAATCACTTTGGTTTCTTGCGCGGAGCAGAAAGGGCAAAACATAAAATATCCTTAACAATTGCGTACTTAGGTTCTCATCAGAGTTATCTCTGCATTACTACCAAAGTACGCAATAAAAGACAAACCTATTTACTTGTAAACAGGGAATTGCGCGCAAAGCGCTACAACTTCGCCTTGCACACGCTTGATAACAGACTCATCGCCCATGTTGTCAAGGATGTCACAGATCCAGCTTGCAACTTGCTTTGCTTCTTCTTCTTTAAAGCCACGACGAGTAATTGCTGGACTACCGATACGCAGACCACTGGTTACAAACGGTGAACGCGGATCATTTGGCACCGAGTTTTTATTAACCGTGATGTTCGCTGCACCTAATGCTGCATCAGCATCTTTACCTGTGATGTCTTTGTCAATGAGGTCGAGAAGGAACAAGTGGTTATCAGTACCACCAGAAACAATCTTGTAACCACGCTCAATCATTACTGCAACCATGGCTTTCGCATTTGCAACAACCTGCTGCTGATACGCTTTGAACTCTGGCTGAAGTGCTTCTTTGAACGCCACCGCTTTAGCCGCAATAACGTGGCAAAGTGGACCGCCTTGGTTGCCTGGAAATACCGAGCTATTTAGCTTTTTGTAGATAGTCTCATCACCACAAGCAGAAAGGATCAAACCACTGCGAGGGCCTGCAAGGGTTTTATGAGTCGTCGTTGTCACTACATGCGCGTGAGGAAGCGGGTTAGGGTAAACACCAGCTGCAACTAGTCCAGCAACGTGGGCCATGTCAACTAATAGAAACGCGCCAACGCTGTCAGCAATTTCACGGAACTTAGCCCAATCTACAACGCCAGAATACGCAGAGAAACCACCAATAATCATTTTCGGTTTGTGCTCTTTCGCAAGCGCTTCTACTTGAGCGTAGTCAATTTCACCCGTTTCTTTGTTTAGACCGTACTGAACCGCATTGTAGGTTTTACCAGAGAAGTTTACGTGAGAGCCGTGAGTAAGGTGGCCACCTTCAGATAAGCTCATACCTAATACAGTATCGCCAGCATCTAGCAATGCCATAAATACCGCAGAGTTAGCTTGAGAACCTGCGTGTGGCTGTACATTTGCGTATTCCGCACCGAAAAGTTCTTTCGCACGATCGATTGCTAACTGCTCAACAACGTCAACGTGCTCACAACCACCGTAGTAGCGCTTGCCCGGGTAACCTTCTGCATACTTATTAGTAAGTTGTGAACCCTGCGCTTCCATCACGCGTGGGCTACAGTAGTTTTCAGAGGCAATTAGCTCAATATGATGTTCTTGACGCTCAACCTCTTTTGCCATTGCATCGGCTAATTCTGGGTCAAAGTCAGCTATGTTCATTTCGCGAGAAAACATGGGGGCTCCTTAACTGCGGTTTTAATGTGGCGTAAAATAATACCAATCTGCATAAGTGACTGCGGTATTGCCAATAGCCTATGCAGGTTAGTATCTGCGCCGATAGCTCAATTTGAGGCCATATTCTAGTCATTTTCAGCCTCGTGTATACCGCTTTATTACGAAATTAATACAAATGGCGTAGGTTTAACGATATACCTACGCCGATATTCAATTAGCGCTGTTTTTCGAGCATTTTAACGCGGTCAAAAAGGCTTCCAATTTTCTGCAGGCGAACTGTATTTTTTCGCCATTCACGATTAGTTTGCGCAGGTTGTCCTGAAGAATAAACACCCGGCTCAGTGATATCTTGAACAATCATGGTATAGCCAGTGACCTGTACGTTGTCACAAATACTAATGTGTCCATTAATACCCACACCACCGCCAATGATGACGTGTTTACCAATATGGCAACTACCTGCAATTCCAGTAGCACCGCATATGCAAGAGTGATCCCCTATTATGCAATTGTGACCAATCTGGACTTGATTATCGATTATGACATTGGTGCCAAGAATTGTGTCTTCCATAGCACCTCTATCAATACTGCTACTTGCACCAATTTGGCTGTCATCACCAATGCGGACTGACCCTGTTTGAGGAATAGGTAGCCACACTCCTTTATCATTTGCGTAACCAAAACCAGCGGCGCCAATCACCGTTTGGCTATGGACAGTAACCCGCTTGCCTATCACCACATCGTGATAAATAGTCACATTTGGATGAATAACTGACGCTTCCCCGATGTGCGTGCCTTTGCGAATAACCGAGTTGGCACCAATGGTTACGCGATCACCCAGTACAACATTATCTTCAATGATCACATTGTGTCCCAGTGACACATCACTACCTATACGCGCTGACGGCGCAATGACTGCTGATTCTGAAATTCCGTTTGCTACAACAGGTGTGGTATCAAAAAGCTGAGCTATGCGAGCAAAAGCCGCGTGAGGATTAGCAACAACTAACGCTGGTACCGGACTATCATCTTTTAAACTTTCATGAAGAATAACAGCCCCTGCTTTTGTATCTTTTAATTGCGGCTTATATTTAGGGTTAGTAAGAAAAGAAATCTGATGTTCAGCAGACCCAGCAAGGGTGCCAACCGCAGAGATGACAACACTGCCCTCTCCCTGAACTGCACCGCCAACGTGATTAGCGAGTTCTTCCAAACTAAATGTGCGTTTATTCATAGCAGTCATGCGATGTACCTGTTCGGATGTTTAATGACTATATGGCGCATATCCTATTGCCTTACAATGCAATAGTGGCAAACATGCACCAACTTTATTGTTGACTAAGTTTACATTAAATCGCCACACGCTTTGATATTTTAATCGCACATTTCTCGGTAAGTGCTCAAAATTACAGCAAGAATAGGAGTAAATGACGATAGCCTCTGGCACAATCTATCCTGTTACGAGTAGAATACGACACCATCTATTTCAGTTTGTATACGCTCTAATCAAGTCGTTTTGTAAAGGGTGTTATCAAATTTGACTAATTCTTTTGTTTTACCGCTTTCTAGCGAGGATCGAGCATGGCTCAATACGTATACAGTATGCATCGCGTGGGCAAAATTGTTCCACCGAATAGACACATTTTAAAAAATATCTCTCTTAGTTTTTTCCCCGGCGCAAAAATTGGTGTGCTTGGTTTGAACGGTGCTGGTAAGTCGACACTACTGCGCATAATGGCGGGTATTGACACAGACATCGAAGGCGAAGCCCGTCCTCAACCAGGTCTTAAAGTGGGTTATCTACCCCAAGAACCCCAATTAGACGAATCTAAAGACGTTCGAGGCAACATTGAAGAAGCCGTTGCTGATGTTAAACATGCGCTGACTCGTCTTGACGAAGTGTATGCTGCATATGCTGACCCAGATGCCGATTTTGACGCGCTGGCAAAAGAGCAAGGCGAGCTAGAAGCAATTATCCAGTCGAAAGATGGTCACAACCTAGACAACGCATTAGAGCGTGCAGCAGATGCACTTCGCCTACCGCCTTGGGATGCTGATGTAAGCAAGTTATCAGGGGGTGAACGCCGTCGTGTTGCGCTGTGTAGACTATTACTTGAAAAGCCTGAAATGCTGCTGCTAGACGAACCCACTAACCACTTAGATGCAGAATCAGTGGCATGGTTAGAACGTTTCCTACACGACTACGAGGGTACCGTAGTCGCGATTACTCACGATAGATACTTCCTAGATAACGTTGCTGGCTGGATATTAGAACTTGACCGTGGTGAAGGTATTCCATGGGAAGGCAATTATTCATCATGGCTAGAACAAAAAGAAAACCGCTTGCAACAGGAAGAGCGTGCTGAAACAGCCCGCATGAAGAGCATGAAACAAGAGCTTGAATGGGTACGTTCAAACCCGAAAGGCCGTCATGCAAAAAGCAAAGCCCGTATGGCGCGCTTTGAAGAGCTATCGACTAGCGATTATCAAAAGCGCAATGAAACAAATGAGCTTTTCATTCCACCAGGCGAGCGCCTAGGTGACAAAGTTATCGAAGTCACTAACCTTAAGAAGTCTTATGGCGATCGCGTGCTTATTGACGACCTTTCATTCAAAGTACCTAAAGGTGCGATTGTCGGTATTGTCGGTCCTAACGGCGCAGGTAAGTCAACACTGTTTAGAATGCTAACCGGTGCTGAGCAACCAGACTCGGGTAACATCGATTTAGGTGAAACGGTGCACATTGCTGCGGTAGAACAGTTCCGCGACCACATGAACGAAAACAACACCGTTTGGAAAGAGATTTCTGACGACCAAGACATTATCCGAATCGGCAACTTTGAAATAAACAGCCGTGCATATTGTAGCCGTTTTAACTTTAAAGGTACTGACCAACAGAAGTTCATTAAAGACCTATCCGGTGGTGAGCGAAACCGTGTACACCTTGCCAAGCTATTGAAAGCGGGCGGCAACGTATTGCTTCTGGATGAGCCAACTAACGACTTGGACGTTGAAACACTACGAGCACTTGAAAATGCACTATTGGAATTCCCAGGCTGCGCAATGGTTATCTCGCACGACCGCTGGTTCCTTGACCGTGTGGCAACACACATTATGGATTACCGTGACGAAGGTAATATTAATTTCTTTGAAGGCAACTACTCAGATTATGAGAGTTGGTTGAAGCAAGAGTTTGGACAAGATGTAGTTGAGCCACATCGTCTTAAATATAAGCGAATGGCCAAATAACGCGATAGTTGAACGCTGTCCACATGTGTTGCCAAAAGCCCTCATTATCGAGGGCTTTTTTATTGCCATGCGCCCTGAATTGTCCAATACTGAGCATAAGAAAAGGCAGAAGGTAGTGTGGCATGACAGATAAGCGCCAGTTTCAGCGAGTATCATTAGACGTAAATGGGATACTGTCTCATAGTAATACCGATATAGAGGTAATGGTCAGTGACGTATCACTACAAGGAATAAAGCTTCAAGCTATGGAATCAGCGCTTGCTCATCTGCCTTTTGACAGTCATGAACCTTACATTGCGAAGTTTCAAGCTAACGATGACAGCCCACTTATTACCTTGTATATCTCCCAGCTCTATCGACATTCAGATAGCCGCAAAGATATGGTTTCACTGGGTTGCAAGGTTGAACGAATGGACGTAGACAGTGTAAGTGCGCTTCGCAGATTAATAGCACTAAATAGCGCAGATATGGATATTGAGGAAAAAGACTTAAATGCACTGGTTAATGCGGTTTACCAAACACCTCGATAAACCACATCATAGTGTTACAAGTTAACGCTCTACTCGAGAGCGTCAAGTGCTTCTGATAGACGCGAAACAGGTACAATTTTCATTCCATTGATAGGCTGTTTTGGCGCATTGGCTTTGGGTACGATTGCTCGCTTAAAACCGTGTTTAGCAGCTTCAATTATACGCTCGGTTCCATTTGGTACAGGCCGTATTTCACCTGCCAAACCAACCTCTCCAAATACAATCAAATCACGGGGCAACGCGCGATTTCGAAAACTTGAAATCATGGCTAGCAACAACGCTAAGTCTGCACTTGTCTCGGAAACTCTTACGCCCCCTACTACATTCACAAATACATCTTGGTCGTTCATTTGCACATTGCCATGACGATGCAAGACTGCCAAAAGCATCGATAAACGATTTTGATCTAGCCCCACTGCAATTCGTCTAGGATTCGACATTTGGGAATAATCAACCAGCGCTTGAATTTCAACAAGTAGCGGTCGCGTCCCCTCCCAGATAACCATCACACTTGACCCTGGCGTTTCATTCTCACCGCGACTGAGAAAAATAGCCGAAGGATTGCTCACTTCCTTTAATCCTTTCTCAGTCATCGCAAAAACGCCCAACTCATTTACTGCGCCAAAACGGTTTTTGTGACTGCGCAATGTGCGATAACGCCCGTCACTTTCTCCCTCTAGCATCATTGAACTATCAATACAGTGCTCAAGCACTTTAGGGCCCGCGAGATTGCCATCTTTTGTGACATGACCCACAATAAACATGGCAATGTGATTTTGCTTTGCAAAACGCGTCAAATACGCAGCACTCTCTCTCACTTGAGAAACACTGCCAGGTGCCGACTGTACGTCAGAGACATGCATAACCTGAATGGAGTCAATAACCATAATCTTAGGCTTTTGGGTAAGCGCCAAATCACAAATGGTCTCGACATTGGTTTCAGCAAGCATCATTAACTTGTCATCAGGTAGGTTCAGACGCTTTGCGCGCATTGCAACTTGCTGCAACGACTCTTCACCAGTGACATAAAGTGCCTTTTCTACTTTTGCCATCTGACACATGACTTGTAAGAGCAGTGTACTTTTCCCTGCTCCCGGCGAGCCGCCTATCAACATTGCTGCGCCAGGCACAATACCACCACCAAGTACTCTATCGAGTTCTTTAAACGTAGAGCTAAATCGAGGCAATGACTCAAGGTCAATGGCATTCAAAGTCTCAATTTTTGCAGCAGTTTGCCCAGCATAACCGGACGACGATTGACGCGTAGATGCTTTGGCACTGGCTACAACAAACTCACTTATTGTATTCCATGCTTTACATTCTGAGCACTGCCCCTGCCAGCGTGGAAACTCTGCGCCACAGTCGGAACATACATAAGCGGTTTTACGTTTTGCCATATTGCTATTTTATCCGTCACATAAAAGGAGTATTCTATCACCAACATCAACAATATAAGTACACCCCGCAAGACCTTTTTACACGGTAGAGGATCGTTAACTGTCTACACATCATATCATGCCAATATTTGGGCTACATTGTTACAGACAGCCGTGGATTTCAGGGACAACAAGGTCTAAAGGCTTCATATTAATGAGTTTGGCTGAATTGCCGATAACAACTAAAATAATGATACTTAAAGACAAAGTTGCGCATTCATGAGTCAAGATTTAAAGCAATATGCTGACATAATAGACCAGCTAAAGCCTATGGTTAATGAACCTGAGTTCAACCAAGTATTGCTTCAGATCGCGTCTGACGTTCCCAAAGAAAAACGCTTTCTTATCAAGATGGAAGTAAAGCGCTTGGCAAAGCCTTGCTTGCGCACCATCGATTTACGCGGCCACGTTGACGGCAAGTGTAACAAATATGTTCATGAAGGCCGCACTCACTACATGGATGAGATAGCGGTTGATAAGTTTGAAGAGCAATTGCGCGTTTTCGGAAGGTATACCTATGGCGTATACGAAGCCGTCCAAAACACCGAAAACAACTTCCGTTTAATGCGCGAGAAAGAGTTAGCGCAGGAACGCGCAGACAAAGAGAGCCCGCAAATAAAGAAGCGGTCTGCGGTGTTAGAACAATTCAAGGTTCCCACAGTTAACTTATTAGATTACCAACAGCGTAACGCCGAAAGGATGAACTTTGCTGTCGCGGTAGAAATCTTCGATAAGTCAGGGCAATCGGTCAGAGGACTAAGCGTCGACATTTCACTGAAAGGTCTTCAGGTCAAACTTTCTAAAGACACCTTTTTTCGCCAAGACGAAACACTCTTTATTTACTTTAGAGGGCTAGAAAGTGAGTTTGCGTTAGACAAAAAAAATGGTATTGCTTATAAACTCGTAAAAGTTAGCACAAAGAATGACGTCAATTACCTAGCGCTGCAACGGGATGCTGATTATCCAAATACCGCTTTTGATAAGTTTCTAGATAACTTTATTACCGGCAACAAACGCCGCTATAAAGTAAATATGACCAATACCTTAGACGCCATAAAAAGTAAAATTTGCGAACAGTACTTTTCACCTCGTAGCCCAACGCTCCCCGTTTTTATTGATGTGATTAACTCTACCATGGTACCGCGCTATGCAATGATGAACGAAGTGAATAGGGAAACCATTCATTATTGGCAAGATGAAGAAGATGTCTGCCGATTAAATTTTTTGCTAACGCAAGAGCGGCTAACGCGTTTAGTCAATAAGCCTGAAGATGCAAGAGAGATTTTTGTATTTAGCTTTACGCACCTACAAAATGATAAGGTCTATTTCTATTCAGCGTCTTACGAAGAGTTACTTCAAAAAGAAATTCTTGCAAAGGTGTTCTTAGGATTTGGCAGTAAAAAAGTAAGTTGGCGCGTGTTTAAGATTACACTGACCGAAATGACGCCAGAACAAGCGTACATACCCTTATCTATTCCAGATTCGGTAGGCAATAAAGTTAAAAAGTTAAACACCCCACCGTCTGCAAGACTGATGTCAAAGCTAAAGAACTTACGTTACTTAGCACACATTACCGATGTTACATCTGTTACCGGCCAAGAAACATATAACGAATTTAAGTTTAATCGCGATAACTTAACGCACCTGCGCAATTTTGGTCATCCTCGCAATCGGGCGCCTTCAAACATTCAAATTGTTCGCTTTAAATACGAAGAACAGCGGATAGAAAGTCGCTATCAACTAAGAACACAAATTGAAGCGCGCTTTAATTCCGACGATATTGTGCACAAAGGGATAAGTGAAGATATCTCTGTTCACGGTTTAGGTCTTCGTATTGAATTAAGTAAAGAATACAAAGGTACACTTGATGGTCGAGTGGAAGTCGCGTTTCCACGACTTCAGGAAATCACCAAAAATTTTGATGTTATGCATCTTCAATACGACATTGTGTATCACAATGTCGAAAAGAACATACTTCATTTAAAAGCAGTTGCCGGCGATGAGGGTAAAAGTGCACGCTTATTTTTTGAAGAGCTTATCAAGAAAAACAAGAGCAGCTTAAAGGTTGAGTCTGACGAAGAAGAAGTGCCGGGTATGGGGCAAGCATTGCGTTGTATTAACGCACGAAATGCGACCTCACTTTCATTTCTGATGAATAAAGAAGGCATTCGCTATACGCCTCAAGCTTGTATCATTGGCAAACAAGATGAACGCGTAACAACCCTGACTACTCAGTTTGCAGAGCAAGACAAAGTCAATTTGGAGTTCTTTTTCAGAGATAGAAAGCAGGAGTCACCTTTCGTACAAAGCGGTATTAAAGCCGTTAAACTCGAAAACATGCCGCTAAGAGAAGAGTTATTTATCTCATTTGACGTCTCGCAAAAAGACCCAAGAATGGCGATAATTCCCCGCTATTCGCATAAATTTGACGATAACGAACAGCGCAGAGCATTTATCAAAGAAGCGATGACGCGTGGTCAATTTATCGCTTTACATATAATGCTGACCACAACGGGTAAGCCAGACATGACGATGCTGCAAACCGAAATTAACTACGTCACTATGTACGCCATGCATCGTGCTCGTGACCTAGAAAAGCAGATGTGGAGTATTGCTGCGTGTTCCCACCTTATCGATGTGACCGACGAGGTGTTAATACGCTATGGATTTAGTATTGAAGATGTTACGGCTAATAAAACGTTAAAGAGCGCATCACACGCCGCATCGTTTTTTGCAAATCAAGCATAGTTAACTAATTTGAAAACTCACCGCAACAAAAGAGCGCCATTTAGCGCTCTTTTTTCGTTAGTACACTTTAAGAGCCTAAGAAGTACAGCATACTGTGTAAACTTCCCACGCGGATTGCTACATCAGCCTTTTCGTTAACAAGTGGTTTTCCATGGCATGCGACACCCAGTGCTGATTGCGCCATCATAACAAGATCGTTTGCGCCATCTCCCATTGCCACAGTTTGACTACATGGGATAGACCATTCACGGGCCAACGTTTCTACGGTGCGCGCTTTGACATCTGCATTAACAATTTCCCCTACTACTTTACCTGTTAGCTTGCCGTCACTGATTTCCAACGTATTAGATATTGCATAATCAAGTCCCAGCCTTTCTTTGAGGTAATCTGCGAAATAGGTAAAGCCTCCTGAAGCAATGGCAAGTTTCCATTTATGTTGCTTGAGAGTTGATAACAGCACTTGAATGCCAGGCATAAGAGGAATGCTGTCTCGAATTTGCGCGAGGTGAGCTACCGGCACATTTTCAAGACAAGCCACCCGGTGCACCAAGCTATCATTAAAGGCTATTTCTCCGCGCATGGCCTTAGCGGTAACTTCAGCAACCTGCTCCCCCACACCAGCTAGCTTTGCAATTTCATCAATACACTCTATAGCAATAACCGTGCTATCCATATCCATTACCAACAGACCTGGCGTATCAAGACGTGGTCGCTCTCCTTGGACACCTACATCAATGTTAAATGATGCACTGACCCCTGAGAGGGTTTTATTAAGGACTTCACGCTCAACACTCTCTAGGTTTCCCCTTACCTCTACGACGTCATCTCCAAACTGTTGATGCAGCGCATGAAATGCAATACTTACTGGCGTAAAACGGTGTGCTAAAGCCGATAAAGCGCCTGCCAGTAAATGGCCTGTGAGGGCCTGACCAGCGATGGTTAAAGTGTGAGAAAACGCGACTTCAGAGTGTTGCTTTGAAACAAAGGAGACTAACGCGCTAGCACTATGGCGAGCATCATCAGTTTGAGCACTTAACAGCGTGTCGATGGTAGATTGCACGGGGTATATCCGAAAATGATTGATGAACTAATGCTAACCAATTACCTCTTCTAATAAAATATCCTCTTTTAAATTATTTCGAGTTATCCTAGTGTTAGAAGTATTAAGCATTATCAATAAATAAAGGCGGCACTATTGGCAAACGCTAATCCACCAAAGTATGTGCAAGCTAACAACGACTCCCACTCGGTATATACCGCACTAAAGAGGTTGTTTCACACGCTTGTAGTGTGTGTTGTTATAGCACTTGCTGTCGCACTGGTTTTGTTGTTCCAGCAATATCAGCAAGATTGGCTAACCGTGCAAACACGCTTCTCTGGTGAAAGTATCGCTAGACAATACGCAAAGCTATTGCAACCCTCACACTCAAGTGACGAAAGTGTTGATGATGATGTTACGCATGGCGCCACAACTAACACTTCTCAAACAGGTTTAACGCGCGCGCGTATCGAAAAAATTACTGCTGTCTTGACACAAGAACCACACATTGTAGGGGTCTCGGTTTTTGATAAAGATGGACGATATTTGGCTCCCCTACCAAAAATCGACAGCGTCGTTGCCATGAGTCAAACAGATGGCCTTACCCCCCTAACCTACGTCGAACCCGTTACCAATGAAAACGGTGTGGTTTTAGGGTATGTAAACATTCACATGAATACCCAAGCGGTGCTTGAGAGCCCGCTAACCTTACGTTATCAGTTAACATTGATTGCATGTATCTTGGTTTTTCTTGCCTTGCTTTTGGGGATTTATGTCACCAGAGGGTTCTATAAGCTGCGTCCGTGGGTAATTGACACTATCGAGTCTAAACGGTTTAAGTAAATGAGATTTGCTGAGGCAATTAGGTAGGCCTGTGTATAGGACATAACTGGCTAATCACTTCCCTAAACCCTTTCACCTAAAAAAACCCGCTGGTAATTCTTTGTCGTTTGTTTCTTTAATACCATAGCACTTACGCCTGTAATCGACGTAAGTGTATCGATTACATCTCCAATATAACGAGGTAAATTTGGCTGACCTTGGCGACCTTGCATCGGCATATCAGGCGAATCGGTTTCAAGCAATAACGAGTCTAGGTGGTGCTTGACGAGATAGGCGACTGTGTCTCTCGTTTTCTTGGCGCGTTCGTACGTAATAGTGCCTCCTATACCCAAGCACAACCCACGGTCAATATAACGCTTAGCGACATCTATACTGCCTGAGAATGCATGTACAACACCACCATATTTAGGCTGTGTTTTCTTAAGGGCTTCAAACAATAAATGGTGGCTTTTTCGGTGATGTAAAATAACGGGTAAGGCAACGTCATTGGCAATAGTGAGTTGCGCATCCAGCACGTTCTGCTGAAGAGGCATTGGCACTTGTATATGCCCATCTAAACCCGTTTCGCCTATCGCTTTAACTGACGAATGCATAGTTTCACATGCATGCTCCAGCGCACTTATTAAATACGAGATAGTGCCGTCTCGGCCCACCGCAGCAACTTGCTCGGCATGTTGAGAGTGTGACAAAAAATAGGGGTGGAGGCCTATTGCGGTATCGATGGAAACAACATGGCTGTACTGCTCACTTATCTTCTGAAGCACCTGCCATGACGCTATCGTCACGCCAGGAGCAAGGATCCGCTCTACTCCCGCAAGTGCTGCCCCTTTGATAACGTTATCTATGTCATCAGCCAGCGGGGCAAGATTAAGGTGACAATGACTATCTATCATGAAGCGCCCATTTAATCGCGGTTAGCGCTATGGCATCAAGCGCTGAGTGGTCCAGGTGTCGTCGGCCGCTCTATTATACTCAAACCGATCGTGTAGCCTGTCTTCTCCGCCCTGCCAAAACTCTATTTGATGTGGCACTATTCTGAAGCCTCCCCAAAAGTCTGGAACTGGAAGCTCTTTGTTAGCAAACTTATCTTTTAGCTGTTTGAACTGGGTAAGCAATAATTCGCGACTACTTATTGGCTTACTTTGTTTAGATGCATAAGCCGCAAGTTGACTGTCTTTAGGGCGAGAGAAAAAGTAGCTAGCATTCTCAGACACTGACAGCTTTTCCACCGTGCCGCACACTCGAACTTGACGTTCCATAAAAAACCAAGGGAAATGGCAAGAGACTTTAGGGTTTACCGCGAGCTCTTGTGCTTTTCGACTGCCCAAATTAGTAAAGAAGACGAATCCTTTTTGACTCACATCTTTGAGTAAAACAATACGCTGCGAAGGCTGCCCAGTTGCATCTACCGTTGCAACCGTCATCGCGGTTGGATCTGGAATGCCTGCGGCGATGGCGTCGTTAAGCCACTTATCGAATAAAAGAAAAGGATTAGAAGTTAAATCTGACTCACTCAAAGACCCTTTTGAGTACTGCCTGCGCATATCTGATATTGCCATATCACGCTCCCGCGTTATACCGATATTAATAATTTGAGATGATAACGAGAAGGGGCGATGCCAAGATCACTTGGCATCAGACTTACGGTTTAATGTATAGCGATATTCGTTTAGAAATTGCTGTCGTCACCGTAACCAAGAGAGCGCAGCGCGCGTTCGTCATCAGCCCACCCTTGCTTCACTTTAACCCACAACTCTAAGAAAACTTTGTTATCAAACAAGTTTTCCATATCTTTTCGCGCTTGTTCACCGATAGTTTTAAGGTGCTTGCCACCCTTACCAATGATCATGCGCTTTTGTGTTTCCCGCTCAACCAAAATAAGACCACTGATGCGATAAACACCATTTTCAGCCATCTTAAATTGTTCAATTTCAACTGTCGTTGAATAAGGCAATTCATCGCCTGTGAAACGCATGAGTTTTTCTCGAATAATCTCAGCAGCCATAAATCGACTTGAGCGGTCGGTTATATAGTCTTCTGGGAAGAAGAATTCACTTTTTGGTAGCGATTCAGCCACAAGATCGCGAATGCCATCGATCATTTTTCCTTGCTTGGCACTAACGGGAATAATGTGCTCAAAAGCGTGCTTTTCACCCAGCTTTTGAAGGTGCACCATAAAGGCCTCTTTGTTCTCTACTTTGTCCATCTTGTTGACAATAAGATAGCAAGGCAGATTTGACTGCTTCACCTTCGACAGTACCATTTCATCTTCGCTGTTAAAGCGATCGCCTTCCACGACGAACAGCACGAGGCCCACTTCAGCCAAAGAGCTCGATGCTGCGCGGTTCATGTAACGGTTTATAGCACGTTTTTCGTCTTGGTGAAGTCCGGGCGTGTCAACATATATAGCTTGGTAATCACCGTCGGTATCAATTCCCAAAATGCGATGCCGCGTTGTTTGGGGTTTGCGCGAGGTAATACTGACCTTCTGACCAAGAAGTCGGTTGAGAAGTGTTGATTTACCCACATTTGGACGACCAACAATAGCCACTAGACCACAACGTGTTTGGACATCAGGCAATGCACCAGACTCGGTTTCATTATGCGTTGTCATCTAGCTTCTCCAAGGTTAAACGCGCAGCTTCTTGTTCTGCTTTACGACGGCTATTGCCTGACGCAACTACAGCGTCACTTAGGCTTTCTACTTTGCAGCTCACTTCAAATGTCTGCGCATGATCTTTACCCGAAATCGACAATACTTCGTAGGTAGGTAGTGCTTGCTTGCGACCTTGTAAAAACTCTTGAAGGCGTGTTTTGCTATCTTTGGGGTGCGCATTAGGGTCGAGCTTTACAATGCGCGACTCCCATAATCGGTCGATAACACCACGCACTTCGTCCATACCTGAATCTAAGTATATTGCCCCTAGAATCGCTTCTACCGCATCGGCCAAAATTGAACTTCTTCTATGGCCTCCACTTTTAAGCTCACCAGGGCCTAGGTTGAGCAGTTCTCCAACGCTCGCCTCTTTCGCCAACTCTGCCAATGTTTCTCCTTTAACCAAGGTAGAACGCATACGCGTGAGTTTTCCTTCGGGAACCGTAGGAAAACGCTTGAAAAGCGTCTCCCCTACTATCATACCGAGTATAGCATCACCCAAAAACTCTAAGCGCTCGTTGTGCTGCTTTGCTGCGCTTCTATGGGTTAGCGCTTGTTCTAATAGCGCTTCATCGTTAAATGTGTAACCTATCGCTTTGTACAAACGACGATATTTATCAATACCTTGCATTAATGAATGCCACCTACACGCTCAAATCGAACTCCGGTTGGAACCCACGAAGGAAGGGCATCAGAAGGCTGTCGTTCAAATTCAAATGATATCCAAATAGCGACTGCTTTGCCCACTAGGTTTTCATCAGGTACAAATCCCCAGAAACGACTGTCTCGGCTATTATCACGGTTATCACCTAGCACAAAATATTGACCTTCTGGAACTATCCATTCGTTACTGCGCGTACCAGGTTGGGTGTAGAAGTTGACTGGTGATATTTCACGTACTGGATGACGTAATATATCGTGCTCTACTGTGCCCAAATCTTCGGTGTAACGCATCAGTTGCGCCATATCTTGTACAAACTCTCCGCGCTCCTTGAAATCAAGTGGCACCGCCTTTAGCTTTGGACAGTTACTGCCAGTTTCACATTTGGGTTTAATGTAGACCTGCTTGTTTTGATACACCACTGTATCGCCGGGTAACCCGATAACACGCTTGATATAATCTATCGAAGTGTCTTCTGGATATTTAAAAACAACCACATCACCGCGCTCAGGAACACCCGTTTCAATCATTTTGCTTCTGAATACCGGATCTTTAACACCGTATGCGAACTTCTCTACCAAGATAAAATCGCCTACTAACAAAGTAGGCATCATCGAACCTGAGGGTATCTGGAACGGCTCGTATAGAAACGAGCGCAGTACCAACACAAACGCAATTACAGGGAATATTTGCTGTGAGGTATCTACTAAATAAGGAAGCTGGGGATCTTCTCCGTACGCCGCACCCTCTGCGGTAGCCGCGGCCTGCAGACGCGCTTTGCGTTTAGGCGCAAACACTAGGCTGTCCACTAGCCAGATTAGCCCTGTCACTAAGGTGAGTGCAACCAAAATCAGGGAGAAGTAATTCGCCATTATTTACCTACCTTGAGTACTGCGAGGAATGCATCTTGTGGTAACTCAACATTACCCACCTGCTTCATTCGCTTCTTACCTTCTTTTTGTTTTTGAAGTAGCTTTTTCTTACGGCTAACGTCTCCGCCGTAACATTTTGCAATTACGTTTTTACGCAACTGTTTAACTGTGCTTCGTGCAACAATATGGTTGCCAATAGCTGCCTGAATTGCAATATCAAACATTTGGCGAGGAATCAGCTCGCGCAGTTTCTCTACGAGTTCACGACCTCGGCCTTGTGAGTTTTCTCTGTGGGTAATCACAGCTAATGCATCCACTCGTTCACCATTGATTAGAATATCAACCCTTACCATGTCTGAGGTTTGGAATCGTTTAAAGTTATAATCAAGTGATGCAAAGCCACGACTGGTTGACTTCAATCTATCGAAGAAATCAAGCACTACTTCTGCCATTGGCAGCTCATAGGTTACTGCTACTTGCTTACCGTGATATGTCATATTGGTTTGCATACCACGCTTCTCAACACATAGCGTAATAACGTTACCCAAGTACTCTTGAGGAACAAGAATGTTCGCTTCAACCATAGGCTCGCGAATTTCGGCAATGTCGTTAACGGGTGGTAACTTAGCTGGGCTATCTACGGTGAGAATCTCGCCCTTGGTGGTTTCTACTTCGTAAATTACTGTAGGGGCTGTCGTGATAAGTCCGAGATCGTATTCGCGCTCTAAACGCTCTTGAATAATTTCCATATGAAGCATGCCTAGGAAACCAATACGGAATCCGAAGCCTAATGCTGCCGAGCTCTCTGGCTCATAGAAAAGAGACGCATCATTTAAGCTTAGTTTAGCGAGTGCATCGCGGAAATCTTCGTAATCATCAGAACTTATTGGGAAAATGCCCGCATATACCTGTGGCTTCACTTTTTTGAACCCAGGAAGCATTTCTTTTGCTGGCTCCCTTGCAAGGGTGATCGTGTCACCAACGGGCGCTCCTTGGATATCTTTGATACCCGCAATAATGAAGCCTACTTCACCTGCTCGTAGCACACCTGTTTCAAGAGGTTTTGGCGTAAACACACCAATTTTGTCGACCTGATGAGCTTGGCCATTCGACATAATTTGAATTTTGTCTTTTTTGGTCAGCTGCCCTTCGACAATACGTACCAAAGACACAACACCTTGATAGTTGTCGAACCAAGAGTCGATGATAAGTGCTTTTAATGGCGCCTCTCGATCACCTTGAGGGGGTGGGATCTTGTTAACAATAACTTCTAATACGTCTTCAATACCAATGCCCGTTTTCGCAGAGCAACGCACTGCGTCTAACGCATCAATACCAACAATGTCTTCTATTTCTTCGGCAACGCGATCAGGCTCTGCTTGAGGCAAGTCAATTTTATTAAGAATTGGAACAACTTCCATATCCATTTCAATGGCTGTGTAACAATTTGCCAAGGTTTGCGCTTCAACCCCTTGCCCTGCATCAACAACCAACAATGCACCTTCACAGGCCGCAAGAGAGCGCGATACTTCATAAGTAAAATCAACGTGTCCTGGCGTGTCGATGAAGTTTAACTGATAGGTTTCACCATCTCGTGCTTCATAGTTTAACGTAACGCTTTGCGCTTTAATGGTAATACCGCGCTCTTTTTCTAGGTCCATTGAATCGAGAACCTGCTCAGCCATTTCGCGATCGGAAAGCCCTCCACAGTGCTGAATTAGACGGTCAGAAAGCGTAGACTTACCGTGGTCAATGTGGGCGATAATACTGAAATTACGAATGTGCGACTGTTGCATAATGCTGGAAGTTACCTGCAGAAAAATTCATTAAACAAAATAAAGCTACGAGTTATACGCAGCGCGAGCGGATTTTACCCATTTCTTAAGCGAAAAGCGAATTCGCATGACGTAATTTTGGTGATATTTGCGATGTGTAGATTTACACGGGTATTGAAACTACCTCAGATGGTGATCATTCGGCCGTATTTTTTGTTTTGCAGCTTAAACGTCATTACCTTGTTAAAAGTTAAGCGCTGATTTTCCCGAGCAATACTGCTTGATATTTGCTACTTTCAGTCTTATGAAGCTTTCTTGCGATAAACCGATACGCAAAAAAAGTCACCACACCACTTGGCAACAAAGCCCAAAGTTCCTGCTCGAGCCCAAGCGCTACAAGCGAAAAAGACGACAACACAAAAGATGCCATAAACACTATTAATGGCATCAGGTATAGCCATGCCGATGCACTTAATACACCCGCTTCAGGGATCCCAACACTGACTTGTTGCCCCACATTCACAGGCATAGGAGAGCGCAATGTCAGTTGTTGTGTTTTCGGCGCTAATGCACGAGAGACGAGCCCCGTTCCACAATCACTTTGTGCCTGACAACTACTACACGTTGACTTGATTGCCGCCTCGACAATAACTAAATCGCCATCAACGGCAACAACAGTAGCAGTTTCTTTAATCATACAGCCTGTATTCTCTTTATTTAATTCACAGCCTTGGGGCCAAGTGACGTTGCAATAGCCTTGGCCGTTTGCAATGGAATTTCACCCACGATTGTCACTTGCGCCTTACCATCAGTTAGCGTCAAAAAAGTACTCAATTCATTGCGCAGTGCTAAATCGCCGCCTAACGCGTCTTCTGCTGGTTGTACATAAACAGACACATCCACAAGACCGTCAGATAATAGTTTATATTCTACCACTTGACCTGTTAATGCTAATCGCCGTGTATCTTGCTTTATTTCTCTCATGCCAGTCGGCATATAGCCAATATCCCAACTGTGCTCACGGGTTTGACTGGTCCCCATTGCCATTGGTTTCGGTAATGAACTAAGGTTTACTCTCGAAAAATAATCAGACGGTTCAGGGTTGATAGCAAAGGCAGTCACCTGAATCTGCTCTAGCAAAGTGCCTTGCAAGTCGAGCATATTCAGTTTCAACAACATACCTGACTCTTCGTCTAACCAAAGCTGGTAACCAAAACGCGTGTTATCACGACTAACAATGCGAATTTGTTGAGCAGGTCGTCCAGCCACTCTTGCGCGACCAACGGGAACAAATTCATACGCTTCGAGAAGCTCTTCGGGGTGATAGACCAACGCACTCGGTATAGGGCCATTGATATGATTAGAGTGCAAACTGTAAGGTTGAACATCTGGCTCAAAAACGCTGACAACGTCGTTGATACGGATGAGCTCGCGACCTGGGCCGTTTTGCAAACTTAACTGCTCAACTTCGGTACCATCCTCCAAAATGCCATGGCGCCATAGATACGGAACGGTTTCTTTCCCAGCGATGGTCTGTACAAAGGTCACTTGAAAATTAGCAGACGAAATAACGCGCTGCAGCTGAGACAGCCATTGCACAGTATTATATGGATTCGAAGAGGTAGTTGCATTCTCTCGTTGTGAAGGCATTTCTTGCGCCGAGGGCTGCTCATTATCTGAAGGCTCTGTTGACGTTGAAGACTGTGCATCAGCTGAGGGCTGTGTATGAGCTGAGGGCTCTTTACCCGCTTCAGGCTCTGCACTCGTCTGGGCGGCAGCATGCGATATAGAAAGACCTAGAATGACAATTGAAAAGAAAAGAGAAGTACGGCGCATTTTCCTTGCCTCAGAAACAGACAAACCAGCAGTAGATGCTGGTTTGCACTTTAAAAATAAACTGCTCACATGTAATTATGACACAATTACACTTAAATGTAGATGCGTGACGCTAACCGCCCAACGCTGAAGATAATCAACAGCACTTGCAAACAGCTACTCTGGGCGCTCAGCCTCCGAGTCTTGTTTGTCACTGTCGCTGGCTTCCTCAGCTTGCTTCAATCTAATTTGTTGCTCGTGATCGGCTATCAGCGCATTGATTTTCCGTTTTGTCTCTAGCATTTCGTTCATATCGTTACGAGGAAGTGCGCGAGTTTGCTCAAGACTCACAGGAGATAAACCACCTTGAGGTCTTGTCGAAAACGTTTCAAAAGGTTCGCTTGGCGCAGGCTGGTTAAATTGCTGTACACCTAAAATAACGGCAACGGCAACAGAGGCTGCTACAGCGAACTGACCCGATTGCTTTGCAAATGGAACCACACTACCGAGCACGGGTATTGAGCGCCAGCGAGACGGTTTAGGTGCCACAATTGCGGGTTCATTCTCTAATGCGGCTGCAACACTTGCCGTAATATCTAATTGTGGGGCGACACTCGCTTCTTTTCTCATTGCACCGCGAATAACATGGTAACGTTGCCATTTGGCCTGAAGCGCTTCATCGTGCTTTATCGCATCGATAATTTCATTGCCTTCTATCTCACCATCCATGAATGCGGACAATTTTTCTTGCTGTTGCGTCATATATTCATATCCAGATCAATTTGATCGTTAACTACCCTAACACAGCTGTTAGTCATCGACGAAAAAAGAAAGTTCATCTTTTTTTTAATTTATTTCGATTAATTTTCTAACAGCGGCTGAATTACTTTATCAATGGCCTCTCGCGCTCTGAAAATACGAGAACGAACCGTCCCTACAGGGCACGACATCACGCTCGCTATTTCTTCGTAGCTAAGCCCTTCTATTTCTCGAAGTGTAATTGCCATACGCAGATCATCGGGCAGTTTTTCTACCACTTTAAAAAGCGTTTCTTCTATTTCTTCGGATAAAAGGCTTCTCTCCGGCGTAGATTGCTCTTTAAGTGCATCGCTGCCTTCGTAGTAATCTGCTTCATCTGCATCCACATCGCTTGCAGGCGGCTTACGCCCTTGTGATACAAGGTAGTTCTTCGCACTGTTTACCGCAATGCGATACAACCACGTATAAAAGGCACTATCGCCACGAAAGTTAGGCAGTGCACGATAGGCTTTAATAAACGCCTCTTGTGTTACATCCGCCACATCGCCTGTGTTTTTTACATATCGAGAAACCAAATGCATAACTTTGTGTTGATAGCGAGTTACCAACAAATTAAACGCATTTTTATCGCCACGCTGTACTTTTTCGACCAATTGTTGGTCGGTTATCTGCTCGCTCATTCGAGCCGTTACTCCCTACTTCTACCACACCCTAGCTCTCATAAGCATGGATGTAGACGCGTTCTTTTATTAAAAGTTCTGTCTAAGCATTAAAAATTTTAAAAAATGCGTGTATCTACACCTAACACTTATTGTGTTTTGTCACTCATCCTTTAGACTTGCCGAACCTTTGCTCGTTTGAATTGATATAAAAATACATGAAATCTGTATCGTCTTCACTAACTTCCACATCAAATGCAATAGAACACCGTTGCGATGTATTGATAATTGGAAGTGGCGCAGCTGGACTTAGCCTTGCGTTGAAGCTCGCTGACCATTGTCAGGTCATCGTTTTAAGCAAAAGCGATAGAAACGAAGGTTCAACGCGTTATGCTCAAGGTGGCATAGCGGCAGTATTTGATGAACAAGACTCCATTGACGCACACGTTAAAGATACACTTAAAGCCGGTGGTGGTTTATGTGATGAGCCCGCCGTGCGCTTTACCGCTGAGCGCGCAAAAGCATCACTAGAGTGGCTTATTAGCTACGGCGTGCCCTTTGATACGGAAAAAAGTGAAAATGGAGAGGAACGCTTTCATTTAACGAGAGAAGGTGGACATAGCCACCGTCGCATTCTTCATGCCGCTGACGCTACAGGAGAAGCGCTACAAATCACGTTAAACGACGCGGTATCAACACATCCGAATATTCATATATTCGAACGCTACAATGCTATTGATCTTATTCCTTCAAAATCAAAAAAGAACCACTGCGTTGGGGCTTACGTTTGGAATAGACAACAAGAACATGTGGAAGTAATACGAGCACCGTTTATAGCGCTTGCAACCGGTGGGGGCAGCAAAGTTTATCAGTATACGTCTAACCCCGACGTTTCAAGCGGCGATGGCATTGCAATGGCGTGGCGGGCTGGCTGCAGAGTAGCCAATATGGAGTTTAACCAGTTCCACCCCACTTGCTTATTCCACCCGCAGGCTCGAAACTTTCTAATTACAGAAGCGCTGCGTGGTGAAGGGGCTAATTTGTGCCATGCTGACGGCACACGCTTTATGCACAAGTTTGATGAACGCGGCGATTTGGCACCGCGTGATGTTGTGGCTCGCGCGATTGATTATGAAATGAAGCGTTTAGGCGCAGACTGTATGTATCTCGACATCAGTCACAAGCCGGCTGACTTCATTGTTAAACACTTTCCTAACATTTATCGAAAGTGCCGTTCACTCGGCATAGATATAACCCGCGAGCCTATTCCTGTGGTACCTGCAGCACACTACAGTTGTGGTGGCGTCATTACTGATTTTAACGCAAAAACAGATCTTGATAATGTCTACGCTGTCGGAGAGGTTGCCTATACAGGTCTTCATGGCGCCAATCGTATGGCATCAAATTCCTTGTTGGAATGTGTTGTTTTTGCAACCGCCGCCGCTGAACATATCATTAGTAAGTTACCAAGCGCAGACTTCGAAGAAGCCATTGCGCCGTGGGATGAAAGTCAGGTTTCCAATTCTGATGAAGAAGTTATTATTCAGCATAATTGGCACGAACTACGCTTATTTATGTGGGATTATGTTGGCATAGTGCGAACAGACAAACGACTAGAGCGCGCTATGCGCAGAATAAAGTTGTTAGAGCAAGAAATTGCAGAGTACTACGCGCATTTTCGAGTCAGCAACAATCTGTTGGAACTGAGAAATCTAGTTACCGTTGCAGAACTCATTGTACGCTGTGCAATGGAAAGAAAAGAGAGCCGTGGCCTACATTTTAACTTGGACCACCCAGAACAACTCGACGACCCAAAACCCACTATTCTGACACCGAAAAAGCAGTTATCCAGTGCTGATGTGGGTTCACTTATCACTGAAGCAAGCTTCCGTGACGGTGAAGGTACAGAGTAATTAATCTAAGGTAAAAAAGGTGAGTTAATACTCACCTTTTTTTGTAATCGCACCAACTCCAAACGTAAATTAAAAGCTAAGCTTTATTTCTACGTGAGTCAGTGTCTCGTCAAAATTAGTCACATCCACAAGAGCGCTGTTATCCGTTACGCATTGTTGGTGAATATGTATGTCACTTGGTAAGAAAACGGGCTTCTTGAAGCGGCACTCCACGTCTTTTAACTGCAGTGAGTTCGAACCACTATAATGTGAAACAAACGCAGATACCGCCCTTGCAAGGGTCCACATGCCATGAGCAATAGGCTTCTTGAAACCAAAAGCTTTGGCCGAAATTGCTGAAATGTGTATAGGGTTATAGTCACCAGACAGCTTTGCATAGCGTCGCCCAGTATTGGATGGCACTGTAATTTCACTAATCAGCGCTTTTTGCTGAGTGTCACATTCTTCATGCGATTCGCTGTGTACTGCACGAGGTGCGACATGAACAGCTTTCACTTTAACCAAATAGCTACTAATGGCGCGATATACCAATTGTCCGTGTTGCCATGCTTCTAGCATGACATCAACTTCCCACCCTCGCTGATGGGGCTGCACGTCATTAAAGCGCACACGACACTCAAACGCTTCACTAATGTCACACTCGTTAACGATGGATATACGATTAGCTGCATGAATAAGTCCCAGTAAAGGAAAAGGACTTTGCTTATCAAGCAGACACTGCATTTGAAGTGGAAGCGACAACATTTGCAAATACAACGGATGTAGTTGATCACCAGCAGGCCAGTCAACTTCGTTGCAAAAGTTACCATAGTGTACGTTATCGATGTGTAGCGTTTTGGTGTAGATACGCTGTGGCAATGTAGGTGGCTTGAATTGCATCAACTGCCTTGTATCTACGCGCTTAAACAACGCTTTAGTATACTCACGAAACATCTATTTAATTCCTTGAAGGCGTTCCTTTTTCGCGAAAATTATTGCTCTTGATAATCGGCGATAATCCGCTTCGGAACATTCATTTTTTAACACCCAAGCAAAATGAGTATGACTCCGGTCGAACCAACGATATTTTACGCTCGCCACTTCAATGCACAGTCCCCACACAAACATTTGAGAAGAAGAATGAATTTGCATAGGGATATTATCTGTATTGATTTGTGAGCGTGATAAAGTGTTGAAAAGCTGTACTTTGCCTTTTGTACGCGCAGACTCGTTGGTCACGCTAATAATACCATTGCTTGAAAGTGAAAGCGTATATTCGGGAATAACAACTTTGTTACTAAATATGCCGAACCATCTAAAAATAGTGGCCTTGTCTAGCATAAATACCACTGCGCCACCGACAACAAAAGCCCCAACCCAAAACGCTATGAGCCCAACAGGTGATACCCATGACCATGTTTGCGGTGAAGCACTTATCACTGCCAATGCAACACAGACTATTACAGATAGAGCAGTGGCTACATATCGGTAAGGAGAAAGTCTAATTTCAATCCTATACTTTGACACGGTTAACTATGGTTGCGACCATTGCCGCCAACTCTGGATCGTCACACTTCTGGTGTCCCATAATCCACGCAAACAAATCTGGATCATCGCTAGTGAGTAAGCGCTCAAATGTCACTTGATCTTCATAACTTAAATCATCAAACGCTTCTTCAACAAAAGGAAGTAAAAGTACATCTAATTCGAGCATACCTCTTCGGCAAGCCCATTTTAATCGTGCTAGTCTTTTTGGTTCAAACATAGTGTCTTAATTATCGTTTTGAATTCACATAGGATAATACCACGCAAGCGGTGTGTGGATCACTGCTCTTTTGGTCTGATAACGCCTTTTCGATTCGCTTTATTGGTTGTGCCCAACATGAATTGGAATAGGTATACTTTGCATACTAACCAAAGTCCTAACTTTTGGCGCCAGCAGGGACTTGAATATCCTGATTTTTGCCATACGTTTACCACATCATTCGTTATTTATGAGAACCCGTTATGACGCAACTCACCGCTTTACATTCACTACCTGAACAGTTTGCCGTACAGCTAAGTGACAATATGATTATTTCACTGGAAGGTGAGCAAGCTGACAGCTACCTGCACGGTCAGTTAACGGTTAATATCACGGCACTAAGCGACGGCATTGCTCGTCACTATGCCCACTGTGACAATAAAGGTAAAACCTGGTCATTAGGTGTAGTAACACGCCATGACAAGCAACTATTGATGATCACAAATACATCATCAGGCGCCCATTCGTTGGCTCAGTTAAACAAATATGGAGTGTTCTCTAAGGTAGACATAATTGATGCGACACCGTCGTATGAGTCATTTTTTGTCTCTTCAAACGTTGCTGAAGCATTGCTCAAAACACACTTCCCCCACGCAGACTTTGCAGCACTTACTTCAATACCGAGTTCTCAAAAGAATTTAGCAAGCTATTCTGCTGAAAGCGGCATTCTTTACAATAGTGGCCTTCAAGAAAACGGTGTTATAGCGATTGTAAAAAGCGACGTTGCTAGTGCACTTCGCGAACAACTTGGGTCACTTGATATTACCTGTTTTCCCCATAGCGTGTTTAGTGCACTTCAGATTAAGAACGTGCATGCCA